>JANWZV010000023.1 GCA_025061805.1 Candidatus Dojkabacteria bacterium | reverse complement strand
AAATACATTTTTAGACAACTGTATTTTTGATACGTTTATAAATAATTTGTATATCTTGTTTATTATGTGATTATGCTTATAGTTTTTTTTGTGAGTTACATTATATTTTTTTGTATAATAAAACATGAGAAAGGTTTATTAAACCAATAAACAATAAAAATAAATTACTCTATTTTTCTACTTTTTTATCATCTTTTTTATGTTGTTTGATTGTTTTTATAATGAATTTTTTATGTATTTGATTTTTAGTTATAAAGAATGTCTTTTTTGATAATTTAAATATGGATATGCAAATTTTTTTTAGTTTAGCTAACAAATTGATTGGAATAAGTATTACTTTTTTAATTTTATGTTTACCAGAAATCTTTGATTGTTCTTTTTGATCTTTATTTATCTTGTCTTTGTTATTTTGTGCGTCTATATTTTGATTTTTTACGTTCTGTATCGACTTATTATCTCTTGTATTAGATAATTCATCTATTTTGATAAAAACTGTAATAGTTTTGTTTAAATCATCTACATTGACATTTAAAACAGGAACTACTTGGTTATTAAAGGTGTAGTAGTTTCTATTATTGTCATCTTCATATCTTTCTGGTCGTAAAAGAACATATAATATAAGAAATGGGATATTAAAAGGTAGTAAGCATAGAGTAAATATAATAGCTATTATTAAACTTTTGAATCTATATTTTATATCAAAAAATATCCATATAGATAAAATTAACCATTGCACAGCAAAAAACAATAAAACAACTATTAATATATTTTTATAATTAATATTAGAAGTTACTAAGGAAATTATTAATTCTTCCATACTAGCATTTTATATATAAATTAGCTAATATAAATAAAATTAATCACCAGAGTACCGAAGGAGGGACTCGAACCCTCACTCTCTTTTTAAGAGAATCGGATTTTGAGTCCGACGTGTCTACCAGTTCCACCACTTCGGCATAACAAAAATTATTTAGTAATCTTTGTTCAAGATTTAGCATTTAGGTCTATTTATTTTCTGTAATATCTTAATATATATTAAATCACATAATAATATAGTTACATATCAATAAATTTTGTTTGTTCAGGTATAAAATACAAGTTAATTTTACCAGTAGGACCGTTTCTATGTTTTGCTATTATAACATCTACTTTTATTTTATTACTATTTTCAGAATTTGTTTGAGCAAAAGCATCTTTTTGATCAGATACAACGTCTCTTGCTAAAAAAATTACAATATCAGCATCTTGTTCTATAGAGCCTGATTCTCGTAAATCTGATAGTTGAGGTGTTTTGTCTTGTCTGCTCTCTACAGCTCTGTTGAGTTGTGATAAAGCTATTATTGGAATATTTAATTCTCTTGCCAATATCTTTAAAGAACGAGATATTTCACCAACTTCTAAAGCTCTGTTTTCAATATTAGCACTACTACCTTGCATTAATTGTAAATAATCAATTACTAACAAATCTAATCCTTTTTCCAACATTAATTTCATTGTTTTAGCTCTAATTTGAGATATATTAATTCCTGAAGTTTCATCTATATAAATTTTTGACTCTCCTATTTGAGATGCACCTACATTATATTTTATATATTCATTATCCGATAATTTTCCCATTCTAATGTTCCAAAGATTAATTCCTGTTTGTTGTGACAACATACGTTCTATTACCTGTACAGCTGGCATTTCTAAAGAAAAAATCGCTACTGTTTTTTTTTCTTGTACTGCAACGTGTCTTGCAATATCAAAAGCAAAAGCACTTTTTCCAACACTAGGTCTAGCGGCGATAATTATTAGATCTGATTTATGTAATCCTTGTAAAACTTGATCTAGTGTATCAAATCCAGTTGATATACCTCTTAGCATATTAGGATTTTTTGCAAACTGATCTGCTCTATCCATTTGCATTTCAATCAATGTTTTTGCGTCATAAAAAACGTGATTTATACTAGTTGTTGATATAGAAAAAGCTTCTTTTTGCAAAAAATTTATTACATTATTTAAGTCTTTTTCTTCTCTACTTTGTTTATCAAGTCTAGATGCAAAATAGATTAATGATCTTCTAATATAGTTATCACGTAAAATTTCGATATAGTAATTTACATTGGATGAAGTTGGTAAAAAAGACAATAGTTCAGATAAATACGAACTTATATCTTTATCTGAACCATCTTTTTTTAGTTCGTGAGAAATAGTTAATATATCAACTGGTTTATTTTTTTGGAATAAGTTGTAAATTGCTGAATAAATTTTCTTATTTATCTGGAAATAAAAATAATCTTCTGTAAGATTTTCTATAATAGAAGGGATAACGTTTTGATCTAGCAACATACAACTCAGTACAGCTCTTTCAGCATCTTCGTTGTTAGGAACAACATTCATAGTCTTATGCTAAAGCATAAACTAATTGTTTATTAACATGTTCATTTAAATTGGTATTATAATGGTAACTACTAAGAATATTATCAGTTTTAATTTTTATAGATTTTGTACGTAACAAATTAATATTATCGGGATTACTAAATTTTTCGTATTTTTGTAGATATGAAACAATATCTGGAATATCTGTAATTATGCTAAAACTTTTGAAATTTTCAAAATATTCACTCAAATACTTTATATTTATTTGATCAATTACTAAAAAAACGTGGTCGATAAAATTATTCACAATTGTATCTTTTAAATCATGTGTTGTTGAAAAAAACAAGCAGAAACTATGAAACTTCAATAGTATAGTATTAATTTTCCCAACATAAACTGAGTAATCGTTATTTCGTACTTCAAAACAAAAACACGACACACTTTTTATTTCGTATTCACCTGGAGCACTAATTTGATATAGCAAAGACTCGGCACTACTATTATATGACACAACTTTAGTATTTTTATTATTAGAAATTGTACGGAAAAAAATATCAATGTAACATAAGTTTGATGTAACATTTTTCGATAGCAATATATTTAACTCTAATTTAATATCCGGGAATAATATACACCAATTACCTAAATCATTTTTTTGTATTTCTATAGTAAACATACTAAAAAAAAGTAGACAGATAAAATTTATGTGCAATAGATAATGCAATTATCGTCAAATATATATAAATTTGTATGTTATAATTACCAGTATCTAGCAATTTTATCACACTTTAAGTATTTTAGTTATTAAATATTATTATAAATGTGCTATGAAAAAAGGTATACATCCTGAATGGTACAAAGACGCAAAAATTAAAGTAAATGGGAAAACTGTAATGGTAGTTGGTTCAACAGTTAAAGAAATGAACGTAGAAGTATGGTCAGGCAATCATCCATTTTTTACTGGGCAAGAACTAATCGTTGATGTAGATAACAGAGTGAATGCTTTTTATAAAAAACTTGAAAAAGCAAATCCAAGTTACGTTAAGAAAAATAAGATTAAAGCTAAACAAAAAAAAGACAAGAACAATACTTCTCCCGCTAACTTAACATTGAAAGACATGTTAGCAAAATTTAAATAGCTATCATTGTAGGCTTTACTTATTTTAAATCAATTACTTCACTTAATTTAATTTAATTTAATTTATTTTATTTTAATTTATTTTATTTTAATTTATTTTTTCTGCTAGGTTATTAAATAATCTTTATAGATATTTAATATAGTGTTATGTTTTCTGAATTAGTTGAAAAATTTGAGAGATTAAAAAGTTACATAAACGATTCTGAAATACAGCAAAAGCTACATATAATACAATCCAAAATTTATGAATTAAATGAAGATCTTTTTAAAGATAGGGATAAACTTAAAGAAATTTATGAAGAACAAAGTAAATATGAGGAACTATTTTCGTTATATATCAAAGTAGAAAAAATTATAGTTACGTATCAACAAAATATAGATTTAATGCGACAAAATAAAGACTTTGAAGAACTGGTTCAAGAAGAAAATAACTTACTAACTGAAGAACTAAGAAAAACAATAGACAAAATTGAAAATCTGTTGATACCAAAATTAGATAACGATGACAAACCATGTTTTTTCGAAATTAAACCAGGTGTAGGAGGTATAGAAGCATGTATATTTGCTGAAGATCTATATAAAATGTATGTACAATACTTAAACAAACATAATTACCAATATACTATTTATGAGATAGAATATAATTTAGAGGGTGGAATAAATTATGTATCTTTCAGCGTTGATGATAAAAGTAGTTTTAGTAAGTTTAGATTTGAAAGTGGTATACATAGAGTCCAAAGAATACCAATAACAGAAGCATCAGGTAGAATACATACTTCGACAGCAGCAGTTTTAGTTATACCAAAACTTAAGAAAAATGATAACATAGTAATAAAACCTGAAGACATACGAATAGATTGTTTTAGATCTAGTGGGCCGGGTGGTCAATCAGTAAATACAACAGATTCTGCGGTAAGAATTACGCACTTACCAACAAATATAGTTGTAAGTTGTCAAGCAACAAAATCTCAACTACAAAACAGAGAGATGGCTATGGAAATATTATACTCTAGATTAATGGACTTAGAATATCAAAAAAACAAACAAATGGAACAAAAACTTAGAAATGAAATAATAAAAGGTAATGACAGAGCTTTTAAGATACGTACTTACAATTTTAATCAATCTAGAGTAACTGATCATAGAATAGATAAAAGTTGGTTTAATATACAAGAAATTTTAAATGGAGATTTATCCGATATTCTTGAAACAGTAAACAAACAAATTAGACTAGATCAATTAAAATTTAGCAATTAATTTATATTCAAGTATATATTCAAGAATACATAAAACAACTTAATAATTTTGTTTTATATATTTTGTAATAAGTATTGTACTGCAAACTGTAATTGTGAATCGTATTTGTCTTTATAAAATTTTTGTTTATCTAAATCTACGATATAATCTGGTTTTACTGGATTAGATTTATTAACATTGGTACCATTAGGAGATAGCCATTTCTGAAAAGGTATTATTATTGATGCTCCATTAATTAAGTTATCGAATTTTTGTTGTTCTATACCTTTACCTAAAGTTGATGTACCAACTAAAATACCTCTAGAATTGTCGCGTATGGCAAGTGCAAATATTTCTGCTGCTGACGCCGTATTTTGATTTACTAGAACAACTAAAGGAATATTTTCAAATTTTCCATCTCTTACAGTTTTGTAAGTTTTTAATTCTGAGTTCTTTTTTTGCTCTAGCAAAATAATAGAATCTTTTTTTATGAACTCATCAATTACGTATCTAGCGCTATATACAAAGCCACCATTATTATTTCTTAAATCTAACACTATTCCTTTTGGAGAACCTGCGGAGACGTTATTAACTAATTTGTCCCAGCTTTCATTAAACTGAAAAGGAGATTCATCTAAAAACTGATTAATAGTAATATGATAAATATTATTTCCAAGATTTGAATAATAAACGTTTTCTACGTCTATTTTTTCTCTTTGTATGTTAAATTTTTTGTTTTCTTTACCTCGTAGAACTTCAATTAACACAACACTACCTTGTGGTCCACGTATTTTAGATGCAACATATGCAGGAGTTTTGCTATACATATTTTCATTGTCTACAGATATTATTATATCACCAGCTAAAATTCCTGCATTGTATGCTGGTGACTGTGAAAATACTTCATACACTTCAGTATACTCTCCGTTATAATGCAATCTTACTCCTATACCTTCGAAATCAGGGTTTAAAGATGCTTCATAAGCTTCATTTTCCTCTTTTGTTAAATAAATTAAATATTCGTCATTAAATGCTGATACTAGCCCCTTGGCTATATTTTCTTCTATCAGTCTAAAGGAAGGCAAATCATATATGTAATTTTCATTAATTAAAGATAACAATTGATTAATTACATTTAAATTAACTTGACCGTTAATAGTAGATACATTTACATTTTTAAAGTTTAAATTAGAACTCTTAAATTGATTTTGTTGATTTTGTAAGACATTATATACATTAAAACTACTAATATTTGATATTATCAACCCTAACACGACACCTAAAAAAAGAGTCACCAACAATACAATAACAAGTACAAGTTTTGATAAATAAATCTTTGACATGATTGTTATATATAGTTATATATACGTTTTAAAATAATAATAGAATAAAAAACACAAGTTAGTATAAATTTAAATTAAACATTTATCAAGGCAGTATATAATATACCAACACGGATAAATTGAAATAGACACACTAAAGCTATAGAAAAAACTAAATTACAGAAACTATAGGCAGAATTTTAAATAATTAAACATATTGTGTGAATGGTAGTAAAGCCATATAACGAGCTCTTTTTATGGCTAACGATAATTTTCTTTGGCACTTAGAACAAACTCCAGTTTTAGACGAAGGTAATATTCTACCCCTTGTTGAAATATATTTTTTTAATAAACCTACATTTTTGTAATCTATTACACTTGGATCAGTAAAAGGACAAGAAGATTTACTAGATTTAGATATATTAGACACATCCATAGAACAACATATCTAATAATATATTTCAAAAAGATAAACACAAAGTAAAATTAGTAGTAAACTTTACATTATTATAAATCATTTTAACTAGAACGAAGTTTCTGTTTCTTCCTCTAAGCTTATATCTTCAGATGATAAATTCTCTACTGAAGTATTAGCAGTATCACTGTTAGCAATTACTTTTTCTAACTTTTTACTCTTTTTGTTATCTAAAACAGTGATATCGTTCAATTTAATTTCAACTCTATAAACTTTTTTACCCGACTCGTCAGTAAGTACTCTTGACCTTATTTCACCTTCTGCCCAAATTAACATGCCAACCGATAAAACTTTCGCACATATTTCTGCTAGTTTATTAAATGCTATCAAATTATGATACTCAGTACGTTCTTGGATTGATCCATCCTTACTCTTCCAAGTAGTATTTGTAGCTATACCAAACGTACAAACACTTACACCGCTATTAGTTTTTTTTAACACTGGATTACGTGTTAAATTACCTATTAAGAAAACCCTATTGAGAGATCTAATTCGTGCCATATACTATATTAATTAAAAATAAAATCTATAATAATATTAATCTAATCTCACTACTAAATATCTTAATATATCTTGATTTAAATTAAAATAAGACTTAAGATCGTTAATTTTTGAAGGGGGGATTTCAAGATTAAACAAAGCGTACAACCCCTCGCTAAAATTTTTTATTTTGTACGCTAATAACTTTTTACCAATAAATTCTAACAAATTTATGCTACCTCCAATATTTTCTATTTTTTTTTGTAATTTTGGCAAAAAATTGTTTCTAAACTCTTCACTAGTAAACGGCTTTGTTAGAATCATTAGTTCATACCTTCTCATATTTTTATCTACAAATACAAAATTATAATTTCAAAATAAACAAAGTCTAGCTTTAAGCTTTAATTTCTACTTGTTCTATTATACAACAAAATATTACATTTTAAAAATAATTTTTTATATTACTAGATATTACTTTATATCTATTAGTATTTTATTTCTTAAAGAATCTAATAACGATTTATTTGATACGTTCTCTATATCTACACCACTAGGTATTCCAGATGCAAGCTTATATATTCTTACATTTTTAAAATCAAGTTTGTTATCTTTAAGTAATTTAAGTATTAAAGATATAGTTAACTCTGCTTCTAATGAATTAGATAACCCAAAAATTATTTCTTCATATTGGCTTTGTATAATTCTACTTACTAAACTAGATAAACTAAAATTAAGATCGTCAATGTTATGTGTTGGATGCACTAGTCGCCCAACGATATGATAGTGTCCATTATAAAACCCCAAACTTTCAAATGAAAGCAATGAAAAAACGTTTTCTACAATCATTAATTGTTTGGAATTACGGGTATTTAGCTGATTACATATACTACAAATAAATTTATTATTTTCACTTTTTGTTGCTATATTACCGCAAATAGTGCATCTTCCTACTTTTAATCTAACTTGGTGTAATATATTAACTAATTCATCTATTTTCTGAGGTTCCAGTATTATGCTATATGATAATTTTTGTCCTAATTTACTACCTACTCCCTCAATATTTTGGAAAAAAGATATTAAGTGCATTAACTCTTTTGGTACAATATCCATGATAAATATACTATAAAATTTCTACATCATATATTCTACGTGTTGTTGGTAAAACCTTATTCTAACATTTTTTTTAACTCATCTAATGGCGTTACCTTTGTTATCTGTTTACGTAATTCATCTGAAGCTCTTTTAAAAGATGCTTTTATATCTTTTTCTAAAGTTTCTGCTATCTGTTGACTTTGCTGCTGAGTTAAATTAAATCTTTGAGCAAGTTCATCTACGTTAATTTTAATATCAAGCACATTATACAAGCCATCTAAAACTATTCCCTTAACTATACCACTATAGCCTACTACTTGTATTTTTTGCATTTTTTTCTTTGTTTGCATAGCTTGTTGTATCATTTTGGCAGTATTGAATAAACCCATACTTTTTTAACTAAAAAATATTTTCAATAATTTGAGAATTATCTACATTATCATACATATTAATATGTTGACCATACTGCTCTCGCTCTTGTGAAAATGTATTATCTGAAATGCCTTGCATTTCTTGATGTAAATACATCTGCTTCGATACAGAATCACTCAGCGATATATAATTTATAATTATTTTACATGAGTTTTCATCTAAGTTACAAGAATTACTACCTATCTTTTCTAGAGTTTCTATATAAGCTTTTTTAATCAGATTTTGATATTTTACATTATCCAATATAATTTTACTGTTATTATCAGCATTTATTGTAAGAACATGTTTAGTTATATCTAAATCAATTAAAGACTTTGATAAACAAGAAAATAACCTTTTGTTAGAAGATTTTATAATGTCCAACAACATTTGTACTAAATTACCTTGATCAGTCTGTTTTAAATCAATACCTAAATTGTGCTGTGTATTGTGTGATAGATTAGACTCGTCATTTATTGCGTGACCACTTTGCAAGTTACTTAAATTATTTTCTAAATTAACGTAATCTGCATTATTGTCTTTTGTATTGTTGGTAGATGTAACATTACTAAAGTTATTAATTTGTCTATTATTCATTTCTGTACTGGATATATCTTCACCAAAATATTTTATTAAGAAAATGTCAAGAGCTAGTTCTTTATTATTGAGATTTTTTAGATTACTACGTAGTTCTATTAAACAATCCAGTAAAAAAGATATACTTTTATCTAAAAAAGATTCTTGTTCTTTAGAGAAATTGTGTATTATCGTTTTGGTGCAAAACGACATCATAGACTCTACAATATATTCTATATTTGATTCATAAACTAATATCTGTGGTATATCTTTTTGTACTAAATCGTATTTTTTACGTATCAAATTTTGAACTAAACTTTCTATTTTATCAAATGCTGTCAGCCCAACTGTGTTATAGACTACTTCTTCAGTAATATATTTACTATCAGATACTGCATTTATAATTTTAAATAAAATACTTTCAGCATCACGTAAGGAGCCATGTGATAGATCGTAAATAATTTCCAAGGATTTTTCAGTATATTGTATTTGCTCGTGATCTAAAATTTTTTTTATTTTGTTTATTAAATCTTGTTTTTTTAAAAATGTTAGATTTAAACGAGTAACTCTGGATAGTATTGTTAAAGGCACTTTATGTGGTTCGGTTGTGGCTAACAAAAACAGTACATGATCAGGTGGTTCTTCTAGTATTTTTAACAAAGCATTGAAAGCTTCTTTAGTTAACATATGAACTTCATCCATTATGTATATTTTTTTATACAGTTGTCTTGGCAAATAGTTAATTGTATCTATGATATTACGTATGTCATCTATTCTACGATTCGATGCAGCATCAATTTCTTGTATATCAATTGCTTGCCCTAAATTAATCAGTTTGCAGTTATCGCATTCATTACAGACATCTTGATAAGTGTCAAAATTTTTACAATTTACTGCTTTTGCAAAAATTCTGGCTAAAGATGTTTTTCCGACTCCATGCGGACCACAAAAAAGATATGCATGTGAAATTTTTTTATTGATAATGGAATTTTTAATTAAATTTACAATAATTTCTTGGCCATATACTTCGCGAAAACTCGTAGCTCTATATTTCCTATATAAAACTTCAGAAGACATAATGTCATTTTTACTAATAATCAGAAGAACTATACACTTGCTGCTTTCAGTGGATCTTAGATAACAATCTTCTATGCAAAACAACTCGTTTTTGCATTATACCTTTTTTCATTTTTCTTTGTCTTTTTTTGTATCTAATTAAGCGTCTTAGTTTCATGTGCTTTATTTCGGAAGGAGACATATAGTATCTTAACTCTTCTGTTTTTTCGAATATACCTTCTTTATTTGCTTCACGCCACAACAATCGTAAAGCTAAATCAATGTTTGAGTTATTTACTACAACAGACATACAACGATGTTATTTACGAAATAAAACATACTAATTTTAGTTTGACGTTACATTTTTATTTTCATTTTATTATTTTTTATATAAAAACGCAAATATGTCTAATTTATCTTTTAACGATTAAATATAGATTTTAAGAAATTTAATATAGATTCTATCCATCCAAGTTGTATTATATCTTTTACATTTATAAATATAACAAGCGACATTAAAAAGATAAAACCAATTAAATTAATTATAGATATAGTTTTATCAGAAATACGCTTACGTGATAAAAACTCTATAAAAAATATTAGAATCATTCCACCGTCTAACATTGGTATTGGTAAAATATTTATGAATGCCAAGGATATATTTATGAAAGCAACAAATGGTAAAATTACTTCAAACAATCTAAATTGTACTATTGTATTAACTTGATCAGTAATAGCTGGAATACCTCCAAAAGATTGTGTTGCTTTTTGGAAATCTCTGGTTTGCAATGCTTCTGATATGATTGAGTTCATTGCTTTTATCTGATAAATAAATAAGTCAACAGTTAGAAAAATAGGTGAAAATACACTTTTTTCGTATTCCAATAAGAAGATTGGTGTTTGTAACTGAGTATTGTTAAATGAAAATTTGACTCCTAAGATTCCTTTTTCTTGTATTATTCTTTTTGAATCAATAAACAAGCTTATATTTTTAATTTCGTATGTATTTAGATCTATCAAGCCTAAAGAAATATTTTTGTCTATATTTTGATTTAAGATATTTAGAAATTCTTCAAAACTAGTAAAAAAAGTATTGTTTATAGATACAATAACATCTCCTACATTTAAAAAAGTGTCAGCATTAGAATTAGGTAAAACATCTACTATATTTAAAGGTAGTATTGTTTTTTGGTCTACAACCGACATAAAATTATGGTCGACAAATTTAGGCAATAATCCAAATTTAAAGTTATTAGCAATTAGATAAATGCTTAACAAAGTAGCAGCTAAAACTAGATTCATTGTAACTCCTGAGATAAGAATAAACGTCTTAGTGATAAATGGCTTATTTCTGAAAGAATTTTCTGATGTACTTTCTGAATGTTCACCTTCGAGATGAACGTATCCGCCAAGAGGTATTAAGTTAATTTTATAGTTTGTTTCTAGATAGGTCTTAGAAAACAACGTTTTACCAAATCCAATTGCAAATTCTTTTACTGGTACCCTAGCAAGTTTTGCTGCTACAAAATGTCCTAGCTCGTGAACAAAAATAGATATACCTAAAATAAGTAAAAGTACAAGCAAAGTAAATAATAGATCCATGTTTTACACAAACTGTATGGACTTAAATTTAAAACTAAATTTGAATAATTTGTTCTCTTTTTTTTTCAGCTAATTCATCTAGCTGTTCTTCGTGTCTTTTGAGTTCCTTTAATACTAAATCTTTTAAGCGTCGTATTTCGTCTTCAGAAACTTTTTCCATCTTATCTAACATGTTGTTATATTGTTGTCTAACATTCCTCAAACTTATTTTTTTTTCTTCAAGCATTTTTGATAGTTGTTTTAATACTTTTTCCCTAACTTCTTGAGTCATGGGTGGTAGGGATACGATAAGCACATTTTTTCTATCAGAACTCTGAGAAACAATAAAGCCTATAGACAAACTTTCTATCGCAACTTTTACTTTGTTTACAATATTAGAATCCCATACTTCTATTTCTGCTTTGTTGCTACCTAATAAAACAATTCTTGCGAGAGATTGTAAATTCATTTTTGCTCCGTATTCAATAGTAGTATCGACTTGAATTCTTTCAAACATATCGATTGATAATCTATTAACTCTAATACTTCTTAAATCATCAACAAATGATTTCACTATCTCACTCATTTTAGATCGAATGTCTTCTATATTAAACATTTTTTAAAAAACAAGTAAAAGATAAGTACGACAAGAATTGTTGATAAGCTTTATTATTATATGGTAATTATATTACAGTAATTTATGTTTAAGTAATATTTAGATTGTACTAAACTGTGATAATATTACAAACCTAGCTCTTATTTGTAACTACTTGTACAACATCTTCTCCAAGTTTCATAATAACGAACTTACTTATTACTATTTTTTCTCCTATTTTTGCAATGAATTCGTTTAAATAATCCATAATAGTTTTAGATGGATCATTAAACATTTTTTGACACATTAATACGTTCTCCTCATAAAATTTGGATAATATATTTGAATTATTCTTACGTTCTGCGACGTTACTTTCTTCACAATCTTTAACATATTCATCTATTAACGACTGTGGTACATCTTCTATATTGATAAATTTTGGGCTCAGTGCAGCTATATTTAATGCTATTTGATTAGCAAATTTCAACATATCATCACTATTAGCTGCAAAATCTGTTTCGCATAATATCTCGACTAGCACACACATTTTTTTGGTATTATGATAATAAAATCCTATAATACCTTGTGAAGCAACTTTATTTTGTCTTTTCTGCAGTTTATCAAAGCCCTTTTCACGTAAATACTTCATTGCTTTGTCAATATCTCCGTTCGAAGTATCCAAAGCTTCAATTACGTATTTAATACTAGCTCCAGTAATGTTTCTTATTTCTTTTACTTTTTCCAAATCTACCATAATACTATTTATAGTAAAAAATAAAAATTAACAAACTTAGTTTTTATTTAACATACAAAAACCATCAGCAATTTATACTTCTTAAGAGAATATTGTTTAATTTTACAGTATTTTATTTTAATAGAAACACTTTGATAACCTTATTTAGTTTTAATTTTTTAATATATATTACTTATTTTCTTCAACATTATCAGAAGATATAATTACAACTTCGGATGCAAAATCGGGATTATCGTCACTAGACTGATAATCATTTGCAGTTTTTAATATCTGTACTTGTATATTAGAATAGTCTTTGAGTTGATGCTCTACTCCCTTTCCTTTGTTACCTAGTAGTATAGCTTTAGATAATGGTTCTAAAATAACAGAAACTGATGATATAAGATCATCATTCGCAGGTATAGGATATGTAACTAAATTAGGATCTGTATCTGTATCCACAATCCCAATTACCGGTATAGACATTTTTGTTGCCTCTATTACTGCAGAATATTCAAAAACTGGATCTACTACAATCAAAGCTACTGGTTTTTTTGTTAAATTTTTTACTCCTGCAAAGGATCTATACAATCTTTTCCACTCTCTTTTCATTATCATTAACTCATATTTTGTTCTATCATGAACACCTTTTTCAAAAGTTTGTTCTAATTTTATTAGCTTATTAATACTTGTACGTACAACATCAAAATTCGTTAATAAACCACCTATCCATCTAGAAACTACAAAATGTGATTTGGACTGTATAGCTAAATTTTGTACAAGATTCGATAAATGTTTTTTTCTACATACCCAAATTATGTCTCCTTTACTTGCAGCCTGAACCAAAAACTCACACGCTTTTTTTAATTTGCTAATAGTCATGTCTAGATCTATTAGATAGAAACCATTAGCTTTACCACTAATAAAACGCTTATAGGCTGGATGCCAATGTTTAGCTAAGTGACCTAAATGTACTTTTGCTTCCATCAAAGATTCTATAGTTGGCAAAGATACTTGCAAGTCCATTAAATTTACTCTTAACTAACAACTAATACATATACACAAATGTCGTATACACAAGAATAATCTTGTATATAGTATTCTCGCAAACTTTGTGATTATACTACATACTAAAAATATAATAAAGTCAATTAACATTTTTTTTATTTATTTTTACTATGTCTGTGTTGTTTGGATAATCAGGATGAGCCCAAAAATATCCAAATTTTCCTTTTTTTAATGAATATTCTCTACCATCTTCTGTTAATGGAGGCGTACCAAAATTAATTAGTATATATTCTTTATTATACATGGCAGGCTTTGCATCTTTAACTTTTGGATAATCAGGATGTGACCAAAAATATCCAAACCTCCCTTTTTTGAGCAAATACTCTCTACCGTCATCAGTTACTGGTGGTTTCTCAAACATATGAATATTAATTTGATTTTGATTTTTACTTTTAGATTTTGTTTCTATATTTTCGCTATTGTTAGACAAATATTCATATGGCAAAAGACCATTACATTTAGGATAGTTTTTACAACTTAAAAATTTACCATATCTTCCAATCTTTACTATCATATTTTGTTTACATACTGGACATTCTACATTAGTATCACCAATAATTATTAAATCAGATTTTTGTACTGATTTATCTATATTTTCAACTTTTTGTTTAAACGGGAAATAAAAATCACTTAATAATTTTTTCCATTCCATTTTACCATGTGCTATCATATCCAAATTTTCTTCCATGCGTGCAGTGAAATCATAATCGACTATATCTTCAAAATATTTTTCCAAAAATTCATTAACTATTTCCCCAGTATCTGTAGGAACTAGTTGTTTATTATTTAAGCTTATATATTTTCTCGATATTATAGTTTGTATTATAGAAGCATATGTAGATGGTCTACCTATTCCCATTTCTTCCATTTTTTTAATTAAAGTTGCTTCTGAATATCTAGAAGGAGGAGAAGTAAAACTTTGTTTTAAATATATTGCATTTGGATATACAACTTGATCTAAACTATATTTTTCATATTTATCAGCATCAGTGGAATACAAGTTTTTTGAAGTTGGATCAAGTATTAACCATCCATCAAATTTTAACTTACTTTTTTTGTTTTTAAATATTAGTTGATTACCATCGTCTGTGATTACTGTTATTTCGTAAGTAGTATCAATTATTACTGCTGGTGCCATCTGAGACATAACCGTTCTGTTGTAAATAGCATCATAAACTTTTTTATAATAATTTTCTAATTTTAGATCTGAGGAGGATTTATTTATATCTACTGGTCTTATACACTCATGAGCTTCTTGAGCAACTTTGGTGCTGGTTTTATATTTATATTCAACGTTTGGCAAGTATTCTTTACCAAATTTAGAGGATATATGTTCTTTTAAATGAGACATAAAAATATCTGAAATATTAACTGAATCAGTTCTCATATATGTGATATATCCATTCTCATATAATTTTTGAGCTATCTGCATAGTTTTACTAGCACTTAAACCTAAATGTACATTACAAAATTGTTGTAGTGTGCTCGTTATAAATGGTGACTTTGGATAGCGTAAAGTATCCTTTTTTTCTATTTTTGAAATTTTCCAAACAGAAGATTTTGAAGTTACTTTTGAAACTATATCTTTTACTTTTTCTTCGTTTAATGTCTGATTTATATACTTATTATTTATTTTAGTTAAGATAAACAAATTTTCGTAATTTACATCTTTGTTTTGTGTAGTATGTTGAATTTCACTGTAACTATCACTACTATCTGTATCATCTATAAGAGATTGGTCGCTATCATATTTAAAATCTTTGTTTGGCTGTGATATTAGATTATTAATTTGTATATTTTGTTCAAATTTATCTGAAATAGTAGTATATACTTGCCAGTATTCAGTAGGGACAAAACTACGTATGCTACGTTCTTTAGCAACTATTAATCGTAATGCTACAGATTGTACTCGTCCTGCAGATAAACCAAAAAATATTTTTTTCCAAAGTAACGGAGACAAAGTATATCCAACTAGCCTATCCAAGAACCTACGTGCTAACTGAGCATTAACTAAATTAATATTTATATCTCTTGGATTATTTAATGCATTTATAAGTGCCTGTTTAGATATTTCACTAAACGTTATTCGTTTATACGGTTTTAACGTTTTGTGTAAATTATTTAATTGATTAATTATATGCCAAGCTATTGCTTCTCCTTCTCTGTCTAGGTCAAGAGCTAATATTATTTCGTCACACTTATCATACATTTTATATATTTCATCTAATTGTTTTTTGTTAGTTACAACAAACTCTGCTTTAAAGTCATCTTCGGGATAAATACCAAGTTTTGATTTTGGCAAATCAACTAAATGTCCCTTTGATGACACAACTATATAATTTTTACCTAGATATTTAGCTATTGTTTTTGCTTTTGAAGGAGACTCAACAATTACTAGATAATTATGCATTTCTCTTTTAGTTACTTTAAAGATTAATAACTAATACAAGTAGATTAAATATATAACTACAGTAAAACTTGTAAATATATCAAATAGCAAGCATTTATTATAAGATAAAACGTATATAAAATATATAAATTTTAGAACAAAAAACGTATAAATAAATTAACTATTTGCTGAAAATAATTAGCTATATTATAACTGTGCAATATCAGACAAGACGGTAAATTTAGTTTATTTGATAACCAATATGTTACGTTATACATGATTTTTGAAATATTAAGGAAACAACGCTATGGATTATGAACAATTTATACCAAAATTTTTATTCAAACAATCTATGAATTTTTGAATTACATAAATTGCATTCGATCCATGTATACCATGTTTAATATGTACTACAAATGCATATGATATATTATTGTATTCGAAAGTTCCTATTACCCAACCGTGCGTAGTTTTTATTCTATTACCATTTATTATTTCAAAAGCTTCTGCTGTACCGGTTTTACCTTTTACGTTGTTAGGCAAATCATGCAAGGTATACATCCATGCTTCTGGATTTTGTACACTTTGCTGTAATGCCTGATTAATTATGGAAAACGCATTATTATTACTAGGAATTTCCTTAATAATTTTAGGTTCATTTTTTAACAATATATTATTTTGGAAATCTACGATTTTATCTATTACATATGGTTGGAAATATTTACCGTTGTTTGATATTGCAGAAACAACCATTAACATTTGTAATGGTGTAACTAACAAACTACCCTGACCAATAGATATATTACAAGTATCACCGTCATACCATCTACTATTTTGTAGTATTCTATTTGACGGAGAATCTAAAACGCCACTAAATTCACCACTTAAGTCAATTCCGACTAGTTTACCTATATTAAATAATGAAGCAGAAGCTATTAATTGTTCTATAGATCCACGTGTTATCATTGCATTGCAAAAAAATATATTACTTGACTTATATATTGCTCTTATGATGTTCATATCACCATAAAAGTATCTGTTGTATTCACAAAATTCTTGATGCGCCGATATATTCATGCATCTATTAGAAAAAAAATGATAATTAACATCAATTACATTATTTTCAAGTAAAGCATAGCTTGTAATGAGTTTGAAAGTAGATCCGGGTTCTGCTCCAGAAGAAATTGCTTTATCAATAAAAGGCAGGGATCTTTTTGTAGCTATATTATTGTATTTTTCTGTACTAATACCAATAACAAATTCATTTTCGTTTATTCCATCATAACTAACAATAGCTCTGATTTTACCTGTATTATTTTCCATAATGATGACTGATCCACTTGCAGCGTTATAACGTGATACTTCATGAGATAGTATGTTATATAAACTTAGCTGCCAATCTTTATTTATATTCAAATAAACTGAAGCTCCAGGTAACGCTTTATAATCAATGTTATTGATATCAAACTCAAACTTAGTACCTCTTAAATATTTTTCTAAATCTTTTTCTAACTTATACACGCCAACATAGTCATCTACGTAATAAAATTTATCATTTTTTAATATTTCTTCTGAAACTTTGCCAACATACCCAATTACATGAGTAAATACATATGGATATGCATATTTTCTTATATGTATTTCTCTAAATATTATTGGTAGTTTAGAAAAGTCTATATGACCTGTCAAATTAATCAAATATTCTTGAGTAACAGTTGTCAACAAAATATTTTTCTGTGTTTGAATGGAACGTTGTAGTGCTTTTAATACAATTTCAGGATCTAGCTTAAAAGATTCTAAAATATCGTCAACTATTTTTTCTATTGATAATGTTTTTATTAAGTAATTTGTTTTAAAGTAATCTATATATATTTCAAAATATATATCATTAAAAGTTAATTGGTTATTGTTCGTATCAAAAAAATTACCCCTGACAGGCTTCTGTTTATATGCTGATTGATTATTAGTGAAACTATTTACATAAGCGTAGTACATGTTTCCATTTATTATTTGAAGCGTAAACATTCTATAGAGTAAGAATACGAACAATATAAACAAAAAAATATGTAAGAATATATTTTTTTTCATTGTAACAAAAAGATATAGAATATTTGTAAAAATAATTATTACAAAAAATTTTATGTAAATGTTACACAATTAATCTGCTTTTAAGCGATAGCTTTTTAAAGAGATATCTATTTTCGTATATCTTGTATAATCCAACTAAATTGTAGAAATCAAAGTTGCAAACTACAAAATTGGTATCTAGCATTTTTTTTAAAAACGATGATAAACCAGTTATTTTAGCTAAACCGCCTAATATGAAAATTCCGTTGTTATCAATATCTGTTAATATTTCAGGTGATAGTTTTTCTAAAAATAACTTAATATTTTCTGATAATAAATTGAACTCATCATAAATGATCTGACTAATTTCATTTAAAGATATTTTAATTTTTTTTGGTGTTAAATCTAACATGGACAATCCAAGTATTTCTAAAGTTTCATAATTTTTTGAAGTAAGATCAAGATTTAAAGTTGACAAGATCTTATCTACAAACTCAAGACTTACTTTCACATTATATTTATTCAAAATATATTTAAATACAACATTTCGTATTTTTTCAGCAGACAGATTAATATCTAAATATTTAACTATTATGCCATTATTAACTATACTAATAAAACTTTTTCCATAACCTAAATTCATAAAAACAAAAGTATTAGTAGAAATATTATTTATCACATGGCGAAGGTAAAAAAAATGAGTAAAGCATTCATCAAAAAAGTAAACATTTATTACACCGTTTACATAAAATGCATCTGCAATAGCGTTTATTTCAATTTCTGTAATTTCATGAGGTACTGCAACACAAACAATAATTGGCTTTTTAAAAAATACATTTTTATTTTTTTGTCTTATGTTCTTAAAAATATACGATATTATTTCGGCAAGTGAGTCAAAATCTACAAATTTACCATTTATAACATTTCTTACGATCTTAAAATTTTCATCGAGACGACCGATTAAATTACTTGAAACATTGCCAAAATATACATACTTGTTTGTATAAGTATCAATAGTACATATATTCTTCTCGATAACATAGGTGTTTTTATTAAAACTATATTTAATAGTATCTGATCCTATATCAAAACAAAATACAGGGAAAATTTTAGTAAATACATATGGGAAAAAGTATTTGCCTAACATGTACAAATTCTCTTAGCACACAATAACTAAAATTTAATTAATAGCCGTTATGCGGACTTGAACCGCAGACCCCACCCTTACCATGGGTGTGCTCTACCAGCTGAGCTATAACGGCATGAACTAATCCGGAGAGAAGGATTCGAACCTCCGTAGCCCAAAGGGCGCCTGATTTACAGTCAGGTGCGATTGACCACTCCGCCATCTCCGGATCTAGAAAAGACACAGCTTGGTAAAAACTTTAGTAACAAGCTGAAAGTGGGAGTCGAACCCACAACCAATCGCTTACAAAGCGATCGCTCTACCATTGAGCTATTTCAGCATAAAATAAATACTTTAGTAGTATACCAAAATGTTATTTTATTTTGCAAAAAAAATTTATCTGTAATAAAATTATGTAGATTAGCAAAGTATATAGTAAAATTAAAAAAGCAGTAAAATTAAATATAAGTTTAAGGTAGATTTATTTAAGTTATTTAAATGTTTATATATACAAGTTTATGGCACGAGTTTGTGAAATAACTGGTAAAAAAACAAGATTTGGAGGTAATAAAAAGCATAGGCGCGGATCATCTGGGGGAGGTGGAGCCTGGGCATATAAGGCACCTAATACTAATAGAAAATGGAAACCAAATTTAAGGACATTAAAAGTTATTGTAAATGGTACACCAAAAAGAATTAAAATTTCAATGAGAGCTTATAAAACAATTAGAAAAAAGGCATTACAGACTAATACTGTAGAAAGTAAAAAAAGTTACGTAGCTAGTAATTAAGCCCAATAAATAGATCATAAGTATACTTTAATAATATTCTAAAAATGTTTAAAAATAGGCAAGGTATACAATTGTTACTATATTTTGTCGGAATAGTATTAATGTTTATTGTTCTTTTTCTACTGAGCAGAAACTTAATTCCCTTTCTGATTGGTACACAAAATAGAAATATCGATAGCGAATTAGTATTTCAAAAACCAGAATTTAAAATTGATACTAATAAAGATTATCTATGTCTAATACAAACAAATTTAGGTAATATAATAATAGACTTATTTGAAAAAGATGCACCGTTAAATGTAAATAACTTTATTTACTTAAGCGAAAAAGGATACTATAACGAAGTATTATTTCATAGAATTATAAAAGATGTACTTATCCAAAGTGGTGACAGATATACAATAAACAAAAATACACAGATGTACGGCTTTGGGCATCCAGGCTATTTCATAGAGGATGAAGTAAACTGGGATACACAAAAACTACCAGAAGAAAAAAGGAATTACTTGTTACAAAAAGGATTTAGAAACAACCTAAAAGTTACAACACAAATACCAAATCGATATTCTGTATTGATGGCAAATGGTGGACCAAATACTAATGGTAGTCAATTTTTCATAATAACACTTCCATTTAACAGCCCTTTATTATATAACTTTATTGGTGAATTCACCCCAATAGGGAGAGTAATAGAAGGATTTGACACTGTACAAAAAATAAATGATATAAACGTAAATAATCAATATGTGCCAACTACGGATGTAAAAATATATAAAATAGCTATCTTAGTAAGATAGTAAAAATAAAAACATTAATGTACAATTTGGTATAATAAAATATTAAAGAATCTTGTTTTTGCTTTTCATAAATATATACTCTATTGTATAATTAATTCATCTTGCTAATAACATAATATAGTTAGAAAATACTTATGGCTAAAAGTTCTAAAAAGAAAAAAACTAACGTATACAGATTTTATAATCCAGAAACAGGAGAACACTACACTATAAGATTGTCCAAAAACGCAGCAGAAAAGTTAAAAAATGCTAAAATACGAAAATATAGTAGAAAACTTAGAAAACATGTTGATTTTGTTCTTACGTCAAAAGTAAAATAAAAAGATGATAACAAAGAACCCAAAAAATAATATTCTAAAAAAATAAGAAATTCTTTATTTTATCGTTTATTACAAGTCTTTGTTAGGAACTATTTTTTATTAATTTAATAAAATTTTATTATGTAGAGCTGTAATGTTAATGGTAGCATAGCGGTCTCCAAAACCGCAAGAAGAGGTTCGAATCCTCTCAGCTCTGAATTTATAGTTTATATTGTGGCGTGTTCTATATACTTTATTTATG
>JANWZV010000022.1:20243-26709 GCA_025061805.1 Candidatus Dojkabacteria bacterium | reverse complement strand
TAGTTGGAAAGAGAGAGCCTATAATAGAATCCATGTGTCCAGCTCGTTTAGTAGCTGGACGCCATACTTATTGTATAAAATAAAAATAACAATAAATGCAATGAAGCACTACAGTAAAATATACTTATTTATTAAGTTACATTTTGTAAATATTGTGAACTTATGGCACAAATACTTTGAATAATTAGCTTCAATTTTAGTTTATTTAAAATAATAAATAATAACAATTACACTTTTCATGATTTCAGATTGAACAATATAATAAATATAAACTCTAAATTAATAAGTAAAATTTGAAGATAGTTACTTTTTTATACAAAAACAAAATTGAAGTGTTGTTATTACAAATTGAATTTTATTTTTTTGTTGCCACACATAGTGCACACTGTATTAAAGTATTAAAATATTAAGAAAAATTTGTTATTTAATACTTGACTTAAAAATTTTTGATATACTACTAAAGTTGCTTGTTTATTTGTTTATTTGTTATATTTATTTTTATGGGTAGTGTAGTAAAAGTATCGATAGGAGTTGTTGTTGGAGTGATACTGGTTTTACTAATAATATGTTTTTGTTGTTTCGTAACATTTGGATTCTTTTCCGCAGCTTTCCAAGCAGGTTTTGAGCAAAATTTAACATCTATGAATTATAAATTCGTTGAAGGGAATGAATTAAGTAAAAATAAAGTTGTTATAGTAGGTATAAAAGGTCCTATACTTACTGAAAAGTCAGGAGGAGTTTTTGATTTTTTAGGAGGAGTACAACTAGTTTACGGTAGAGAAGTAGAAAAAACTTTTGATAGTATTTCCAAAGACGAAGATGTCAAAGCAGTGATATTAGATATAGATAGTCCAGGTGGAACTATAAATGGATCAAAGATAATACTTGATGCAATAAAAGAATTTAAAGAAAAAACTGGGAAAAAAGTATATGCTTTCATAAATGAGGTTGGCGGTAGCGGTGGATATTTAGTAGCTATAGGAGCAGATAAAATCTATGCGGATATGGGTAGTACAATTGGAAGTATAGGAGTTATAACTGGCGAGAATAGATTCTATGATAAAGTTTTATCTGATGGAACAATAGTTACTGAAAATGGTATATATATAGACATTATACACAAAGGAGAAGGTAAAGATATGGGTAATCCTTTTAGAAAAATGACAGAAAAAGAAAAAAATATATTACTTACATCCGCAGAAAATATATATGAATATTTTGTGTCTGAGGTATCCAAATCTAGAGGAATATCACCAGAAGAAATTAAGAGTAAAATAGGAGCATACGTATATGATGCTATAGTAGCAAAACAATATAAATTGATAGATGAAATAGCGAATTTAGATACACTTAAATCCAATTTAATAAAAGACCTGAACCTAGGAGATGATTATGGTATTTATGTAATAGAAAAAGGAGGCAGTTTCTTTGATTATTTTAGTAGCATGTATTATATGTTATTAAACAATAAAAAAGAAAATAATAGCTTGTTTTCAGAAGAATGTATTGAAACCAAACAAATATTGATGATATATGGCAGTCCAAGTCAGTTATGTGTAAGATAACCACGAAAAAGCTTTGTGATGTATAGTACGATACGAATTGAGAAATAGATAAGCAAAAAGGACTACGATAATTAAATACGTAGTCCTTTTTTGCGTTGTAATTACAAACTCTACACTACTTGCAAAAAAACAAATGTTCAGTAAAATATGCCGTACGATTTTAATTTTTAATTACGTGTTACAAATATTGTAAATTCAAAAAATTATAAATTTTATATTTGTTAGTAAAAATGCATACTTCAGAAACAATATCACCAGGATCACAAGAAGAAGTAGTAGGAGGAGAAAGACTTGAAAAATTAGAGCATGTTACGTTTGCTGATATATTGCCTATACTTCACTATTTGGGTATATTGCACGTACCGTATAGTTCAGAAACAAATAATATATTTCAATCGATAAATATTAGGAGAGATTTACAACGATTATTACAAGATTGTACGCTTACAGGTCGTGGAGCTATAAACGAAATAAAGAACGAAATAAGGAAAATAGTTACACAGGGACGACAAGATTATGCAGGTTTAGTACAACATGTAGAAATATTATTTGATTTATCTATACCATATGTATGGACACCTAGTATGATAATGAACATTTTACTCCCAATATTAGAAGTATTAGCTCAATATGAGCGTAATCAAGATTGTAATCCCCACTCTCCACGTTCTCCATTAAGTGAATTGGTTACATATATTAGGAACAACAACAGAATAAATATTGAAACATTTTTGGAAAGAATATTTGATTGTTCTACAGAAATTGTAAGATTTATTATACAAATACTACAGTTAATATGGGAACAAAAAATAGCACTTGCATCATTAGTATTTCAACAAGCTCATAAAAAAATTAGAGAAATATCACAAGTATTATCACAAGTAAATCCAAATAGTACACAACCAATACAACCAGTAAATTTAAATAATATATCTGTTATTGAAAACCAAGAAGAGTTCTGTAGAAACTATTATCAAAGATTAATAAGAGAATTACAAAAATTGTTAGAATCACACTTCGCTGGGTATGAAACAATCATAAATCCATTAAGAAGTATATTTGAACAAAATGAAGATAGTCAAACAGAAAAACAAAATAGTATAGTTAGATCGATAAATATTACGATAGCACAAGAAACCAGAAATGGTTTGAGATTCATGGATGCTATGGTAAAACGTTATATACAAGAAATGTTAAATTCAGGACCTCAGTCTAAAGATAGCTTGGATAACAATGACTATAAAAAATTATCAGGAATACTTTACCAATTACAATTACAAGACGAAAACGGACAAACTACTGGACACACTAAAGGTGAAGAATTTTTTAGTGTTGGAATTGGAAAAACACCAAATCCATTAAAACGTCTCGCGGATAGCGAATCCGGCCAGTTAACTGAATTTTCAGACTACAAATACTTAAGTATTGAAATAGGTAACTTAAGATTCGTTGTACGTGCAGAAAGTTTATTATTGGGTGAAACAAGTGAAGGACAAATCATAATATATTTGACAGTAGCATCTGGATGTCCACTTAGGAATAGTTCTTTTTATGGTGAGATTTATAGGATCATACTTTTTCCAAGCTCTGGGAAATATGAAGTTGTAACGTTATAACATTTAATTCTAAACAAATTGTACACTTAAAAAATAAGTAGTATTTAATAAATTACGAACGAAAAACAAAATACAAACAAAATTTTAATTTTACGTGGCAATCATTATTAATATAACATTAATATAACTGAGGTGGTAGGATTCGAACCTACAACCGTGTCGTTAACAGCGACCTGCTCTACCAATTGAGCTACACCTCAATTAATCAACTTGGTACATATTATATATCTTCTGGACTCAAGGGGATTCGAACCCCTAGCCTCTTCACTGCGATTGAAGCGTTCTGCCAATTGAACTATGAGCCCTACATTATCTAAAATAGTATATTATATCTTGTAGTATATTATATCCTACTTAGACTTATACCAACTAACCTATGGAAGAAAATAAAATAGGTAAATTTTTTAGAGTTAGAAGAAAAGAAAAAGGCATATCTATTGAAAAAGCTTCAAAAGACACGTTAATTAAAGAAGAAATACTTAAATATATTGAAAACGATGAATTCTCAAAAATACATGGCCACGCTTACGTAAAAGGATTTTTGAAAATATATAGCGAATATCTAGATCTAGATCCAGAAAAGATAATATATTTGTACAAAAAAAATTATGAACTAGTTGATGTAAACAAAAATTTTTATACGTTATCAAACACAAAAAAAGAAAAAAATAAGAAAATAGAAACTAAGATATCTTTGAAAAAATATTTTAGGAAAATACTCATATTGTTAGTGATTAACTTAATATTTGTATTTACATTTATTATTACGATAAGCTATATCACACGACCTCCTATATTAGAAATTAGGTATCCAATCAATTTTAAATTATCAAATAAAACAGAAGAATTTGTTGAAATTAAGTACAATGAACCAATTTTTAAAATATATGGTCAAACAGAAAAAGATGTAGTAATTAAAATTAATGATTCACAAATAAATGTGAATCCAATTTCAGGGGAATTTGTAATCGATGCAATACCAATATTAGATAAAGAAAATATATTAAAAATAACAGCGGAAAATAAGCTTGGTATATCAACAACGTTATACTTAAAAATTTTAAGAATAGAAAATGACGAAAAAATTCAAAAAGTATACGTTAAAGCTCAAGCAGGCATATTTTTGTTTTTATCTGTAGATGAAATCATAAAGGTTAATAGTATATTAGATAAAACATTTGAACAAAATATTGCATTTTATAGAGAAATTGTAATTAGAACAAATGACTATACAAAAATAAAATTACTTGACGAAAACTTTAATGAAATACAAATTAATTCAAATGAGTATAGAATTATAAACAAAAAAAATGCTTCATAAATACATTGTCCAATTTTAATTAAATTTTTGATATATTAATTTGAATAAAAATAATACTATATTAAAAATAGAAAAATATTTTTAATTAAATGGTATTTTTTAGAATGGTTTTATATGAAGAATAAAAAAATTATACTAGTTACAATTCTATCTTTAACCATACTCATAATTACTCCAATTACACTATCATTAATTTTAAGTAATACAAGTATCGAAAATAAAATAGTTATTAATAACTTTGATAATAGTCAGAATCAAGAAATAACTAATACATCAGAACGAATATTTTTTCAAATAGAAAACAATCGTAGTATCGCGATAGCTAAAAAGAAAGTAAATATCCCAAATGATTTTTACGTAAATTTACTATACAAAAATGGTACAGATTCTATACTATATTGTAACAAACCAAATGATTTTTATAATTGCACAATAGCAGAAATTATCAAAACAACCAAATACGACGATAAATCAACTACTCATACAACTTATTATATTTCCTCTCCTGTAAATGTTTCATTGAATATGCCAGATAATTCTTACCTAATCGAAGAAGAAGTAGATATCAGTAGTAAAAATATAAAAAATCCCATAAACAAAATTAAAATATTAAAAGTAAACATATATACATATAATGACAATAGCAACAATTCTTCAATTGTAAACAACCAACCAATTAATACCTTAAATTATCAAGCATACGGATGTTTTGAAGACATTTGTATAAGTAGCAGCACTTTTGATTTCCACGATAAAGATAACAATGTTAAACAATTAGAAGAATTTATAAGTTTCATATCAGAAGTCACAATTAATTAATACATTAATAACTTGCTAAACATTAAAAATGTTTTTACATGAACGTCTAATTATAATTATTTTATAATTGTTGTTGCATTATAAACTTATCAGAAAAAATGCAAACTAAAAACAATAATACAATAAATGATAATTAAGGGGAAGTTGGCAATGGCGCAAAAATGCGCCATACCGTAGTAACGCTGCTTGACAGCGCCAAACTGCATGGCAAGCAGCACATAGATTGTATAATAATTTTGTAGTATTGTCAATACTCTTTATTCTTTTTTCTTTTACTGTTATATAGAAAACAATATTTAAACAATCATACAATAACAAACAAATTTGAAAAGTGCACAAATAAATTTTAAAATTGCGAAAATAAAACAATATATAAGTAGTAAGATACGTAAATAAAATTTAAAATTCAAATTTTACAAAATAAAATTATCTGGCAAATATGAATTTGGTAACGTTATTTATTTATTTACTTGTTTGTATAATTTTTTTAATTACGTTAGTAGCAATTATCTATACGATATCTATATACAAATCAATATATATTCAAATATCAACAATAAATAAGATTTTGATAAACATTCAAGAAGGTTTAATAAAAAAATTTTATCTAACTTTAGATTTACTACAAATTGTTAAAAGATACACTAAAATTGAATCAAGCATATCAGAACAAATTAATATATTTAAAATTAATGTTAACGACCACGAATATGTAAAAAAAAACATTTCTTCAACGTATAATCAAATAACAGAAATATTAAACAAATTATTTTTAGTTATCCAAAATCATTCTAAACTTAAAAAACATAAAACATTGTTACAGACGAAAAGAAATTTAGATGAAATAGATGATTTAATAAAAAAATCAGTCATGCACTATAACACAGCTGTCAAGAACTTAAATGGGAAAATAGTTATATTTCCAAATAATATAGTCTCGATTGTATTTAATCTACAACCAAAAGAATTTATAGATATATAGTATACTAAAATAAAAACAAATTTAATTTTAAGTTAGGGTATGTACAAGTATTATCAGGGCATAGGTTAATTGGCTAAACTTTACGCATGGGGTGCGTAAGACTGTCGGTTCGAGTCCGGCTGCCCTGAGTTAGTTTACATTTTAAACTTATTGATAATAATGT
>JANWZV010000022.1:0-20233 GCA_025061805.1 Candidatus Dojkabacteria bacterium | reverse complement strand
TGTTCCGACCAATTAACAACAAACGTGTTGGTATGTATACTTGTGGGCCTACAGTGTACGATTATACTCACATTGGACATGCTAGAAAATATATACTTGATGATTTAATTAAAAGATCATTGTTATACCTAGGATATAAAGTAAAACATGTGATGAATATTACGGACGTTGGTCACCTAACATCAGATCAAGACGAAGGATACGATAAAATAGAAGCTGGAGCAAACAAGTACAACAAATCGGTATGGGAAATAATTAAATTTTTTACTGAAGATTTTTTAAACAACCTTTCCCTGCTAAATATACTAAAACCAAACATAATTTGTAAAGCGACAGATCATATCAAAGAACAAATTAGGCAAATACAAAAATTACTTAATAAAAAATATGCTTATGATACACCGGAAGCAGTATACTTTGATACAAAAAAATTCAAAAGATATTTTAAACTCTTCGGACAGAATCCAACGGAAAAACTTATAGCAGCACGTGAAGAAGTAAACACAGGAAATTTTAAAAAAAATCCTACTGATTTTGTTTTATGGTTTAAAGCAGTAGGCAGATTTGAAAATCACATAATGAGATGGGAATCACCATGGGGAGTAGGCTTTCCTGGATGGCACATAGAATGTAGTGCAATGAGTATGAAATACTTGGGGGAACAATTTGATATACATACCGGTGGAATAGATCATATATCAGTACATCACCCAAATGAAATTGCTCAATCTGAATGTGCAACTTGTAAAACACCTTTTGTAAAGTATTGGATACATCATAACTTTCTACTTGTAGAAAACGAAAAAATGAGTAAAAGTAAGGGTAATGTATATCGGTTAGTAGATTTAATAGAAAAAGGTTATGATCCAATGCACTTGAGATACTACTTTTTACAAACTAGTTATAGAAACACATTAAACTTTACTTTTACTGGATTAGAACAAGCCAAAAATAGTTATGAAAGATTAATTAATCTACTAACAAATATGTATATACAAATAAAAAATAAAAAATACATCCGTAACATTGTACTAAAAAAATATAAAACTAAATTTACGGAGGCAATTGAAGAAGACTTTAATTTTCCAAAAGCTATCTCAATTGTTTGGGAAACAGTTAAAAGTGACTTAGCACCGGATTTGGTTATATCTACAGTTATAAATTTTGACAAAGTGTTAGGTCTAAAAATCAAACAAAAAATTATAGATAACGTAGCAAAAATAAAACAAGCACACAAACTAATAAAAAAAGAAAGATTAGAAAACTTACTAAAAGATCGCATGCTAGCGAAGCAAGAAAAAAATTGGAAAAAAGCCGACGAAATAAGAAATATGCTAAAAAATAGGTATAATATAGAAATAATCGATACAGAAAGTGGATACTACGTAAAACTTAAATAAAATAAATATTCATAACTAATTTTAGCTTAACAAAAATTGATTTTAAATTAGTTGTATTTTCGATTAACTATCTCACCAATTCTTAATAATTCGTTATACTTACACGTTCTTTCACCTCTACTAGGAGCACCTGCTTTTATTTTGTCAACATTCATACCAACAGCTAAATGAACGATAGAGACATCTTCAGTTTCCCCACTTCTGTGAGACACAATATTATACCAATTATATTCTTTACATAATTTAATTGCATTTATTGTTTCAGTCAATGTTCCTATTTGATTCATTTTTACTAGCAAAGCATTACATGCTTTATAATCATACGCTTGCTTAATCCTACTTATATTTGTTACTAACAAATCGTCTCCTACAATATGTATACTATCACCAACGACATTATGAAACTGTGTCCACATACCCCAATCATCCTCTGCAAATGGATCTTCTATACTAATTATTGGATAGTGTTTGAGTAAATTCAGATAAATATCTAATAATTCTTCTCCTGTAACTTTTTTGTTTTCTGTTTTAAGAAAATATATCTTTTCTTCCTTCTCATAAAATTCTGAAGCAGCCACATCTATAGCAAAAAATACATCTTTACCTAAAGTATACCCTGCCTTTTCTACTGCATCAGAAATAAAATTGAAAGCTTCAATATTACTAGTAAAACCTGGAGCAAATCCACCCTCATTACCTACGTTTATAGACAGGTTTTTTGCCTTTAGCAACTTTTCTAAAGTTAAAAAAATTTCACATGCAATTCTTAAAACTTCAGCATATTCTTTATGATTAATAATTATCATATACTCTTGGAAATCTGTTGACCAATTAGCATGTTTACCACCATTCATTATATTAAACATAGGTTGAGGTATAGAATATATTTTATTACCACCAATTAAGCCAATATATTCAAAAAAATACATTGAGTTGTAATTTGCAACTGCTTTTGCAAAAGCAACGGATAATGCTAGTATAGTATTTGCTCCAAGATAACTCTTATTTGTAGAGCCATCTAAGCCAATCAAATACGAATCAAAACTTTCTTGTGTATCAAAATACTTGCCAACTAAATTTGGAAATATTATATTATTTATATAATTTATCGATTTTAAAACTCCTTTACCTAGGAATCTTTGGTCATCCTTATCCCTAAGTTCCAAAGCTTCATAAGCTCCAGTAGATGTACCACTAGGTACTGAAAAACGTCCAAAACCACCATTCGTAAGTTCTAAATCTACCTCAAGGGTTGGTGTTGCTCTAGAATCTATAATTTCTCTTGCTTTTATTCGTTTTATTGAATACATAAGCACAAATTAAAATATAAAATACCTAAAACATAACAATTTTAGTAAATAAATTTTGGCTCTTCATTATCGTTATCTCCATCGCGAACTACTACTGATACCAATGGTTTTTTGACAGTTTTTATTTCTTCTTGTATTACTATTTCATTCAATCTTTGTTGTAATTCATATCTTTGCTTCAGAATAAATACTATCACAAATACTAAAACAATAAATATCAATCCAAGTATTATTGTAATAAATTCAATCCTCAAATCAGTACTTAAAATAGCAAAACCACACAAAATTAGCACAAACGATGACTCAATAAACATAACTGCTTTTTGAGAAAAACCAGAGTCTAATAACCTATGATGAAAATGATTTTTATCACTTATTGCTAAAACTTTCCAAGGCTTACTCAAAAAACTAGGATATTTTCTAAATCTTTTATAAATAACATACAAACCGTCAATAATTGGTAAAGCAAACAAAATCAGTGTCGTATGCCATTTTGCACCCGATAATATTGCAAAAATAGATAGCAAATAACCATTTAAATAATCTCCTATCGATCCATAAAAAATCTTTGAAGGATAATAATTAAATGGTAAAACACCAAGTACGCTTCCTAAATGCGCAGCAATAATGATGCTAATTATAAAATTGCTGTTTGACAAAGATATTACTAACAAAGTAAAAGATGCTAATGCTGAAACTGTACCATTTAACCCATCTATGCCGCCAACCCAATTTATTACATTAATCATTCCAAGTATCCAAAATAAAGTAAATACGAATGCAGGAATATAGAAACTACTTATACGTCCGATCTGTATTGGTAATTCCCAAAATTCAAAATTCAAATTGATCCCTAATACATTAATATTCGTTATTAATCCAATAGAAAACACAATAACGATACTAGCTGCCAATACTTGGAAAAATAATTGTATATAAGGATTTAACTCAAAAATGTCGTCCAGTAAACCTCCAACTACAATAACTATAGCACCAACAATAATCCCGTATTGAACCAAAACATAGTTAATATCTAAGTGATTAGTTAAACTTAGTTGTGTTGATATTAAAATCGTAAACAATAAAGCAAAAGCCATTGCCAGACCACCTAGCTTTGCTTTCGGCTCACTATGTATACGCGTTTCATATCCTCTTTCGAATGCATTACGCTGGTATTTAGGTTTATCTATTACTTTAATTATTTTTGCAATTCTACCAACGATAGGAGTTGATAAAAACGCTATAGTAAATCCTATAAATACTACAAATAAAATATCCGTTAAATTTTTTATTAAATACTCATTGAATATCTCATTCAACATCTAAAAAAGCTTTAATAACTTTGATACCTCTATAAGATACAAAATAAGAAAAGTATTAGCAATTATAAATAAAATCCATGAGATAAATATAAATCTTTTTTCTACGAAATAAACTTGTACTGACGAATATAAAAATACTACTTCAATAATTAAAACTATAAAATAAAAAAGGACAAACAAAATTTTATCTACCAAAATTGAATTGTTTCTTACTTCATCGTACACTAATGGCATTTTATCAGGCAGAAACTGTATGTTCAATAAAAAATAACTAGAATAAAAGAACAAAAAGAAAAAAAATGATACTATTGCTAAAGTAAAAGTAATATTCTTCGAAAAATAGGAAATACTAGCCTCTGATTGTTTTATTTGAACATAGTTTTTAAGATCAAAAAAAAAGTTTATCAATTTTTGTTTGTAACTAAGTTTTGTTTCCAAAGATAACTGTTTAAATTGTTTATCAAATTTACTTGATAGTCTAATCATTTGTATATTTTAAAATTGATATTAATTAAATTATTAATACTTAATATTTCTAGCAATGTCCGCGATACAATATACTGACAATAACTACAAAAATTTTATTTTAATTATAAAACATATTATAGGTAAAATACGTTATGATATAATAATTCAATTGGAAGATTTTGTTATTTTTTAATTTATGGATAAAAACGAACAATTTTTGAATGCTTTGAGACAAATTGCAGCCGAAAGAAAAGTTGATTTAAAAGATGTCTTAGAAGTAGTCAAAGAAGCTGTCTTGGCTAGCTTTAAATCGACTACAAATCTACCAAGATACGTATTTGATAGGTTAAGCGTAGAAATAGACAATGAAAACAGTAAATTTATTGTTTATTTAAAAAAAGATGTAGTAAAAGACGTTATAGATCAAAATACTCAAATAGATTTAAGAACTGCACAAAAAGCTAACCCTAATATCAAGGTAGGTGGAGTAGCCTTAGTAGACGTTACTCCAAAAGGCGATTTTGGTAGAATAGCTGCACAAAACGCTAGACAAGTATTACTACAAAAATTGTCTTCTTTAGAAAAAAATGCAATATTAAATCAATATAAATCGAAAATAGGAAACATAATAAATGTATACGTACAAAAAATCAGTAAAGATGGTGATGTAATATGTGAAATAAGTAAAGTAAAAGCAATAATGCCTAAAGACGAAAAAATACCAATTGAATACTATAAACTAGGTACTAGTATTAAAGTTATGTTGAAAGATATCGTTGAAGACGAAACGAATAAATTTATGATTGTATCAAGAAGTGACCCAAAGTTTGTAGAAGCACTATTTAGAATGGAAGTCCCAGAATTAGAAAGTGGTACTGTAGAAATAGTAAGCATAGCTAGAGAAGCAGGATACAGAACAAAAATAGCTGTTAAATCAAATAGTAGTGGTATAGATCCAGTAGGAGCGTTTATAGGACAGAGAGGTGTAAGAATAAATGCAGTATCATCAGAACTTAAATTTGGAGAACATGAAGAAAAAATTGATGTTATAGCTTGGCATCCAAGTGAAGAAGTATTTATCAAAAATACAATTAGATCAGCAAAAAAAGTAGAAATAGTAAGCATTAATGATCGTAAAGTAGTTGTATATGTTCCGGACAATGATATTCCAATGGCTATAGGTAAAGATGCACAAAATGTACGACTGTCTTCTTTATTAACAGGATGGGATATTGAAATAAAACCAGAGTCAGAAATGAAAAAATAGCTTTTTTACCTTCTTAGGTTGCTTAACGTCGCAAGATTAATCATGAGGCCCTATCGTCTAGTGGTACAGGACACCAGATTCTCAATCTGGTAACCGGGGTTCGAATCCCCGTAGGGTCACAGCATTATAAACTTCCAATTAACTACGAACTAAATCATCGTTAAATATAAAAATAAAAAGTATATATGTTTTCAAAATACAAACTGCCAACTGAACAACATATTTATATTATTTTGTTTAAAAACGAATAATAAGTATAATAATTTTATACTACACACACGGCACCGGCATGAAGTATGCCTGTATTAATCAAATGTAATGCTTGGATATGGACCATCAGGAGCTTGAAATATTTTTAAATTAAAATTATCTATCTGTATTTGATAAAAGATATCTAAGCTAAAACTACTGTTATTAATAGCTAAATAGTCAAACATGTAAATTTTGCCAAAGTTTGTATTAATATTAGGTATTGATAATATTTGCAAAACTTCATATTTGCTTATTTGATACTTGAGAAATTTAGCTACGTTTTTAGAATCGTTATCAGAAGTAAACAACAAAGATAGTTTTTTTTGAGAATTTATAATATCGACTGCATGAAACTTAGATAAAATAGAATACGAATCAAAAGTGTTTTTTTTAGTTACCAAAAAAAATCGGGTATAGTTTTGTTTGTTATCTTGTATTGATTCTTTAATAATCTGCAGATTATATTGAATTGCAGCTTGTCTAGAAGCAACGGCTGCATACAAATTTCTATCAGGTTTATCAAACAAATTTTTTGCAAGCATCATAACAGCACCTGCAGTATCATCCGCACTAAAAACTTGTATATTTTTATGCAAATTCAAAAAATTTTTTATTTGTCCCAACGCAACAGGATGTGAATATAAAAACCTTATTGAATCTACTGTGGCTTCATCAAACGATATTAAACATAAATCTATACGTAAATTCACTTCGGATAAAATGTAAATTTGATCACAAGTAAAAAGATATTTTATATTATCCGATATTACACCAAATGTAGAATTTTCAATTGGTAAAAACATTAATTCAACATTATTGTTCGTAAATGCATAAAATAAAGAATCAAAATTATCAAAATAAAGTACATTAAAGTTGTTTATAGATAACTTATCAACTTGTTCTAACAATTTTAAAAGGCCAATATAAGAAAATGATTGTTCTTTTCCTTGAATACCTACATTTAATATATTTTTCATTTTAACTATTTAATAAAATTAAGTGATGTAAATTAAGTTATTTTACACTATTTATTACTTTACAAAAACTTATAACACAAAAGATAACAACGATAACAACACAAAATTAAAAACTATTGAAAAATTTCGTAAAAAGATATAAAATTATAACGTACACTGCAAAATGTGTATGATCCTTAAAATATGTTTTGCGATTACGGCAGCAGCGCGAAAGCGGCAAGGCGAAATGATACTAGAACAAAGCGACATAAAGTAATGTACACAGTGCCTTTTACGCTAGAGATATACTAAAGTATATCTCTAGCATAATAGGCATTGACATTTTTTACTTTGTAAAATTAGGTGACAATATTATAAGGTTCCATTTCGTAAGCTTATAGCTTATACTTGTTGTAGTTGTTGCAGTTGGAAACAGGTTATTAAATTTTGTATATGTTCTTCTAAAGTTATGCCTATTAGATCAGCTCCTTTTTGTATATCTAGTCTGTTTATATTGCTAGCAAAAGATTTTTCTTTTAATCTTTTAATGACAGAGGCTACTGTCATATCGGAAAATTTATTAGGTCTTACTAAAGCAACAGCATACAAGAAACCACTAAGCTCATCACAAGCAAATAAAAATTTCTCAATATTTGTTGTAGGCATATAATTTGTACGTTCAGGAGCATGAGCTTTAATTGCGTTTATTATTGCAGCAGAATATCCTAGATCAGGCAATATCTGATTTACTGCAACTAATGGATGAGTTTCTGGATACATTTCCCAATCTAAATCATGTAACAAACCAGCATGCCACCACTCCTCTATTTCCTCACTACTAAGGCTTAACAACCTAGCATAGTATTCCATTCCTGTAGCAACCATATATGAATGATTTAGTAAAGATTTACTTTTTATATACTTATACAATAATTCATAGCTATCTTTTCTTGTTTTCATTGGTACAATTTTACTTACGTATATCAAAATAACCTAAATTAATTTAAAATATTACGATTTTCTTAACGTGAAACTTCTTAGCAGTATTAATCTGTTCTTCAACATAATTTCTTGAAGGCAAAACAAGATAATTATAGTAATCTTGATTATCAATTTGAAGTTCCATTATATCATCAAAATATTCATGTTGTATTTTTTGCTTAACATATTTCTTTAGCAAATCAATTTCATTAGTAGTCAATACTCTACTTTCTTGTTTTTGCGAAATATAGTTATTAACCAAGCTGATTTCAAACTCTCTATACGGCCATAAGTAACCAAGTGTATTAATCCATACAACAAGTTTATCTAAAAAAATACCCTTAGAATGATAATAACTTAATGCAGCTTTTAACTTATCTATACTTGATATCGGACCAGATAAAATACTATTTGGTGTAGTATAATCAAAATTTTCTATCCATATTTCATCGAAAAAATTTAAGATGCTATAATCTTTAAGTACAATGCTCTTAGCATATTTATATTTTCTGTAATCAGAATAATTAATACTGTCTCCCCATTTTAAATCTACTATCTGTATCAATTTTTTGTCTTTAAAGATACTTTTCACAAAATCATAATAATTTTCATAGTCCAGTGCATATAACAAAGTTGAAGAAAATATTATTTTTTGTATACCTGAAATATCCAATTTTGTAATAGCATGAACTATTTGTTTTAATTCATCTAACTGAAATACTTGGGTAAATGTTTTTTGTTCAATAAACAACGTGTCATAAGTATTCAAAAAATATTTTGTATCTATACTTCGATCATTATTGATAAATAACAAGCTTTTCGAAGGTGATCTATAAAAATTATCTACAACAATACCATCTAAATTTACAACAATAGTGCTTACATTATTTTTCTTATTTAAAACTGTTTTAGCTGTCTCGTAAAAAGTAAGTAAATTTAAAAATTCAGCTTCTTGGATGGAAACAAATTGTGTATTGTCTTCGATTTCCACGTAATAATCAACTATTTGTTCTTCATAGTAAATGTAAACAAAATAAAACACAATAGATACTAAAAATACATTTACAATTATTAAAAGAAACACAAATGCCTTGATTAGTTTCAATGTATATGTCGCATAAAAGTATAAAATACAATTTAATTTGATATGTGTTTTATTAATTTAACTCAGCATTGTCTAAAATAATATTTACTAATCTATCACTTAAAAAATTTTGCTCTCTCGGTATATGTACAAAATTAATACTATTAAAGAACAACTTTAATTTGTTAACTTTATTAAATAAACCATATAAGTTTTTATCTTTTACTGCATATTCTCCATTAATTTGTTTTACTACCAATTCAGAATCAAGAAAACAAGTAATATTTTTAATTTGTAATTTTAATACATAATTAATACCGCAAATTAATGCTGTATATTCAGCAAAATTATTTGTCTGAACACCTATAACTTTCCCGTCAAAATATATTATTCTATCTCGTTCAAAAAGAAAAAATGCATATGCAGCGCTACCAGGATTACCTCTTGATGCACCATCTGTATACAACGAATACATAAAGTTGTAAAATTAAAAACAAATAGATTGTGTTAAGTTTTAATAAAAGTAACATAAATAAGTATAACAGGAAAAAATAATATTTGAAAACTCAAATTATTAGTTATAATTGATTCATAAACCACTGAACTGCATTTACCCATCTTTGCTTTGGAGTATCAGGACCTCCGTATCTATTTACTATGCAATACAAATCATTATTACATGGTTTAATAAATTGATTAGCTATTCTGCATATCAACTTATATAAAACCTCTTCCCAACTTTCATAGATTACACCATCTAAATATCCAAATGGATTATATTTACCTATAGGATATTTACCTAACCCTGATTCAATTCCAGCAATACCAACAATAATTCGATAATCCACATTACAACGAAAACTTTCACGTACTATTATGTCTCCATAGCCGACGAGCGGTGAACCATATCTCTTTAGAAAAGATTCTAAAATGTCAACATTTTTCTTTATTTCTTTTTCTAGCTTGTGATTATATATTGTATTTTGAAGATAGCTTATTTCCGAAGACACATAATTGACAATTGGTTGTACAAAAATTTTATTTAGTATCTTTGTCTGCAAAATTTCTGAATCTTTTGGAGTATTATTTGAATTATCAGTATTTGTAAAAGTGGCTAAAGATTCAATACTTGCGTTTTTATGATCAAAATCCTGATTATGTGAAACAAAATGTAGATCGTGAACTACAATTAAAGCTTTCATAATTATCAATATAGTGGAGATAAACAATATAAAAATTACAAAATATTTTTTAAACGATGAAATTGTAAACATTTTATTTTTGTTCATTTTCAGTTCTAGTAGATCTGTGTAATAATTTTAATAGTACTAATCTATGCTAATAATTCAACAAATTTTTGAGACGAAATAGATATGTGATCAAATCTTTTTTGTTTTATCTTTAACAAAGCAACAGCAGCAGAAGTTGCATCACCTAGTACTACTTTATATGCATCTTTTGGAGTAGATAAAGCAATGTACTCTCCAATAGCTTCAGTACCTTTATTTGAGTTTTCATTTTCAAATATACCCATTGGACCACTCCAGATTATTGTAGAACTAGATTCAATCAATTCTCTAAACATAATCAAAGTATTTGGACCTATATCAACAGCATATAAATCACCACTTATATGCTGTGTGTTTATTTCAACAGTTGAAGTATAGTTAGATAAATTCTTCACACAATAGTGATCTATTGGCAAAAGTATTTCTTTATGCAAGTCTTTAGCTAGTTGCAATACATTTTGAATTTCATTTATAGTAGATTCTTCAAACTTACATAATCCACATTCGACACCTTTGGCATACAAGAAAGCTAGTGCTACATACCCTCCTACAATAATTTTGTCGACTTTGTTTATTAGTTTTCTAATTAATGTTAATTTGCTCAAAATATTATTACCTCCTACAACTAATAAGAATGGACTATTTAATTTTCCTGTACTTATCTTTAGTATGCTTTGAATTTCTTTTTCGTAATGTAAACCATAATAAGACTTTAGCTTTGACGATAGTATACGTATTGATGCATAATTATCGTTTACTCCGAAAGCTTCATTGATAAAAACTTCACCAAAAGATGTAAAATTATGCATAAATTTTTCCTGGACAGCATATTCGGAAGAATACTCTTCTGGGTTAAAGTGTAAATTTTCTACCATCAATACGTCCTTTGGTTCTAGATATTTTATAGAATTTAAACTTTGTTTAGCATTCACAAATTTTACTTGTTTAGCTAAATATTTACCCAATAAAAAACGTATATCCATTAGAGAAAATTCATCTACATGCTCATCAAGTTGTGGACCACAATGAGCTAAAATAATAACTTTACAATTATTTGCTATTAAACTATTAATAGTTGGTACTATAGCTTGAATTTTTGTATGATCTCCTACTTGCAAGTTAAAAGCTGGGATATCTAAATTTGCTCTTAATACTACGACTTTTGAATCAATTTTTGTAGAAGATAAATAATTTTTGTCGTCATTCATATGTTTTTAATTATACCACACACGTATTACGGAATGTACCATATGTCGCTACTATGACTACTATGCAATATTCAAACAACTGACTGATTTATTTAAACTTATCAGAAAAATATTTAGTTAGATCTGCAATACTTACTCTATCTTGTTGCATAGTATCCCTATCGCGAACAGTCACAGTACTATCCTCTAAAGTTTTAAAATCTACAGTAATGCAGTAAGGAGTACCAATTTCGTCAAATCTTCTATACCTTTTTCCAATTGATCCAGATATATCTATTTGTGTTATATATTCTCTCTTTAGCACATTTTGAATACTACGCGACAATTCAATTAATTTATCTTGTTTTACTAACGGTAATATACCAATTTTTATAGGAGATAGATACTTAGAAATTTTCAAGACAATTCTATTGTCTATTTCTCCTTTTCCGTTTCTGACTTTTTCAACTGTTAAAGCATCTTCTAAAACTGCAAAAAAGAGTCGATTTAATCCAATAGAAGTTTCTATAATATGTGGAATAAAGCTTTCTTGTGTATCTGGATCAAAATAATCTAATTCTATACCTGAAAACTTAGAATGTTGGGACAAATCATAATCTCCTCTGTCGTGTATACCTTCTAGTTCTTTGAAACCACCTAAAGTTCGAAAATTGTACTCTATATCAAACGCCTTTGAAGCATAAAATACTAGTTTTTCATGTCGTTTGAAACGTAGATTTTGTGATCGTAAACCAATAACGTTTACTAGCCAATTCATTCGCTCTTTCATCCACATATCAAATATTCTGTCTTTATCCTTTGGATGATGAAAATATTGCATTTCCATTTGTTCAAACTCTCTGGTACGAAAAATAAATTGTCTTGCCACTATTTCGTTTCTAAAAGCTTTACCTACTTGTGCTATACCAAATGGTAGTTTTGGATGAAAAGTATCTATAATATTTTTGTAGTTTAAGTATATCCCCTGACATGTTTCTGCACGAGCATACACAACATTTTGATCCGTCAAAGTAGAATCAGTTGTACCTATATTTGTTTTTACCATTAGTCCAAAATTTCTTGGAGTTGTCAACTCATTACCATCCGGAGATAAAATATTATATTTTTGAATAATATTTGCTAGTTCTTCTGGTGTTTTTTTATCACAGTCTATTTTTTCTCCCATGCTTTCAAAATATTCTTCTATTAAATGATCTGCTCTATATCTTTTATGAGTTTTTTTATCTTCCACTAATACATCTGCAAAACTCTGCACATGACCGGATGCCTCCCAAGTTTTTGGATGCATAAATATTGCAGAATCAATTAGATAAATATCGTTACGCTCTTGTATCATGTATTTTTCCCATTCTCGCTGAATATTATTTTTCAGCAATGTTCCATACGGGCCATAATCATATACTGCAGCAAAACCACCATATATTTCAGAGGAAGGATACACAAATCCATTTTCTTTACACCACGCTTTAAAGGTATCTAGATCTTCAAAAGAGTTATTTCGCATATTATTAAGTAAGTTACATATTAAATAATAACTTGATAAATCATAGTATCAAAGCTATCGTATATTTTTTTAGATACTTTTTCTATATTAGCATAATTAACATTATATTTTTGTTTCTCTAGGCTACCAATATATATGTATTTTACATTATATGTCCTAATAAAATTAATTACGTCTTCCATATCAACACTTTCATAAAATTTTTGAACTTGTTCGGCTCTCGCAAAAGGTATACTACTATTTTTTCGCCATTGCCACTCATGTGTAGGCCAACCAACAATCGTAGGTAATCCTGTAAAAGTTGACACCCTGCTATAGTAAGTATACGCCTCACCAACTGCTTCAACAATTACTGGTTGCTTTTTTATTTCTTTGTTCAAAAACAATATTGCATAATAATCCCCTATATATTCCTTTTGCATAAAACGCGTCCCATCTAAAGTCATTTCAAAATTATTGTTTTGAATAGGATAAGCATCTAATATTCCTCTTATTCCATATAACATTAGCGCTAAAAAATTTATAATTAGCACATTGTACACAAAGACTGTTAAAACGAAATAAATTCTTTTATTTATACGTATTTGCTTATTCAACAAAAAAACAAAGAGATCTTTGAATATTACAAAAGACATATAAGATGCAACCACACCTAAAATGATCCATACGTGATAGTAAAATTTAAATACCGTGTTAGCTCTATAATACGGCTCATTAGCTAAGTAAAATATGTCTTTAACGTACACGAATTCTACAAATATAATTAGGGAAAAACCGATAAATAATAGAAGATAAATCGATTTATTTTTAACAGTAAACAACTTATTTTTCATGGTAAAACTACTCAATAAAAACTTTAAGAGAAAAAAAATAAAAATAACAACTAAAAAACCACCAAAGATTATAAAAATATCGTATAATCGCGAACCTCCATACTTAAAGCCAATTCCATCTATCGGTGCTGTAAAATGTAATAAGAAAGGTATTACTACAAAAATACCTGCAAGAACAAATGCTAACAAAACATTTGTAAGTTGTAAAAATAGTGTAATACATAAAGAAAATAATTTTTGTATATCTTTCACAAATACTTGCAAAGTAAGTTTATTGATCTGTACGAGTTTAGTTAAACTCATAAAAAATACAATCATAATCAAAGTAACTGTATCCCAAGAATTTATCATATAAACCCAAAAAGCAAATACACCAATTACAAAACTATAGAAGAATAATTGTACATAAGACCTAACATAAGTAAAAATGTATATGCAAATACCAACAGCTATAATAAAAAAAGGGAGAGATATGTAATGCCCATGTAAATCACCAACCAAAAAACTATATAGAGGGAACTCATTAATAGTAAAAGGAATTAATCTAGTACCTTCAGGATAAAAATAAGAAAAATTTTTATTAAACAAAATTGAAACAAAAAATTTGCGTATAAAATCAAGATTACCGCCAAAAATATATACAATAGATATACCTAAACTAAAACATAAAGATAAAAAACGATACAGTATTTTTGTAATAATCAAGCAATCTAATAAACTCCAAACTATCGTAAAAAACGACAAAAAAACGAATGTAAAAATTGTAGAAATCGATAAATTATATGCAAACTCTATAGGTATGCCAGTTAGCTTGGATACAAAAGTATAAATATAGTGACCAAAGTAATAGTAGTTTATAGTATATCCACTAAGCCATGTATCAAGCGGGGGGAATTTTTCTGAACGATTTATTGCATACATAATACCAGCATCCATCATTTTCTCTGTACCTTCCAACCTTGGATTTGCGGAACGTAATACAGTAGTAAAAAAAAGTGTAGTTAAAAACAATATTTCCAAAAAAATTATTGTCTTCGATATGCGAATTTTAAGCTTCACTATAAAATATATCGAAATAACAAGAAGTACCAAAGTTACCAAGACAACATTAGCTTTAGTAAAAGATAGTACTTCCAAGTTAGTAAGAAACCAAGTAATCCAGGAAATTAAAATTAGTCCAACAAGTTTGCTAAATATATAAACTTTATCTCGCCAATTAGGAAAAATAGAACGTAAAATAGGCAAACCTATGAATCCAAAAAGTAAAAAAAATAGATACCAAACAAAAAAATAATTAAATTCCACCTATATCCAAATTAATCTAAAATTTAGAATAACAAAACGTAAACGTAGAGAATATAAAAAAAATTCTAGCTGACTATGAGACTCGAACTCATAACCCACGGTTTACGATACCGTTGCTCTACCAGTTGAGCTAAGTCAGCAAACAGAACGAATAATAGCGCGTAGCGGGACTCGAACCCGCATCTTCAGCTTGGAAAGCTGACATAATAACCTTTATACTATACGCGCATAAACTTCTAGACAGGTACGTAAAAGTACCTATCTAGACAGAAAGGTTCACCACGTGGACTAGTAAAACTAAAACTAGACCACGCTGTTATATTATACACTAAAAATACAAAAATATTTACTTTAATTGCATGATTTATTTATCAAATATTAAAAAACTGCCTACATTTTATAAATACGAATTAAAAGAAACTACTTATTTGTTGTATAATTTCATACAACTTATTACAGTATAAAGTTTAAAAAATTGATAGATCATGATAGATACCGAACTAATTAGAAAAGATCCTAAAAAATTTGTTACACTCGTAAATTTAAGAGGAAACATAAATAAAGTAGATATATATCGTTGGCTTGAATTAGATAGTAAAAGAAAAGATTTAATAAAAAAGAGGGATGAAATTAATAGAAAAAGGAATTTAATATCAAAAAATGATAATCAACATCGAATAACAAATAGAGAACTGGGAAGAAAACTAAAAGAAGAATTAGAATATGTTCAAAAAGAGCTGGATGTCATACAACAAGAATGGCAAGAAATGTTGTATTGGATACCAAATATATTTCTAGAAGATGTTCCTCCAGGTACTTCTGAAGACGAAAATATCGAAATAAAAGTATGGGATGGAGAAAAATATATGCCTAGTAATAAAATTGGTAATAAATCATTGTCTGCAAAATACCAAAAATCATACCCTATAAAAGGAGACATTCAATTTACTCCAAAACCACATTGGGAGATTGGTACAGTACTAAATCTTTTAAACATAGACAAAGCAACTAAAACCTCAGGTAGTAGATTCTACTATTTAGTTGGATATGGTGTTTTAATTGTAAATGCAGTATTTGATTTAATGTTCAAGAAACTTCTTTCAGAAGGATTTATACCAGTTATAGTACCATTGCTAGTAAAAGAAAAAGTTCTTTACGGATCATCTCATTTTCCCGGAGATAAAGACCAAATATATAGAATATCTTCAGATAATTTAGAAAATCCTAATGAAACTCTTTATTTAATCGGATCTAGTGAACCATCTAATTTTGCATATTTTATGGATACTACACTAGACTATAAAAAATTACCTATTAAAATTATGGCACAAAGTAGTTGTTTTCGATCTGAAGTTGGAAGTTGGGGAAAGGATGTTCGTGGTATAAAAAGAGCTCACCAGTTTGATAAATTAGAAATGAATGTAATAATGGAGGCGAATATAGAAAAAGCTAGAGAAATGCATGAATATTTGTTATCTTTGAACGAGTGGTTGTTACAAACAATCGGAATACCATACCGAGTAATTAATATGTGTATAGGCGAACTTGGATACTATGCAGCAGCTAAGAAATACGATGTAGAATTTTGGTCCCCAAGTCAACAATGCTATATAGAAATAATGTCAAATAGTATAACAACTGATTATCAAGCTAGAAGATTGAATATTAAGTACATAGACTCAAGCGGTAAAACTCAATATGCATATACCTTAAACGATACAGCAGTAACTCATAGAATTTTAATAGCTATACTTGAACATTATCAACAAAGCGATGGTTCTTTGCTAATTCCAGAAGCAATACGATACTATGTTGGTAGAGATAAGATTACTCCAGAAGATACAATTATCTTGTAAGATTCATTTTTATATATTCAGAATTAAGACTAAACTATGCGTTTTAACTAAGCGTTTTAGTTGTAAGTTTTATTATATCGTCAGTTTCTGATATTCAACGATCCATAAAAATCCATAAACTGCTGCAAATTTTCTTTAGTAAATGGGTAAATGCAAAAAACAGCATTTACATTATTTTTTTGTACTAACTTAATTAAGTTAGCTGTCTTTAAAATCCGAAAATTACTATTATTTAAAAATTTTTTAGAATAACAAACACCTTTCCAAGGCTTATTTTTTAATCTACTTATTGTATGTAAAGTTGGAAACAATATACTAACCCATATTTCTATTCTACGCTTGTATATACTGGATAATTTCTTAGTAAAATTAATACCGGATCTAATTTTAATTAAATTATCCCCTAGCTGAAAATATACTCCAGTTACATTCGTGTTAGATAATTTAAGTTTTAGTAAGTATTTTTCTTCATCTTTTTTTCTTTCAATAAAAAACGGATTATATGCTACACCTATGTTAACATTATGTAAAAAACTATCGTAATTCTTAGCGTAAACCAATAAATCAGAAGATTTAATTCTATTTTTTGCATTTCCAGAAACAAGTAAAATATTGTTTACATTGAATGTAATACTCTTTTGTAAAAAACTGACAAAATGATTATATTGATCTTCAATACTATCATTGTAATATTTGTTTATTGCATAATTCAAAGTAATATTAATGTGTGGTAACTTAGCTTTTATATATTGTGCTACAATTATGCTATCAATACTATTAAAATGATTAGTTACACATATTGAATCTATGTTAAATTCTCTAATTATTTCTAAGTTGTTTTCTAGATCGTTATAAGTATAATTTGTAATTTCAAACTTAATCATACTTCACAAAAAGTTTTTGCAACGTCTTATGTAAAAATTTATATATGAAAATTATAATATTTATTGTTTAGATGTTTAGAATTAATTAAAACAAATTATATGCAAAACTCAAATGATCAAACATTTAAATTTTTTGTAATTATATCTCTATTAGTATTTTTGCTATTTGCTAGTTTTTTTATTGGAAGAAGTATGAGTGTATATAACGTAGATACCTCAGTGTCAAACCAACCACAGAAAAATGTAATATCATGCTATAAATGCACTTCAAGTCTAGAAGATGAAAATAACTGCGAACAATTCTTTGTATACAACAATGAATGTCCTTTAGGCACAAGCCAAAATCCAAATGGTTGTGCGATGGCAATGGGAGGAAATTGTCCAAAAATAAATAAAACAATCTGTTATAGATGTACATCATCTCTTTCAGATGGTAATGCTTGTGAAGCATTTGAAACTAGTTCTCAAGTTTGTCCAATAGGTAGTAGTAGCAATAGCAATGGATGTGCATTAGCAAATGGTGGACAGTGTCCCAAGATTAAAACTTGCTATAGGTGTACTCAATCGGTAAACGACGGTAACTTATGTGAACCGTTTCAAGTTGAAGACATTAACTGCCCAAGTAATTCATCCGAATCTCCTATAGGATGTGCAGCAGCGGTGGGTGGTGCTTGTATTCATAATCCAATAATTTGTGGCCCAATAGATATAAATAACGATAATCAAATCACAATTATTGATATATCAACTTTTGCTCTATACTATGGCAGATTTTGCTCAGACTCACCTTTCATACCTACAAGTTTGCCAACTTGTGGTGGTAAAGATACAAATGGAGACGGTAAAATAAATAAAATTGATCTTGATAGTATAAATGCTAGACTAAACTTACCTAATTGCTACGTGTAAAACAAAAAAAGATTAACTTGTTAAAAAATATTTTTGCAAAAATTAGCAATGCTTTTGATATATACACACATTTTTTATTTATTTATGTTATAAAAAATTACAAAATTCAATGCAAACATAGTGCAAATAAAACAAACAGTAAATACAATTAAAATAATTATCAATACCCCTAAATTTGATATACTTTTTTTATTATTGCCGCTGCTTGTAGCAATATTATTATTATTTTTTACCATAAACAATATTTAATAATATTTAATAAAAACTAGAATAAGAATATATAAATTAGAATATGCAACTATCTTCATAAAATAATATTATATTAGTAAGAAAGAAACAATAAATATCAATATTTTTGTTTAGTAAATTAGTAGCGTTAATTAATAAATTAAAACCATATGCCTTTGAACGTAGTAAAAACTTTTCTATATCAATTATATATATTTCAATTAGAAGAATATAATACTTTTAGATTTATTAAAACCATATTAAATAAAGGTATTTTCCCTAACAAATATTTACGTAAAAAACTAATCTTTACAACAAAAATCAAAATTATCATACTGATCAGCATTATAATAAACGTATCTTTGCCATTAGTTGCAACTTTGCTAATCTTTAGATTAAACGAATTTAATGCAGTGATTTTCTTAATATGTATACTAATATATTTATTCCTTACGTACTTACTTTTTAATATAGGAATCTTTAGCATTATCATATCGCAAATAATATTGTATCCAATAGAAACAATATTCAAAAAACGAATAATCAAAAAAGCAAAAACTAAAATTAAATTTTTAATTCGACAAAATAAATCAAATATAAAGATTATAGCCGTAACTGGTAGCTACGGAAAAACAACTATGAAAGAAATACTATTTGAAATACTTTCAAAAGAATTTATTACAGTAAAAACACAAAATAACAACAATACAACATTAGGTATATCAAAAACAATTCTAGAATTAGTAAATGAACAAACAGAAATACTGATAGTAGAAATGGGTGAATATGTTAAAGGGGATATCAAAAAACTATGTAAGATTACTCCACCACTTATTTCGATAATTACTGGAATAAACGAAGCACACTTAGAAAGGTACAAAACAATGGATAAAGCAATTTCAACCAAATTTGAAATAGTTGAATATGCCCAAAAAAATTCAGTAGTGCTATTAAATGCAGACGATGAGTTGGTTTTAAATAATTACAAAAGATTTATCAGAAAAGATCAATTAATCTTGTTCTATTCATCCTGGATAAACAAAAATTTTTACAATAAGATGCAAGATTTAATGTCAATTGAACATATAAATAGAATGTTAAAAATAAAAAATTATCAGTTTCTAACGGATGGTAGTGGTCAAGAATTTGAAATATACGATGACTTAAATAATTGGAG
>JANWZV010000021.1 GCA_025061805.1 Candidatus Dojkabacteria bacterium | reverse complement strand
TTGTTTTATATGTTCCACGTGCAACACCAACAACATCAACACCACCTCCACCACCACCAACACCAATATCACCAACAACACCACAAACACAAACATCAACACAAACACAAACAACACAAACAACAACAACACCAACAACACATCGGCGCAACAATCTGCAGATAGCCTGCCGCACCCCACCCCCTTCTTTTTTAAAAAACTTAAAATTTGCGTTTAACCCCCTTTGATACAACCCCTAAATTTAATCTTATACATCTTATACAAAATATACAAAATTTGAATTTTAATAAAAACTAGTGTATACTTCATTTATGAAGATTATTAGAGCTAAGATTAAAAAAATTAAAAAAGTTAGAGAAAAAAAAGAAGAAGAAAATGTATTGAAACCTCTGAAAATGGAGCCTGTTAAGTTGTCCCCGGTTATTTCTGAAGAAAAACAAACTACTGAAGAAAAAAGTGTTGAGAGCGATAATAGTGTTAAAGATTTAGATTCTTTTATTGAAAGTTTAAATTCAGAAGAACAAGATCGTTTATTTCGAATAATTAAGAAATATATGAGTATGAATTATGCTGAATTTTTGAAAGTTGCAAGTGACATTAAAAGTAATCCTTCAAAATACACAGTTGAAGAAGCATTGATTAGTCAATATATTAAGCAATCTAATATGAAAGACAAGTTTTTATTAGATTGGGTGAATAGGCATGTTGAGAAAACTTCTCAAAATAATAAAAACTTTCATATTATTATTGAATTTGTTGACAAATGAATGAATTAAAAGATTTTCAAAAGATTGTTATTAAATTCCCAAGATTTTTAAAAGAGGCTTTTTTTAATGATTTTAAGTATACTGTTATTGCTGCTGGTCGGCAGACTGGGAAGACGTATAATGCTTGTATTTGGTTGATGATTAATTTATTACAAAAACCAAACAGCAAAGGATTATGGGTTGATGTGACACAAAGTAATTTAGACAGGTATGTTGAGAGGTATTTTATTTCTATTTTTAAAGATTTATGGAAGAATTTTAATTATAACAAACAGTATAAGACATTAAAATTATTTAATGGATCTGTTATTGATTTTAGGAGTGCTGAGAGGTCTGAGAACATGGAAGGGTTTAATTATGATTTTGTTGTTTTGAATGAAGCTGGGTTGATTTTAAAAAAATCAAGTCTTTGGTATAACACGATTTTGCCCATGACAAAAAATGCTATTGTTAAAATTATTGGCACGCCGAAGGGGAGAAACACTTTTTTTAATTTGTTTTATTTAAACAGTCCGGATTGGAAGTCATACAAGTTTTCTGCTTATGATTCACCTTATTGGAACAAAGAAGCATTAGATAAAATTAAGCTTGAAGTTCCTGAGTTAGTTTTTAATCAAGAATTTTTAGCTGAATTTCAAGAACAAGAAAGTACTGTTTTTAAGAATTATGTTAATTGTTTAGAGAATTATTCCACTCCGGTTGAGCCTGTTGATGGAAAAAAATATTATGCTGGGGTAGATTTAGCTAAGCATTCTGATTTTACTGTTATTAGTATTTTAGACGAAACTGGTAAACAGGTTTATTTTGAAAGATTTAATCAATTAGATTATTCTTTTCAAAAATTTAAAATCTTACAAGCTATACAAAAATATTCAGCTTATTGTGTGATTGACCTAAGTGGTGCTGGGACTGCGGTTTATGATGATTTGAAGCAGGTTTTAGGTCATAAGCTAATTGGTTTTACTTTTAGTGGGATGTCAAAAAAGGAATTAATTGAAGATTTAATTTTGGCTTTTGAAAATAAAAAAATTATTTTACCAAAAGGCAATGAAGTTCAAAATTCCGAATTAGAGACTTTTAGTTTTGAAATCTCCAGACATGGGAATATTATTTATGGTGCGCCAGATGGATTTCATGATGATTGTGTGATAGCTTTAGCTTTAGCTAATCATTGTTTATCTGAAAACTTTGTTAAAATTGAAATTGATAAAGAATTTATTTTAAGCTTTAATTTTATTAGAAAGTATGAAAAATTAAAAAGGAGAGGTATAATAAATAATAATTCTTTTAATAGTTCAAGTTTTATTTATGAACCGAGAAAATTATAAAGCTTTTCACCAGCATTATTTAAAATTAAAAGCCGAGTTTGAAAGAAAATTATTTGAAGAATATAAATATTACGAAAGGCTTTATTTAAACGACAAGATTCCGACACATGTTATTAAAGGTGTGTCAGAAATAACAGATCCGATAGCTTATGAACTAATTGAACACAAATTATCACATTTAATAACAGATGTTCCAAATACCGAAATAATCCCTAAAATTGATCCATATAACATGAACGAAAGAGATGATGTTATTAAAGCTAGGATTTTAAATACTTTAATTAATTTTCAACTTTCTAAAAAAAGTATTGGTTTTTTACAAAAAATTCGACAACATGTTAAGATTGCTTCAATATATGGAACTTCTTTTAATTTAATGTCTTGGAAATATGATAAACAAAATAAAATTGATGAACCAGAATTGATTGTTTTAAATCCTTTTAGATGTTTTCCTGATCTAGAGGCAGAAAGTGATGATAAAATGAGGTTTTTTATTTATGAGGATTATTTATCTTGGGAAGAGATTTTAAAGTTTGAAAAAGAAAAAAAACTTTTAGTTCCAAGTGAGAAATTAAAAGAATTTTTAAGAAAGTATAATAAGTTTGATTATACTGAAAACAACTTTAATATTATTCTAGAAAAAGAAAATTTAATTTTTGAACCAACTTTAAAAGTATTAAAAGTTTTTACCCCAGAAAAATGGTTGATCTTATTAGCAAATGATGGACAGGTCATTTTTGAGATGGCTAATCCTGTTAATAGTTTAAGACTTCCGATTGCAATTTTAAGAAATATAGAGATGCCGTTTAGCTTTTTTGGAATTTCAGATCTATATTTTATCGAAGGTTTGATTCAAACAACAAATCAAATGATAAACTATAGGATGTTTAATATTAAAAATATTGTTGAACCAAAGTATAAAGCTACTGCTGCTGCTGCACAAGCTTATGGTCATACTTGGAAAAATGAGCCTGATCAAATATTTATTGTTGATAATATTAATGATATTCAGCCATTTATTATACCTGATGCGACAGCAGGAACTTTTTTAACAACAATGAATTATATTAATGATACAATTTCTCGTAGACTTGGAAGAGTGGACTATATAACTAGGACAGAAGCTAACAAATTTAAAACTGCTACAGAAATAAATCAAATGAAAGTTGAGAGCAATGCTCGAAAAAAATTGTATTTAGAACTAATAAATGAATTTACGCATGATATTATTTATCAAATGATTAAGTTTAATTCAGCTTTTATTAATGAAAATACAATTATCGAATTAGATAACAATTTTAATGATTTTTTATTAGAAAACGATACTTATACTATAAATGATAAAAAGTATTTATTAATTAGACCTGAATATTTAAAAGGAGATTATGATTTTAAAATTTCAAAAAATATTAGTTATAGTTTAGAAAAACAAGAAAGGTTAATGATTTTAGAAAAAGCTTTGAATTTATTATTACAAGTCAAACCAGTCTATGATGAGAAAGGTTTAAAATTAAATTTAGATTCAATTTTAAAAGAATATTTATTTTTATTAGGCAATTTTAATATTAACGAAATAATTGAGAAAAATATTAATTTTGGAAACAACAATTTAAATAGTTTAATTAATACTAATACTGTTGGTGATGAGCAGGTCAACGAAACAAAAGAAGAATAACTTAAATTCTTCTAACAACAAAATAATTTTATTCGGACAAAATAAAGAATTAAAAGAATCTTTTATTGATTTTTTAAAGGATTTTTTAGTACAACAAGTTCATAAAAATTTAATTATTAACGAAATAGAAACATTTAAAGTTGAACTTTTAAGTTTGTATAATTTAACTAATTTATTTGATTTAAGTTTTAAAGAAATCATTTTAGAGGCTTTAGATAAAGAATTTTCAAACAAAGAAAACACTCTTTTTTTAAGAAAAACACAATTTTTATCGAGTTTAATTAGTTCAAGCCAGGAAAATGAGAAAGTTTATACTTTAACTTTTAATGATTTAGTTTCAAAAGAAAAAGAAAAATATTTTAATTTATTAGATAAATTCTTAAAAGATAACGATTTAAATTTGTATATTCAATTAAAGTGTGTTATAATTACTATTAGACATTTAAATTTTTTAAAAAATGTTTATAAAATATATGTTTAAGATTTTTAAATTTTAATTAAATTAAATATGACGAAAACACAAAATACATCTACTGCAAGTACTGTTTCCCAGTCTCAAGATCAAAAAGTTAATAATGAATTAAATAATACTTCTACTGAAACTAATAATTCTGAGGTTGAAAATTTGTCAAACTTAAGTAGTACTGGACCAGATACGATTGAAATTGAGAAAAATTCAACATCAACAGATCAAAAAGAAGGTAATAATGATTTTTTTAATAACGTTTTAACTGAATTTTTAAATATTGTTTCACAAAATCAAAATTTAGCTGAAAGTTCTAAAAAAGATGAATTCTTACAAGAAGCTTCTGATTTAAAAGATAATTTACAAAATTTAAAAAGTGATATTGATGTTTTATCAGAAACTTCAACTAGATTTAAACAAGCCCAAAGAGATCTTGAGTTTGAGATAAGGGATTTAGAGAACAAAATTTTAAAGGAAGAGTTAGAATGGAATAAAGTTTATTCCATCTTTCCACAAATTAAAGAAAATGTTATGTTAGAAAATTTAGTATATACATATCATAAAGAGCTTTTGAATCGAGGCAGAAATGTTTCTTTAGTTCAAGCTGCTGAAGAAGTGATTAATTCAATAGGATCAATTAATTTATCATCTAAAAGTTCAGCTATAGGTTTTTTGAATACTAAAAATAACGTTCAAGAAAATTATGCTGAAGATTTGTTGAGTAGAATTAAAAAAGGTGACGATAAAGCTTTAACTGAATTTTTTGCCAATCTTTAAAAAAAATTATCTTTTCCTTGGGTCCAGTATAAAAAAATAAAAATTAAAAGATTAAAAGTTTTTAACCAGACCCAGGGAAAAAACAATTAAAGTTCGTCGTTACAATTTAATTTTTCCCCTGGAAAAGGTAGTTCTAAATAGTATGACCAAAAATGCCAAGCTCTTCTAATAATAGACAATCTTTCTTCTCTTGAAAGTTTATCAAAATCAATTTGTTTATAACGTTTTAAATATTGTTTCATTCTTTCATAACATTGTCTAATGGCAAAATAATTTTGTTGTTTTGTTAAGCCGATTTTTTCAGGACAATCTTTAAAAATTAAATGATATGCATAATGTTCCACTGGTGTACACATAACAATAACTTCAGGTGATAAATATATAGATAGGTCTTCTCTCGAATGATTTAAATGAGATGTTTCTAAATAATCATTTTCTTCAGATAACTCAGACCTACCTTGACATCTGATTAAACCTTGTTCTCTTAACCGAGCTCTCAACATTCTTAAATCGGGATAATCAGGATAATCGGGGTTAGGAAAAGCTTTTTCATTCATACAAGTAAACTAAAAAGTATTAAACTATTTTAATTAATTTTTTAAAAAGTTTCAAATATATTTAAAAAAAATTAAATATATGACCAATGTTTCCAACCAAACAAATCTTTAATTTTTTTAGCACAAATTAATTCATCTTGCCAATTGTTTTTATTACCACTACACTGTGTCATTTCCCAGGTTGTATCTAGAATATGGGTTAGGCCTCGTGTGCGACCTGTTTTAATAGTTTTTGCCCCAAATTCTTCACACGTTGCTTGCCAAATTCTCCCATCTGGATAATCTTTTAATTCAACAAATCTTGTTGGTCCTTGTTTATAACCCCAAAGATAATAATAAACATTTTGATCACATAATGACCAGTACGTCGGCGCAACAGAATCAACATTAAACTTACTTTCTCGATTAATTATTTTAATCCATTTGTCTAAATTATTTTCTTCACCAATATATTTTAAAAATTCAATTATAATTTCTTTAGTTGGTTTTTCAACAAACACAAACTCAACTTTAATAGTATACTCTGGTCTTTTAGATAATAAAGTTTCAAACGAAACCGGTTTAAAATTTAAATCAAAATATTCTTTTTTAATTTTGAATTCAATATTTTCTGGTAAAACAATTTTTTGTTTTGGTAAGATGTTATCAAAAAAAAGAAACGATAAAAATATTATTAAAACAAAAACTATTATTTCATTTATTTTTGGTCTTCCCATATCTACAAAAACTAAAAATTAAAGTATTTATTTATTAGAATCATCAACTTCTACTTCTTCTTCTTCAATAACATATTCGTATTCATAATCATCACCTTCGTAGCAACTACGTTTTCCAATGATATAATAACTTTTTATCCATTGAGCAAGCGTATGCGAAATACCATATTTATTACATATATCCTGAAATTTTGCAGGATACTCGGAACGCAACTCATTAATTTTTTCTTTTATTTTTCTAACCTCAAAATTAGCGCGTGTATACATTAAAAAGTCACTTTGAGATCTCAAATCTAATATTCTTTTTTTTAATTCATTAATTTTTTTTCTTTTTTCAAGCCATAATTTAATGTCTCTAACGACATCTGCGGTTACATATTTTTTTTGTCTCATAAGCTAAAAAAATAACAAATAAAATATATTTAATTAAAAAGTAAACTCACGTATTAGTTCGATTTGTTGTTGAATTTTTTCAATAATAAAATCATTTCTTTGAATTAAAAAAGTCTTTAATCGACGTTCTAAAGGCAAATCTGAATAAATTAGATTAAACCTTGTTTTTAACTCGAATTCGGACATAAAATTTTCAATTTCTTCATCTGATAAGCCTTTATCGACTAGATCAAAATATTTATTTTTTAGTTTTTTTTGAATTAACCATTCTGGGGAATCAAGTAAAACATAATCCAGATAAGCATATTCTGCCCCCACCAGCCACATATATGATTGAAGTTGATAAAAATAATCTTGGTTTGGAACTTCGGAATCATAGTAAGGATGAGTGAAAATATCTTGAGAAATCTTAATATCACGAACGTATTTAATATTATTTTCATCAATGCTGATAATATCAGGTGTGCCAATGATAAATTCATTTTCAAATTGTGTTTGATTTTTGACATAATTCTTATTAGTCAAACGATTCAATAATTTAATCGCTTCTTCTTCATAAACTGTCCCGCGATACATGGCATCGGTTTCGATTTCTTTTACACGACCAGTCTCAATTTCGATTGCTAATTCTTTTAAGAATGATAAAACTGTTTTAGAGATTTGAGGTGAAGAATCTCTTTTAGCAAGTAATTCATTTAAAAGTTCTTCTTGTTTTTCAGTACGTTTCTCTTTTTTTAAAAGTTCATCTAACATTTGTGCTTGTTTTTCAGTTAGACTCGATTTAATCGTGCCTGTCATAATTTTACCTACTTGTGAAGCATGGATTTTTAGATTTTTAAATATATTCATATTCTTTTAATTTAACATTTAAATTTTTTAAATTTAAATACCTAGTGCTTCTTCAATTTTTTTAAAGTCGTCTTCATTTAATTCATTGTTATCTTTTTTAGTTAAACTAGTGTTTAATTGATTAAAATTTTTTAGTCTTTTTTCATAAAAACTTTTTACTGTCGCAAAATATTTAGTATTTTCAAAATATTTTAAAGCGTTTTCTAATTTTTCAATTGGTAAAGTTTGCCAGTTAGCTTTCAACTTTGAAAAAGCTGAATAGATCTCAAGTTCCTTTGATTTTGTGTCCGAATTTTGTCCGTTAATTGTCACATTACCAGTATTAGTAGTGTCTGAATCTTTATTGTCGTCAATTAAGAATAAACCGTTTAAAGCATATTTTCGTGCGTATGATGAAGATGCTCCTGTGATTTGTGACGCATCCATTCCCTTTTTAACTTCCTCTTCGCGAGCATAAGCAACAACACTTAGAGTATTTGTTCCATCGGTTATTGTCGCTGTCGCTTTAACATAAATTCGATTATCGATTTGTTCGATTGAGTCAGATAAAGTAAGAAGAAGATTATGCTTAACTAATAGTGGTTTAACTGCTTCTAAAATATCTTCACATGATCTGTAATAGTAACCTCCGAAATTGTTTTTTTGGTTTTTTGGAGCTTTTAATTCACGTTGAATTGAAATTAATTTTTCAATAAAACTATTGTTTAGTTGTTTTTCAATGTTTTCCATATTCATTTTTAATCTAAAATATAAAATATTTTGTTATTTGATAATAAATATTTTTATTTTTTTTGTCAAGTATTTTTTTGTAAATTAAAAAATTATTTTTTTCTTAAAACTAAGTTTAGTATACAAATATTTTTGTAACTTGTCAAGTATAAATAAAATTTTTAAATATTTAAATATTTTTTTAAAAGATTAAAAGCCTCTTCAGCTGAATAACAAACATAATAAAGATAATTTTTCTTTTCTAAAAAAACTTTAAAAATCGCTTGTTCACGCGAAAGCTTTCTTTTTTCAACTTTCATCTCAATAAAAAGCCCGTGATATCCATTTTTTGGGATTGGAACAAAAATATCAGGCACTCCTCTTTTAACACCTTCCTCTTTTAATCTTTTTGCCACAAAAGGATGGCGTGGACCACCGTTAGGAACAGCAAAAACAAATCTAACATCTTCATTAATTTCTTCTAAAGTACGAACTAATTTAAAAAATTTAGTTTGTTCTTTGTGTTCTAGTTTTCTCATAAAAATTAAAAATTAAATTTAATTTTTAATCAATCTTTTATCATCACCATCCAAGACAACAATCTCACACATTTCGTAAAGTCGACTGATAATTGAAATCCCATAGCAATCAATTAATTCTTTAGAAGTTAGATTAGTAGTAATAATTACAGGTAATAGATAATTATATCGATGATTGATTATGTATCTTAATGCTTCGTGCATAAATTCAGATTTGACCTCAGCCCCCAGATCGTCAATAAAAAGTATATCGCGATTAGAGAGATTATTTATAATATATTTATATTGATTTTCTTGTATTGAAGTTCTTAATTGAATTGCAATATCAATAGCTGTTTCAAATTTAGCAAGTTTTCCTGTACGAATATATAAATCTATAGCTAACTTTAAAGCTTCATAAGTTTTGCCTGTACCTGGTTTTCCAGCAAAGATGACGCCTTGTTTTTTAAAAAAAGTTTCATAAAAATCGCTTATAACGTTTTTAAAGGCATATCTTGGGGGTACCCCGACCAAAGTACTAGCCCCCTCCCTTCGTGCGTCTTCTTGAGCCTTATACGCGCATCTAGGGCATATTTTTTTCTCGATCGACCAGTTTAAAAAATTTTTAGTTACAATTAATCTTGGTTCTAAAATAACTTCTTCAGGATGAAAAGGACAAAAAACTCTTTGTGGTTCAGGGTTTTCGGCCTTAAAAGTTTCAATTTTTTTATTTAGATCACGTTTTAAAAAAATTTTATTGATTATTGGTTTAACATTTTTCATGTTCATATAGCTAAAAAAAATAAAAATTAAAATTAAAATAAATTCGAATATTGGTTTAGAATTTTTTGATGAGATTTATTCTCAATCGGAGTAAAACGTTTAAAAGTAAAATTTTTATTTATTTCTTTTCTTCTTCTTTCCCAGGTTCGTACAGCAGCTTTCCAGTCTTTCATAGGACTTTTTCCAATTTTCCAGCCTTTAGATTCATAAAAATCATAAAACATTTCTGGATCAATTCCGTTATTTCTTTCCTCACAATAAGCTCGGATTTCTTCAACAGTTGGCTTTCGGAAACGAACAATTTTTTCGTCAGAAAAATTATTTAAATCATTTAAGTTACTTGAATTTGAATTAAAAAGTTCGTTTTTTTTCGAGTTTTCGCTTTCAAAAAAATTTTTCATCGTTTTAATATAAAAAAATAAAAAAAATAAATTTAAATTTTTAAAATTTTTTAAATTTTTTAAATTATTAATATTATTATATAAACTTATACCGTCTGATATAGTATATAACGGGTGATAACTGATATCTGTAATATTAATACTTTTATCTACTCTTATATGCTTATATATTTTATTATATAAACTTATACCGTTTGATATAGTATATAACGGGTAATAACTGATATCTGTAATATTACTTTTATCTACTCTTATATGCTTATATATTATTATAGCGTTTTTTTCTTTTATTTCTTTTATTTCTTTTATTTCTTTATTTTCTTTTTTTTCTTTTTTTGTATACTTTTTTTCTTTTTTTTCTTTTCTTTCTTTTTTTTCTTTCTTTTCTTTCTTTTCTTTTTTGTAATTTTTTTTGTCGGTGTTGATAATATCCTTGCCGCGGCCGTCTGTTGGGCTTTCCAGACTATTTAGGGGGTATGAAATATTTTTCATAGGGTATGAAATATTTTTCATAGGGTATGAAATATTTTTCACCCTTTTTATAATATTTTCTGTATCAACAAAGTTTTCGTTATTATTATCTGCTGGGCTTTTTGAGCTGTTGTCTATGGGGTATGAAATATTTTTCATAGGGTATGAAATATTTTTCATATCACATTGGAATTCTTTTAGTAAAGAATTAAATAGATTCGTCTCGATTTGTAGAATCCTTAAACCATCACAAAAATCTCTTACCAGGAATTTTTTATTAACCAAAGAGTTAATTATTAGTTGAATATTTCTCCGTGTGACAGATAACATTTGACTGAGTCTTGTGTTTGGGATGATTATTTGATTATTGTTCTGTAAAGCTTCTGTAAAAATTATTGAAAAAATTATTTTCTCATTTAAATTTAATTCATTTGATTCTAGAATTTTTCTTGGTATTATGATATAATTATCCATGAGCTTTGTTTTAATATTTAAGCTTCGAGCACGACCTTAGTGTTGTGCTCGCATTTTAAAATTATAATAATAAATTTTTTATTTTATCAAGACTTTAAATTAAATTTTAAAGAGAAGTATATATTTTTTTTCTTTCTTCTTCTTCGTTTATTTTATTATTCTTATTATTGGATTGCTTTTGAGAACGTTTATTAGACTTAATTTCTTTCTTAGTTTTAATTTTATATTCTTTTAAAAGTTTGTTTAACTGGTAATTAGTAATACGCAGAGCTTTTAATAGATCTTTAATGCGCATTGAAGAATAAGCTTCTTCTAAATCTTTTTTAGAGATTTTAATAATATATTCGTAGTCCTTCAAAGAAATATTTTCAATCAATTCTTTAGCAGTTATATCTGTCATTTTAAAATTTTTAAGTCTAAAAATTTATTTTTGATAGTTTACAAAATTAAAAATTTTTTGTAAAATCGATATCAACATGCGGTCTTCCTAATCTATGATCTCGATAGTCTGCTAACTACTTAGTAGACTATCGTTTTTAATTAAAAAATAACATGAATGTTATCTATCTAGAACGCGAAAAAAATGTCGATTTAGCCTATAAAGCGCGATTAGAAGAATTAGCCCGCGCTTGGAGTTCAGAATTCCCAAATAAAAAATTAAAAAGTTTTTTCGATAAAAGTTCTATTTATTGGCTGAAAAAACAAAATGTTAATATTGAATTTTTTAAAGATTTTGCCGTTTTAAAAAATGATTTTAAATACAAAAATGTCGATGAGCATTATACAATTATTCCTCTTAAAAGATATTTTTCAAACAATCAGCTTTTTATTTTTGTTTCAAAATTTTTAAAAAAATTAAATTATTCTTCTTTTGCTTTTGTAAAAAAGAAAAGCGGCAGTATTAATTATCCGCACTTTCATTTGTTGATTTGGAAATAAAAAAAGAGGTCTATTCGCAAAAATACGAATAGACCGGAAAAAAGAATTACTAAGCATTGAGCTTAGTGAATATATTATACACTTTGAAAAATTTTTTGTCAAAATAAAAAGACTTGACTTTTAAAATTTTTTGTTTTACAATTAAATTACAAATGAGTTAAATGTTAAATTAATGAAATTGAAATTTTTAAATTCAAATCGTTTAGAAATATTTAAATCTTCGATATTTAAAATTCCCTTAATAATATTTTTAATTTTAATTTTTAATTTAAATTTTATGAGTAATTATACTAATTTTACTTTTGGAAATGTTTTGAAAGAATCTTTAAAAGATGTTTTGACAATGATGGGGCCAGATGACACGCCTTTAGTTTCATCCTTACCAGTCTCTCCAAACAAACCAGAACAATTTATACATGAGTTTGTAAGATATGAGATTTCAAGACCAACAACTAATGGAGCAATTATTAACGGAGCAGATTTAACCTTCCCAGACGCCAGCAATGCTGTCAGAGATGTTAATTATGTTCAAGAAATTGCTGAACCAATAAAAGTTAGTTATACACAAATCGCAAGTTCATCTGCAACTCCAAAAGGAGCGTCAGATACTCTTGCAACGGCAAAAATGAATGCTGCGATTGTTTGGAAGTTAAAACTTGAAAGATCACTTTTGTTAAATACAGGTCAGACAGGTTCTTCAACACAAGCAACTGAAATGAAAGGTCTGATTAACGGTGCAGGTGTTGTACATCATTCATTAAACATCAATGGAACATTGACAGAAACTAAACTCAATGAAGCTATGCAGCTAATTTGGGAAAACGTAAATCCAACGGTTGCTGACGAGATAATGGCATTCCTAGATCCTGCAGTTAAAGCCTTCATTTCAAGAAACTATCTTTCTTCAATTCAAAGAAATGTTGAAGAAAGTAAAGAAAAGCGATTATTTACGAACGTTATCGCTTATTCAAGCGATTTCGGAACTGTGCAACTGATTGCTCACAAAGATCTTAAAAACACAGGTCGCGGAGTGATTATTGCAAAAAATTCGTATATGATCGCTTATATGCAAAAACCGAGATATGAAGAACTTGCAAAAACAGGTCCTGCTGATAAAGGAATGATTTACGGTGCAGCAACGCTCGAGTTTTTGTATCCTAAATCAGGTGTGAAATTGAATAACATATCGACATAAGTAAACTGCTGCAATTATTTTAATTGTTATTTAATCTGGCAAGAGATAAATTGTCTCTTGTCAGATATTGGTTTTTGTGTTATAGTAATAAAAATTAAGATTAATAATTTAAATTTTAGATTTAAAATATGAAAACAAAAGATATTTGGCTCGCTGCGGCATTGATCACGCTGAATTTTAATCCTCTTGCGATTGATAAAGAAGGTGAAATAATTTATTTTACTTTCCCAGACGATAAAAACATAAAAACTGTTGTTGATAATTTCGAAGCTGGGACATTAAAAATTAATTTAACAGCTTTTATGGTTCACTATAAAAAACTTCTCGCAACGGTTAAGACGATGCTTTTAACACAAAATTAAAATTTAAAATTTTAAAATTAAAAAATGTCACAAAATTTAGAAGAAAAAACTGTTGAAAATTTTTTTATCGATGTTGAAAAACTTTCAACAAATCCTTTAATAGTTTCATTAAGAAATGCTTCTTCAAAAAGAGAGCTTTGGTTTTTTATCGATTTTATTATTCAAGAACTTTTTTCAGAAAAAAGAGAAGAGATGTTAAATGCGATTGAAGAAGTTAATAGGAGACGTAATTTTTATGAATCTTACAACTCAACTGCGACATCGAAAGATTTATCTATGAGTGAGCTTGGTGTTATACCTTATTCATTTTACTTAGTTATTAAAGCAGCTTTCCCAACCGATTTCATACCTGTTTATCGAAAAATAGACGATTTTTGGAAAGACTTTTTTAAAAAATATCCGATTTTTGCTATTAAAAATTAAATATGAAAAACAATTATACTCATAGTTTATTTGTTTTAACAAATAAAATAGATATTTTAAAAGAAGAGGTTTTAAAAGTCGTTTTAAAAACATTTAATAAAATTTATATTATTTTCGATCGTATTGATTTAAAAACTGTCGGTGAGTTTTTAAAAGATTTAGATAATAAAAGTTTAAAAAAGTTTGTTTTTGAATTTATTAATCCATCTGACAACAGAGAATGTTACATATATGATACAAAACTAAACACTTATTTTTTACATTTTGCCAATGCTAGGAATCTTTTATGGCAGAGAATTGACACTGATTGGGTGGTTTGGTTAGACAGCGATGATGACATAATTAGTTTTACACAAAAATATTCACAATTTTTCAAAAAGTTTTTAAAAGATTTTGAAAATGAAATTAATTCAGTTGTTGGTATTTTTGTTCCTTACTTTTATAACCACGAAACAACTTATTTTTATTATGCTTTAAGAGTAGTTAAACCTTATTTTTTTACCTGGGGAGATAATCCTGTCCACGAAACACTTACATTAAAAGAAAGTTTTAGAAATAAAAATTATAAGTTAATTTATTCAGACAAAATTATTGTAAGACATTTAAAAGATCAAAGTCAGATTTCTAATACAGTATTGCGAAATGTAAGAATTTTGTCCGAATATATTTCCGAAAAAATGTCTAAAAAAGAAACTTATAATCCTGTCTTACAGTATTATCTAGGTCGTGAACTTTTAACGTTAGAAAATTTTGAAAACGAAGCCTTAGTTGCTTTAGAAAAAGCAATTGATTTGAATATTAGTAAAGATTATTTGATTTTAGTTTATTATTTAATTGCTTCGATATATTTATTTAAATCAAATATTTTAAAAGCTTTAGAGTATATAGACTTCGCATTAAGCATTGATTCAATCTTTATTGATGCTTTAATTTTTAAAGCAAAATTATTGTTAGCTTTACAACATAAACAAGTAGCAGAAACTTTGTTGAATGTTTTAGAAAGTTATCTCAAAAATGATAGTATTATTCTGCATAATTATACACTTAAAAGTGGATTTGATATTAATTATGCTTTGACTGAATTTTACACACTCAAACTTCAATATACACTTGAATTTAATATTGAAAATGCTGATAAAGTTTTGTCTGAATTTAATAAAAACATTCCAAAAAACTATAGGATGTATGAAAAATATAAAGAGTTTACAGGAGGGATTGTAAATATCGATGATTTAGTCGCAGCTTTGTCGAATTGGTCACAAACTTATAAGATTATAAATGAAAAAATTAAGAAAAATGATTTAAATTCATTAAAAAGTTTGAATATTAAAAGTAATTTTTTAGTAAATATTATTGATAGTGGCAATGATGATTCGGACATTGTTTTTTATTGCCCACAAAATTTTGAAGTTTGGGATCCTAATACTATATTAAAAAACGGAGGAGGCGGCAGCGAAACTGCTTTAGCACAAGTTTCTAAAATACTTGTTGAAAAAGGTTTTCGAGTGGTTGTTTATGCCAATCCTCCTGAAGAAGGTTACTATGAAAATGTTTTGTATAAAAATTATAATAATATTGATTTTACAAAAAAATTCAAATATTTTATTATTTTTCGAGACCAAGGTTTTTTGAGATATTTTAATATTAAAGCCGATAAAATTTATTTATGGTCACAGGATGTTGGAAATCCTTACTATTTCGGACGTGAATCTTTAAAAAAATACGATAAAATCATAGTTTTATCAAATTATCATCGACAAACTTTTTTCTATGTTCCCGAAGAAAAAATTTTTTATACAACTAACGGCATTGACATTAATTTAATCCAACAAGCTGAAAAAGAAATTAATTTAAATCGTGATGTTAATAAATTCCTTTATTTATCAAGTCCTTTAAGAGGTTTAATGGAATTATTAAATATCTGGGATCAATTAATAGAATCAGGGGTAATTACAAATGAACAGCTGTTTTGGTATTATGGTTGGGCATCAACAATTAATTCTAAACATAATAAAGAAAAAGTTAATGAGACAGTTAATTTAGTTAATTTTTATAATACTAAGTTTTCTAATAATTTTATTGTTGGTGATAGGATTGGTAAAATTGAATTATATAAAGAAATGCTAACTTCAAATTTTCTTTTTTATCCATACAATGGAAATTCAGAAACATCATGCATTGTTTTAATGGAAGCACAGGCTTGTGGACTTATTCCAGTTACAACTGGTTTAGATGCTTTAAGAGAAACTCAAAAATTTGGTTTTAAATTTAATTTAGTAGATTTTAAAAATGCTGTTGAATATTTTATTAAAAATAAAAATAATTTTTCAGATAATAATGACGAAATATTAAACTATAGGACGGAGATGAAAACTTGGGCACGTCAAAAATATGATTGGTACAATGTTTTAAATGATTGGATTAAAAATTTGTTTAATAGTTAAAATTAAATAACATATATTTTTAATTTTAATTTATTGTGTGTTTATGGGAAGAAAATTAAAAAATTTTTTATATGTTTCTAACGAATCAGATCAAAAAATTGAAGAATTTTTACAATCTTTGACTGCGTTTGAGAAAGAAAAAATTAGAAGTTTTGTCAATCGTTTGTGTGATGACAATAAAAACATTACTAGAGTCACTTTTATTTTAAAAATGATAAAAATTTTAGAAAAATTAGATTTGGCATTTAAATATCTTTTACGAGATTATTATATTGCTGAAATTAATAACGGAGGTATTAGAGATATTAATTCTGTAATCAAATTTTTAGACAATTTAATATACAGGCTTGAAAATTATGATTATTCAGATCTTGTAACTTACGATAAAACAAAGGTTGTCGCTGAAATATTAATCGAAGAATTAAAGTACATTCGTTTATATGTGTACGATTATTGGTACAATAAATTGAATCGAAAATAGAAACCTGATAAAATGATAGATAGAATATTTATTATTCTATCTATTATGTCTAATTTAGACAACATTTTTAAAATTGTTGCAACAAATTATGATTTATCTGATTCATACCCGTTATTAACAACAATCGAAGGCCAGAAAAGATTGTCATTGGCAAATGAAGCTTTGGATTATATCCAAGATTTTTTTCCTTTTTTTGAAACAAGAAAACAAACAACAATTTCTACTGGCACAAATAGTAACAAAATCATACTACCAACTGACATTTACAAAGGACGTATCATTTTAAATGAAAAAAGAGAAGTTAAAAATAGTGAAGGTAATATTTTTTATTTTGTGGAAAACTTAACACAACAAGATAATAAAGACGACTATTGTATTTTAAATTATGACTTTGTTAATGACCGATATGAGCTGATTTTTTATCCCGATACAAACACTAATTTTAGCGTAACATTTACGTATCAGACTAAAAATGTTGTAAGAAATGGTTCAACTTTAAAATCTAAGTTTGATAATGTGAATGATATAACGTTATTAGATCACTTTGCCATTGCAAATTATATTATTGCTAAACTTCATTTAGCAGATGAAGAATTAGAACAATATACTTTGTATTGGAATTTTTTGAATAACGAACTTGAACGATTAAAGAGAAATCAGTTATCACACACTTTTGCTACTAATCTGAATAGAAAAATGAAGAATAATTTTTATTTTTAATTAACTAAATGAGATCAACAAGTAAGTTTAAATCATTTGTTCTTGATAATTTTCGAAAAGGTTTAAATACTTTTTTTAAAAAAAATCAAGTTGATGATAACGAATTAGTTGTTGCTAAAAATATTGTGTATGTTGGTAAAGGTGTCCCAAAAGTAAGACCAGGAACTAAAAACTTAACGCCAACTTTAACTTCAAACATAAATCTGTTGGCAAATTTTGTTCCAGCAACAACTAATGTCCAAGAAATTTTAATTATTGAAAATGGATTTTTAAAAAAATATACTGGTACAAGTTGGGTAAATATTACAGGTCATACTTTTAGCAATGTTGACGCAAATGCGGTGATGTATAGAAATACTTCCGGGCAAGAATGTTTATTTATTGGTAACGGAGTTGATCCATTGACAATTTATAACGGAACTACTTTAACTAGATATACACAATTAAACCCTCCAACCGGCTTAACTGCTACAGTTGGTTCTAACCTTGTTGGTACTGGTTTTACATATTCGTATCGCGTCACTGCAGTTTCTGAGGTTGGAGAAACTCAGGCTTCTGCAAATGTTGTTGTAACAGTTAATAAAGCTCGCTCTGATTGGAATTTTGATCCCAATAACCCAAATATTAATAGTTCTGTTTTATTAACTTGGAACGCAGTTCCCGGAGCTATTGCTTATAACGTTTACGGAGTAACTCAAAATTATGAGACATTTTTAGATCGTGTCACGGGTGCAACTCAATATCGTGATTATGGTTTTAAAAGTCCATCCCAATTTTTCAATTTCCCAACATCAAACACAACAACTGCACCTCGTGGAAGTATTATGGCAGTTTTTAAATCTTCTCTATTTATAGTAGATCATAATGTACCTTATCGCCTTTGGTATTCTGCTGGAGTCGACAAACCTGAAAGTTTTGCCATTGGCGATGGTGGTGGTTATATTGATGTTAATTCTGGTGGAAATGATGGTAAAATTACTGCTTTGTTCCCTTTTAAAGATAACTTAATTGTTTTTAAAGAAAATTCAATTTGGTTGTTTGATTTCACCGCTGAAGGTTTTCCAGTTATTAAACTTTTAACTTCTGACAAAGGATGTATTAATAAATATGCTCTAGCTAAAGTAGAAAATGATATTTTTTTTATTGGCGAAAAACAAAATACGTTAGCTTTGTATACGCTTGGTTACGAGCCTGCATTTTTAAATGAATTAAGAACAAATGAAATTTCAATTCGGGTCAAAAGTGAGTTAGAAGGAATTGATAGAAATAGATATTCTAATATCTGTCTTGCTTATATTAATGGCAAAGTTTATATTCAACTTCCTGAGGGAAATTCGTTACATAATCGAAAAATTTTAGTGTATGACCGTGAACGCGCAGCATATTCTGTTTTTGACAATATATCAGCTTATCGAATGAATAATTTTTTATTTAATAATATTCAACGTATTTTGTTTATCAATAATTCTCAAACACAGAAAGCTGTTGTTGAACTGAGCGACGCTTATAAAAATGATAATGGTTTTGTGATTAATTGGGTTTATGAGACTAAATTTTTTGATTTATCGTTTCCTGTTGATTTTAAAAGGCTTTATTGGCTTGTTCTTTCGGTGTTAGAGGGGAATGGAACAATTAAATTAAAGGTTAATTTAGATGATTACACTTTTGAACGCGATTTAACAATTAATAATCAAACTACAAATACTCACTTCGGATATTATTCTTTTTCAACAACTCAATTCGGAAATTATAACACAACCAACACAACAACTTTTTTTAATTTTTTTAAAATTCCTTTACAACGATTAGGACAAAAAAGTTTAATTAGAAATTTTTCAATACGATTTGAAAGTAGTTCAAACGAAAGTAATTGTACAATTCAAAACATTGAAGTTTATTTCAAATTATACAAAAATGCTTATCGTTTGTATAAAGAAATTGTACAATTGTAATTGTTATGTGATATAATACAAATTAAACAAAATACATAAAATTTTTTAATTGTACATTTTAACTAATTTGTATGGAAAGAATTGATCTTTCATATTTAAAAAGAAATTTTAGAAAAATGTCCGAATGGCCAGATGACAACATCGATTTAAATTCTGTTGATCCAAATCTAAGACCTTATTATGAAGACTACTTAAGAATTCGTAGACTGTTAAAGGATAGAGAAAATATTTTAAGAACCGAAGCGGACAATTCACAAACTAATTTTATTAACCAAGGTCAAAATTTGATTCAAGGCTTATTAGCTCAACGAACAGAAACCGAAGGCCAGATACGAGATAATTTAGAAGATGCTTTATTAGCTAATCGATTGCGAGCTAGAGCTTTTGGCGGAGCTCCGTCATCAGCTTTACTAGACATTAATGCAAGGACAGAGAGAGAAGCTATGCGTAATATGAATAAGGCTAACATCGAGTATGGTTCAAAAATTAATGAAGTGATTGCGGATGTTGAAAATAGAATCGGACAACTTGAAGTTGAGCTTTTAAAAAAGTTGGCCGAAATTGAACAAGATAGAACTTTATCATTGAGACAACGTGATGCTGCGATTCAGAATGCACGGCTTTCTGCAATGCGTGGTGCTAGTGGTATTTTAGGCGGTCTAAATTTTGGTGAGATTGAAACACCGGCTATTGCTTCAGAACCACAAAAATTTGACTGGAGTCAAATTCAAAGCCGAGCACCTCAACAATTTACTGTTGAAATTAAGCAACCTTCAACAAGCAATATTGCCTTACAAGCTTTAACAAATCAACCAGAAGCTCAAAACAGATTTATGACTTCGCTTTTAAGTGGTAGTTTTTCTGATTTAGAAGGCATGGAAGCAGTAGAATACGCTTTGGCTACTAATTCAGCTTTAAGACAAGCTGTTGAACAAGCAGTTCGACGCAATCCTTCCATTCAACAACAATTGTTGACTGAATTGATGAACAATCCTACGATTCGACAAAAGTGGAGACAAGCCAAAGACCAAGTGCGACGTGAAACTGGTGACTTTTTCGGACAAATAAGAAGTGCAATTCGTGATGTTGTGCAACCTTTGAATTTAAGAGATAATACTCGAAGAATTTATGAGTTACTTGGCCTTAATAGATCAATACCACTTTAATTTTTTAAACTTTTAATTTAAAAATGTCTAAAAAAGTTATAACTTTTAATACCTTAAGTGAATTAGAACAATGGCTAAAAGAAAATCGGGGAAAAAAAGACTTTGTCGTTAAAGACCAATCAGGAAAAATTATTGATTCTGGTGAAATTGATATTGGTTTTTTAGGTAATTTGGCCAGAGAATTTATTCGGCCAATCAGAAATATCGTAGCAACAACAATAGCTCCAGGTTTAAAAGATGACATGTCTCTTGCCGAACAAGAAAGATTTCAAAAAGATCCAACTGGGTTTAGAATTCAACAAACAATTGGTACTATTGCTTCATTTTTGCCACTAGGTATTGGTAAAGCAGGTTCTTTGATTAAAGCTGCTTCCACTGGCGCGGCTGCAGCAACAGCTGGTTCACTTGCAAACCAAGACTTACAAAACTTAAAAACTGATGAACTTTTAAAAAGTGCTGCTGTTGGCGCTATTGGTGGCGCAGTTCTAAATAAATTACCAATTAAATCTGAGTTTGATTCGGTCAAAAACTTGACAATTAAACAAACAGATGATTTATCTGATTTGATTTCAAAATCAATTGACGATTTAGATAAGATTTTAATTAAAACAGAACCGCAAAATATTATTTCAAAAGGAGCAAAAGATTTATTATTAGAAACTAGATTAAAAGCACGTGCAACTCCAATGTCGCCAAGTTTCATAAAAGATTTAGATTTTAGAAAAGAAGCTGTTGATGATTTATATACAATTGGCAAAAATGTAACTGGAAAATTTATTCCGTACACAGAAAAAAACACAGAATTGTTATATGATGCGCTTTCGAAAGGTTATTCAAAAAGTTTAAAAAATCTACCTGTTAAAGTTGAGGCTAGTAAAATTAGTAAAATTATTACCGATATTTCAAATATTTTCAATGTTGATAATTTCAACAAACAAACATTTAAAAATAAGCTATTAGCTGAAATTCAGTCTGCTTTGGCTGCAAGTGGTAAAGATGAATTAGTAAAAAAATTAAGACGAATTTCAACTAATAGTAATTTAGATAATTTAAGTTTCGATGCATCAGAAATTTTTGATCTTTATCAAACTTTAACTCCTAAACGAATTAAATTTGAAAATGCTGAAAAATTCGGAACACAACTTACCCAAGCACAAAAAAGTTTAATGGTTTTTGAACAGAAATTAAGAGATTTGTTTGATGACAAAATTTCGTCCGAAATTAATTTACCACAAATTAAAAAAATTGCCAAAATTTTAAGAGGTGTGGCTGAAAGCGCACCTGACCGAGCAGCTTATTTTAATAAAACAGATCGTGTTTCTCAAGAAGGAGCTTTAAGAATTGCTGATACGATTAGCAAGAAAGCAATTGACAGTTTAGCAAACTTAACCTTAAAAGCTTCTTTTAGACCAAATAAAAATGTTCAAAATTTAATTCAAAATAAAATAAACTCTATTGTAAAAAACAATATTTTAAGTACTGATTTAAAAAATAAACTCAATACCGCTTTAAATCGTTTGATTGGTTCAACAATAAAAGAACCATATAATTTTAATACATTAACTGATTTAGATGATGCTGTTGAACTTGATTTTGACACGATCGAACAAAGTTTTTCTTTGCCAAAAAATCAAATCGATTCTTTAAAATTAGAAGCATTTAAAGCAGCTTATGAGAAAACAGGTAAAATAAATGATGCTATTGCGTTTGCTAATTTTTTAACAAAACAAGCCGCTGTTTCAGCCGAACAAACTAAACAAAACGCTAGAGCTGTACTTGGTTTACAAGGTCTAGATAGAATTGAAAAATTATTGAAAGATGATAACTTAAACTTGCTTGCTTTACAAACAAATCTACCTAACTTTTTAAGAACACGAGAAGGACAGTTATTTGCTACTGCTCAATCGCAAATTGCTCAAAGTGTTTTAAGAATTTTGTCTGGGGCTAATATTCCAAAACATGAACAAGATATGATTTTAAAGTTATTACCTGAATTTGGCGATGATAAAAAAACTTTAGAGTTTAAATTGAATAGTTTGAGACGATTCTTTACAACAACTGCTCCGAATTTAATCGGACAAAATGTAACAATAGTGGATTCGGTCACTGCCGATACTATAAACGATTAAATTTTATTATATAATAAAGTATGACAACTCCTTTCATGGTAAAAGCTGCAGGAAATAATTTTAGTACAACTTTAACTGCTAATATTACTTCAACAACTTTATCAATACCTCTTTCATCAGTTTCGGGTTTAAACCCAGACGGAGGATATTTGATTATTGATAAAGATAATTCTGCTCGTGAAATTATTTATTATACAAGTATTTCAGGTTCTTCGGTTAATGTTGCTGTCGATGGTCGTGGAAGATGTGGTACTGTTGCCGTTGCTCATACAACTGGTGCGGTTGTTACTGATGTAATTGTTGATGAGCATATAAATCGGCCAAGTAGCGCTTTTTTGTCTGAACATTTGGACAACGGAACTCATAGAATGAATTTAAATTTTTGGGAAAGATTTAAATATGAAGCTTTGATCAATGGACGAATTGAGGCAACAACTGCTTCAAATAATTTAACAATTGCTTTGAAAACTTACGATGGTACTGATGCCACAACAACAAACCCAATTATGTGTTATTTTTTAAATGAAAATATTAGACGTATTACAAGTGCTTTGTCTCTAACAATAAATGGAAGTAATACAGTTTTTGGTTTTAATACATATCGAATCTTACCTTCTACAGGCACAACAACAGTTGATTTATTTGTTCATTTAATTTTAGATGGTACGAATGTTAGACTCGGAGTTTCTCGTATCAATTACGCATCAATTACTATTGGAGAAGCTTATACGAATACAACTACAAGTGCTAGATATCTTGCTTTATCAGGCACTGGTTGGAATTCTAATGCTTTGATTCAAACTATAGGACGTGTATCTGTGACTGTGGATAATAACGGCAACTTTTCGGGCACACCAACCATAGTACAAGGCAATATCGGACATACATTGCGAAGACAGTTTTTTCCGATAGTCCAAGGTACTGGTTCAATGACTGCTTCAGCTATCCTTAACGGAGCATTTTATTTTTTTAATTACAACTTAGTATATATTCAGTTTAATTTTAGTAGTTTAAGTATTTCTGGAACTTTTGGAAGTCAAATCCGAGTTTCGTTGCCAATTCCTGTGAATCAAGGAAGTGGTCTTGGACAAACAACTACGATTAATTGTGGGGGTTTAGGATCGTATACGAATAATATTTTATTAGGAATTGCAGGTAACACAGATACTGATACTCTAGCTCTATTAAGAATAGATGGTTCAAATTATGCTGCTACGACAAACGGTTGGTTACTTGGTTCAATTATTTATATGGCACAACAATAATAATTTTAAATTTTAAATTTAAATTATGACCATGGAAATTGAATTATTAAAATTATTAATTGACAACGGTTTTGCTGTGTTTTCATCATTCATAACTTTATTAATTTTATTTTGGATGATTAAAAAACAAGCTGAGATAAATAAAAATCAGGCTGATAAGATTAGTTTAGTTGTTGAACAAAATCAATCAATTTTGCGTGATTTCATTGATAAAACTCAAAAAATTTTGAATGAGCTTGAAAATATTAATAAAAAAAATTCTTTTATTCTTGAAAAAATTTTTAACGAAATTTTTAAAGTTAAATCGTTCAAAAAAATTAAAAAAACTGATAAAATAATAAAAGAATAAAATTAAAAATTTTAGATGTTAAATTAAAAAATATGTATTATTTTAAAACATGTTCTGAAATTAATTGTTTGTTAAATGATTTTTTAATTCATTTAATTGCTTCGTTAATTGCTTTAATTTTAATAATCTGTTTCGATTTTTTGTTTGAAAAATTAAAAGATGTCAAGGCCAAAAAGTATAAAAAATCGAATAATTAAAAAATTAATATCTGTCAATTTTACTAAAGGTCGGGGGGACAAGATCCCGCATATGATTGTCTTACACACAACTGATGGTTTTGGGAAAAATAATTTTAATTGGTTTAATAGTCCTCAATCGCAGTCCTCATCGCATTTTGGTGTAATGCTTGATGGAACAATTGAACAGTATGTTGAAATTGATGATACTGCTTGGCATGCTGGAAATTGGGCAATTAATCAGGCGTCAATTGGAATTGAGTTTGACGACAACAAAAACCCGAACGATTCGATTCGGACAAATGAATTATATAGTTCGGGAATAGAACTGATTTGTTTTTTAATTGAAGAATTAGAAAAAAAATATCCAAACTCATTCAAAGCTTCTGCTACAAATGATTTTTTAAGTCATTTTATTAGAGTTCATCGAGAGTTTGTTCCAACTAAAACTTGTCCAGCTGGTTTAGATATTGACCGCATCAAAAAAGGAGTTTTAGAGTTTTTAAAAAAAAGAGAAAGTAATAACAATAATATTGATTCAATTGAAACAAGATTTTTTGAAATTGAGAAAAAAATAAATTATTTTTCTTCTTTTTTACCAACAATTGAACAAATATTGTCTGATCAGAACAATAAATTGGCTGAATTTAAAAATAGTTTGTTTAGTTTACAAGATTTTGTTTATGAAAAATGTATCAAAACATCAGACTTTGAAAGTTTAAAATTAGTTGTTGAAAGTTTAAAAAATGAGTCTGAGTTTTTAAAAAAAGAATTTTATCTTTTAAAAGATAGTTTAGATTTATTAAATAAAATTAATTTTTTCTTTTTTAAACTAAAAGAAGTCTTTAAAAGGTTTTTAAATAAAATTTTGAATAAAAAAGTCTAAAATTGTACAAAATATTTGTTCAAACTCTTAAAATCGGCCCAAGAAGACACTTATTTTTTATTTGTAGTACTTTGTATATCCCTACCCTAAAAACATGCCTTCTTGAGCCTTATAACGCGTTTTTTTTAATTAATACCCTGTAACTGGAATTACGTTTGGAGGTAATTCCTCCCAGTCAACATTAAAATATTTATAATTAAAACAAATAATTTGTAAAGGATCTGAAAAAGCTTTCTCACACAATTTTTTAAAATATTCTTCCTCATCCAATCCTTCTTGTCGAATATCAGAATATTCTAGTGTTAATAAAGATTCCATTTTAAATTTGTTAAAAAAATGCCAAACATAACAATGATTATGTTTAATATAATAATTTCTGGAGATAATTTTGTTTAACTTTTTTTCGCCGCCCCCAAAAAAAACAGTTCCATATTCGTTAATAACATAATTTAAATTTTGAGATAAAACCTGTCTCTGCTTTAAATCTGTATTAACCACACCTCCTTTTAAAGTTTTAAAAAATAAATTTTTAATACCAATTTCTTTTAAAAAAGGAGCAATTTCTGTCCAATCAATAATCCCATTTACCGGTATTACACTCCCTGTCGCAGCAACAAAATATATACTTTCAATATTATTTAAATCAATTTCTTTCGATTTTAAAAAGTTTTGAAAATCATTTAATGAAGAAATAACGGTTGTGTAGTCGATGCTTAATTTTAAAAATTTTTCTTTGTTTTCCATATTTTTTCATATAACATATAAAATATAGAATATTAATTTTTACTAATTTTAAAATATTTTATTTAATTTTGTCAAGTATATATGATTGATTTTTTAAAAAAATTTTTTTAAAACTGGCCGCCTCCACCATCTATCTGGTTAAAACACGTGCCCAAGCCTACGCGCGTCTTCTAAAATAAGATTAAAAATAAAAAAATAAATATTAATATACTTTAGATATAAATAATAGTCAGATAAATAGAGCGGACAATTATTGATATTTTTATAGTTTTAATATATACGTTTTTAAAAATTTAATAAGATGTTTAATTTTTATGTCTTAAATGACTTGTATAATTTATATATATTTTTAAGCTTCTGAAAAAAACTCTCTGACGTCTGCCTAATGCCAGAATATTAAGGGAAAAGGTAATTAGCCTTTGACCTAAGTACTGGTGAATGGCGGCTGTAACCATGACGGTCCTAAGGTAGCGAAGTTCCTCGGTGCTTAATAGGCATCCTGCACGAAAGACGTAACGAGTTGGACGCTGTTTTGACGGAGTGCTCGGCGAAAATGAAATGGCTGTGAAGATGCGGCCTATCCACATCAGGACAAAAAGACCCCAGGAGCTTTACTGTAGCTAGGCATTGGAATAAAATTTTTACTGCACAGAGCGTAGGAAGGAGACTGTGAAGTGTACATTTCGGTGTACATGGAGTCGACAATGTAACACTTCCCTTTAAAAATTTTATTTCTGATTGGAGCCATTATCTGGTAACCAAGACAGTGCTTGGTGGGCAGTTTGACTGGGGCGGTATCTTACTAAAGAGTAACGTAAGATCCCAAAGGTCACCT
>JANWZV010000020.1 GCA_025061805.1 Candidatus Dojkabacteria bacterium | reverse complement strand
CTTTCAAATACCCCCCAAGAAGTAAGAGCAGTGTCTAACCAATAAGTTCCAGAAAGAGCTTCTGATCTCGGCTCTTCTGTCCTAGGGAACAATTCGTCTAAATTTACATCTGCTCTCAAAACATATATGGGATTTGCTATTCCTAGATAATTATAAGCTGCCAAAAGACCATATTCATTAAGTTCGTATCCTTGAACAACTGAACCTTGATCTTCATAAAATTTTGGTAAACCAAACAATTGAATAAGTTCTCTTTGTGATGAAACAGAGTACAAAGAATTGCCAGTTCCAGGAATGGTGCCAGGCGAAAAACCTCTTCCTGTTACAGAAGGTTTATTTTTTCCTGTTGCTATTACTATAAGAGGTATAGTTCCTGGACCAGAATTTGCATATATTGATTCGTCGATAACTTGTACGTCTACTCCCGGAGATACTAGTTGTGCCATTTATTTTTTCCCTTTTTTCCTTTTTTTGCTTATTTCTATTTATTATTACTAAGTAAAAACAACGTTTAGATCAAAAAAAATAAAAAAAATAAAATAAATAGCGGGAAACAATGTTTCCCGCTATCTATTTTTAATAGTTTATATTTTTTTTTAGGATATATTAAATCTATTCATTAACCAAGTTCTTATTCCACTTAACGCTGTTGATTTTTCTATGAATGAACCTATCAATATTGTTCCGAAAGAACCAATAAAGAATGAATCTGTAGGAGAATTGTCTCTGTGATATCCAATTCTCAAATGTAATAAACGGTTTACAGGCGTTGATACATTAAGTGCTCTATTTGTTGTGATATTATTCAATAATAAAGTCAAAGTCCAATTTTGATCTCTACTGGATATTCCTCCGATTAATGTATTTGCGGTTGTTGGTATTGCTTGATATCTAATGTTATCAGTCCAGCCCCTGGCAACAGAACATTCATTTTGCCTTATTCCCAATCTTAATGAATTATGTCCAACCGCATCATTTGGAGCTTCATTTTCTGATATAGATACCAATCTATTTAGATCACCCGAGAATTGAGTTGGCCTAATAACAGTGAAAGCAAAAAGATCAGTGGATAGATCAGTCACAAATCTATCCGTTTTTAGGCCCCTTGAGTTTTCTGTTCTAAAAGATAACAAATTATTCATTGTATATGGATTTCCAGAATTATCCGTCAATAGCGGATATCCACGAACAGAAGGCATAGATAAATGATTGTTTCTAGTAGATTGATCATATAATGTTATTAATTCTACTAAACTACCATTTGCAAAATTTCTAACTTCGGATGGATCAACTTGATTTCTATCAAGACCAAAGTCCATTTCTACACCATCTGAAACTCTTTTAGCTCTGAAAAGAGGACCTCTATAAGTTGGACGCAATCTCGTAGAGATATCATAGGCACCCAAAATATTTACATCAAAAGCACCCCATATCCATGACAAGAAAGAAACATTAACATTTATGTTTTCTTCGCTAAATCCCATGCAGTTTTCTGCTCTTACTCTCAATGTATAGTTTGGATTTTCACTTCTAACGATATTAGTTCTTGTTCTCAGTCTGTTCGGTAAAACAGTCTCGAATGCGTTGTTTGTATTTCCAGATAATATTTCTAAAATGGTCGGATCCGAGCCATCGATAGAAATGTTCGGGGTGACAAAAGTTCCAATTTCAGATAAATCTTCGATAGATAAAGTTTGATTTTGAGCAATAACCGGTCTAGATAGTTGATTTCTAAAATCTAGTCTTACAACTCTATCGAAACTTCCTGCTGGATTTGTCAATCTTACCGTCATTGTTTTCAATCCAACTTCTTCGTTGTTCAACGGAGAAATTATTCTTATGATTCCGTTGTTTTCTACTCTAAACAGATTTCTATATCTTGGTTCTAAAATAGACAAAGAATATGGTCTAGAACCAGATAACTCTAATTTTCCAACAACCCCGTTTACCGGAGAATTTATTGCAACAGCAAAAGGAGTATTAACTTCTGAAATAAACGGATTTCTTGCTGTTACATTTATATTGATAGTTACTGTTGCGCTTCTTTGTTCAATATTTGGACTATCTACTCTCCATTGATTCCATGTTCTACAATATAAAGTAATTTCATGTCTACCGAGCGGAAGAGAAGCCAAGGCAGATTTATTTGCCACTCTTATAGCACCACCCTGTGATATTGAAAATGGATTACCTTGAGGTTGAGATACAACAACGAAAGAATCTGGCGTAGAAGGGAAGCTGGAGGAATTTCTTGGGAATGGTCCATTTACTTTCACTATTCCTACCAGGGTGCCTTCTTCTGAATCTATATCGACGGAGAAGGTTTGATCAGGTAATATTACAGGATTTCTGTCGTATCTTAAACTTAGTTCTACGGGAAAAACACTGTTCAATTGCCAGAAACCACCGAAAAAGTCTTCTTGTCTATATCTCGGGTGGTTGCCAACACCTCTTGCTCTTTCAGACCTCAAGAAAACCAAAGCATCCATTGCTCTGGCTTTGATTTCCTCGGTTGGTCCATGAATAGCCAACAAACCTAAACCAGAAATGACATTTCTTTGCCAGTCACCCTCCGCTGTATTTACAGTATAATCCTCGTTGGGCAATCCTATTGCTTGATTTGTAAAATTTGTCACGTCTGCCCATGTTCTTGCCCATGTGCCATTTGAAGATCTAACAAATATATCTCTTCCCATAGCAGCATTTCTAAACGAGGAATCTGGATGTAATATACTACCTAATCTGAATTTAGCTATTTCCTCGACAAACCATCTTATATTTGGTCCTCCTATTCCTTGTATTAAGGCAGATATGGCACCATAGAATAAGAAAGAAAACATGAATCCTGGCATATGATTTCCAGTCGCATGTAAAATTGGAATACCCAAATCTTTTCCTATTCTAGAATAGATTTCATCTTTTATATCAAAAAAAGAATTTATAGTAGCTTCTAGATTTTTTTCGTATATATGTCTGCTTGGATAATTTTCGGGCAGTATAGACACTGCATCAACCATATCTCTAAAATCCCATGCAAAAGATCTAGTTTGAGGTGCCCAAATTTTTCCTGCCCAAGATATACCGGTAGTATGATCTGGCCTATATGATCTCCATACTCCATCTCTTCTACTGTATTGCCATGGCAAATTACCATCATGTCTATCGTTATTTTCCATTATTGCCCACGAAGATCGTGCGGCAAGAGCGTCATAGCATAGTCTACGTCCAGACAACAATGCAGGAGTAAAATTGAAAGAACCATGATGTGCTTTGTCGATAGTTATATGATCTCTGTTATTATGTGTCGGGTTATCTCCGCTTGGAACGCCGGTTGCTTCATTTTTAGGCGTTCCTACAGGAGAAGGCGGGCCCCATATAGAAAGTTTTGGCCAATCCAATGGATTTATCCATCTATTAGTGTCCCAGTCATAATAATACATTGCTCTTGTAGACGCTGCCTCGAATTCTCTTTGCGCTAAAATTTGACAATTTCTATTGCCGTCTCTTAACCAGAAAGCACAAGGGGTTGTTCTATAACCTATTTCGGGTCTTCCACCAGCGGTGCCCGCGTCTCTAGCTAATGTATAATTCCAGTAAGGGTCGTTTTGTCTATTGGCAGCATTTTCTAGAATACCTCTTGCCCAATCATTTCCGTTGGTGATTGGGAATGTTCTATCGAAATTCAGAGTAACTCCAGAAGCAACCAAAACGTCCAAATCTGGTCTTAAGAAAGGTCTATTGGAATTTCCCCATCCAGTTAATAAAGTACCATCCAATTTTCTTCCTCTTCTACGAATCCATTGTGAATATCTCAACAAATCAGTAGCAGGGCCCAAACTTGGTCTCTGATCATATACTATTTGATTATCTATTTCAATAGTATATCCAAATCTAGCTATGCCAAATTTCGAATGATGCACCCTGTCATTAGAGAAACAAACATCTAATTCTAAGAAACCATCTTTTGTTGCTATTACGTCTACTATTAATCTAACTGTTTCGATTCTATCTAATTCGTTTGAAGTATTCAATACAGCCGTTCCCGGAACTCTTGTTTCTACTCTAGTAGATACGGCCAAAGGTCCGCTATGCCACCTATCAGTCGAATTCAAAGCCGCCTGAATAACATCGAATGTCCATAATGGTTGATTATTGTTTCCTGGTGCCCATGTTTTAATTACTGCACTTCTGTTGGAAAGAAGTTGTCTTAAATCTAAATTTGAACCAGGGTTAGGATGTTGTATACCAACAACAAAATTGCCTCTTATTGTTCTTTCGTTTTCTATAGAAGGCAATTCTATTGCTATAAGAGCTGTTTTTATTGAATTGTCATTCCAACGCAACAAAGGATTAACTTGAGTTCTGCATAATACATTGGAATCTTCTAATCTGAAAACAACACTAGAATTTTGTGGTAATGCTCCTCTCGGGAAAGCATGACCATATAAACCAATTGTGTTTTCCGGAAGACCAGTTCCTTCCACGACGAATGTTGCAATAGTTCTTACATTTTGATTGACTATATTTATGTCATTGCTTTCTGTGATTATGTTGTTTATGGAACATCTTAATTTGTAAACACCTTCTTCAGATGGTGTATTTATTGTTCCGCTCCATATACCGTTTGAAGAATTGTTTATTGTAAAAGGTTGTCCAACAACATTATTATTTCTTATCCAAGAAACAATAATTGTAGGATTAGAAAATCCTGAATATGTTCCATTTATAACCAAAGGAACATTAACATTTTGTGGTGATACAGGAGTATTCAAAGACAATGATCTTTGTTCTGGCAAAACATTGAAAGTTCTTGATTCAAAAACAATATTTCCTCCTCTTGGAGAATCAAAGATCAATACTTTATGTTGCCCGGTTGAATTTGGAGTAAGAGCTACATTTCCTGAATTTTCCACTTTGATTCTATTTCCTACTTCTGTGTTAGAAGTAGACAACACAACCCAAACCGGACCTCTTATAACATTGACAAAAAATAATGATCTATTATTTTGCACAACATCAAAATTGATATCGTTTACTGATGCTTGTGCTGGATTTAGTGGAACAATTGTGTTTGAAAATTTTTCTTTTACTCCTTCTTCATTTGTTGCTGTTACTTTGACTTTTATATTTTGATTTATATAATCTTCAGTTATTAACAAAGAATTATTATTTTGTCCATTAATTGGCGAATCATTGAAAAACCATTGATATGATATTGTCGGTTGTGGAACTCCAGTTATATTTGTAACATTTACTGATAATGTTTCACCAAAATTTACACTATTTAAGTTAGAAATATTAAAATCGGGTTCTATACCAGATACCCTCTTTGAATTGCTTCTAGCTATGACATTTCCTGATTTTTCTACTACAATCAAATTTTTTCCAAAAAGACTTTCTGTCGGTACCCAAGGCCAATCTCCGTCATAAATTACAGTATTTATGTTATTTTCTTCTGAGATCCATCTTTCTATTGTTGATGCATTTTGCCATACACCAGGAATAAAACTAACCGAATTTCCTACTTTTAGATCACCATCGAATTCTGGCGGGGTAACATTTATTGGTTGTAGAAGTTGATAGAGAACAGGTTCTGAAAAAGCAGAACCGAAACCTACTGAATTTACTGCCGTAACCTCTACTTTATATATTCCATTTCCAGCTAATTCTGCTGTATCCTCGTTGCCTTCTTTTATGACATCTCCGTTTTTATAAAATTTAAACTGATAACTTTCTATTTGCGGTCTAGATTCCCACGATCCTTGACTAGCAACAAGTAAATTGTTTAATATGCTTAATGTTGGTTTTTGTGTATTTCTCGGAGCAAAATTTTCAATAATTTGTTCCCCTTCTTCTGTTAAAGTTATTGTTCCGGAAATACGAAAAACTCTCCTGTTTTGTTCAGAATTATTGTTTGTCATGATACTCTCTCCCTTTTTTGATTTTCAACAGTATTTATAATAGTATGTTTATTTTTTATTTTTATCATAAAATAAATGAATTTATTTATATATCATTTTAGCAATGTTATATAAAAATAAAAAACCATTTTATTTCAAAATGTTATAATATATAAAAACTAAGATCATATTTCAATAATAAAATCACTTTTCCAAAATTTGTTTTGGTATTTTCCATCTCTATAATAACCCAATGGATTAGACATAATTTTTGTATTGTTAATAATATAATTACATGATTCATGAGAATGTCCATGAAACCAATAATCTATTTTATAATTATAAAATAAGTATTCTAAGTTGTTGGCAAATAATGGATTAGTTATATATTCTGAAAATTGTTTTGATAAACTTTTTTGTGTCGGAAGATGATGAGTTAAAATTATTGTTATATCATTGTTATTATATTTTAATTTGGATTCAAGAAAATTTATTGATTCTTTATTTAATTTCATTAATGTTTCATGCGAAAAATATTCATCATTATATTTTATATTTTTATGATCTTTGTTATATTTTAATAAATATTCTTGCAAAAAGACTTCATTTAAATTACCATATAAATTATAGTCAGGCCACAATGTTGTTCCTATTATTTTTAATCTTTTGTTTTTTATTTTTACTTCGATGCTATCGTTTGACAAGAAAAAGAAATTTTGATTGTGATAATTCTTAAATATCTTTTCATATTCAAGAATATCTCCTCCATAAAAATCATGATTTCCTGCTACCCAAATCACGAATTTATTTTTATAATGTATTTTCAGTTCGTTTAAGCAATTCAAACCATCCGAAAAATCTCCACAAAAAAATACAATATCGCAATCTGGAGGATCGTATAATTTTTCCAATGAATTCATATTTTTATTTTTTCTGTTTATGTTTCCGTGTAAGTCAGATGCAATGTGTATTTTTATCATCGCACTTATCGCTTTCAATCGCCGGATGCGTCATGAGTCATTCGGCCTTGTGGCAGGAGACCCCGGAGGAACCCGCCCAAGCCCACTTTGGCCAGCGCACCAATTCCAGGTACGCACTGCAGGCGTTGTTGGCATTGAATTTCCACTGGAAGGTACGCAGCTTCATGACTCGATATATAGGAGATATTATGAATAAAAGCAATACATATTTTTATCATTGTCTTTTGTTTTATTATATAATAGAATTATACCATGAAAACAAAAGAAATAAAAATAAAATCTGTAGAGATTTTTAATGAAAACACAAAAAATAAAGTATATGATATAGAAGTAGAAAGTGATCATAATTTTTTTTGTAACAATATATTAGTCAATAATTCATGTTATTTTTCTATCTGGCCTTTGAAAGACAATGAAGAATTTAAAAATTTCGAATGGAATAAAGAAAATTTAATACAAATATATGATGCTGTCGTAGAAGAAATGAATAAATCTTGGCCAGAAGCAATGAAAAAATATTTCAATGTCAAAAAAGAAAAATGTTTCATCAAAGCAGGACGTGAATTAGTTGGACTAAACGGTTTATTCATAACCAAAAAAAGATATGCGATTCTTATTTTCGATAAAGAAGGGACGAGATTCGATATAAATGATTCCCCGGGAAAATTAAAAGCCATGGGATTGGATTTAAAAAGATCGGATACTCCAGAAAAAATACAAGATTTTCTGGAAAGTATACTTATCGATGTTTTGAACGATAAAGATTTTTCTTATATATTAAAAAGAGTAGAGCAATTCAAAAAAGAAGAATTGAATCGTTGGCAACCATGGGAAAAAGGGACTCCAAAAAGGGTGAATAATTTAACTTCTTACATGGAAAGAGAAAAAAACAAAAATGACATAGATTTAAATGTAAAGTTGCATAAAGAATTATTGAATGCTAGCACAGAAAAAGAAAGAGAAAAGATAAGAAAAAAAATAGAAAAGATAAAAAGATTGACTGTTCCCGGACATGTGGCTGCATCTTTGAATTGGAATAAACTCTGTAAAATAAACAATGACAAATTTTCTATGCCAATACAAGACGGAATGAAAATAGTTGTTTGTAAATTGAAAGATAATGTTTTTAATATGAATTCTATTGCTTATCCGATAGATCAACAATTTTTACCAGACTGGTTCAAAAAATTGCCATTTGACGAAAAAGAAATGGAAGAAGTATCCTTTTATTCCAAATTAAGAAACTTGTTTGAAGTTTTGGGATGGAACATTGATAAATTTAAAACGAATACAGATGAAGATTTATTTCAATTTTCTTGAATTTGCTATATGTTTATCTTATTGAATTTTTTTACAACTAAAACAACATCGATTATTTTGAATTCTTTCCTAAACACTTTCAATAAATCTACCAAAAAACGTTCGTTTTTATCCAATTTAGAAAAATAAATTTTCAAAATTATTTTTTTGTTGTCTTCTTCCAATGAAATGAGTATTTTTTCTTTTTTCAAGAAAAAAGAATTGGTTTCATTTACGTTGAAAGTCTTTAGATTTTCCGGATTGAACATTACAAAAACAGTATTTTTTGATTTTAAAATTTCTTCTATTCTATTTTTTACATAATTTATCATGTTTTTATTTATTTATGGTTTGAATACTAATTTATCGAAAGTTCCTGTATTCAATGTGTCGTTTTCATAGACAAATCTTACATAACTGAAATTTCCTATTATGTTTCCCCAATATATCCCAGTATATGGTGTAGGATAAAAGTTCATTGTTTCATATGTGGACCAAAGAGCATAGGAATCGGGTGGATTGGATTCCAATGTTGTTTGTATCGTGACATATCCTAACCAATTTGTTAAATATAACGCATATGTCATCAAATTACCAGAATATCCATATAATCTTCTTGCTTTGAGCGCAGAAGACAAATATACGGTTTTTGGAGGTATTAACGAAATTTCATAAGGTAAAAAATTTTCTCCTAATATTATATCTGGTTTTTTAGGGGGGGGAACGTGTGCATCCAATAGTTCCATGTAACCATGACAAGAAAATGTTTGATCAGTATATAAAACATTTTCTACAGAATTAATATCTTCGAAAGTTACTACATATCTGTAAAAAGTATTATCTAAATTCATCAAATCGGTTTGATCAAAAATAACATACAATTGAGATTTTTGAGGATCTCTTACATACATTTCTTTTCTTAGAACGACTTCATTAGTAAGATTGTTGATAAGATTTATATACGGAACTTTATCGAAAAATGGAACTCTTTTTCTATCCAAATCTTTTACTACGAAATTTATTTCATTTTTTAACCATTTGTAAATTTTTATATTTGATCTTCCATTATTCATATTAAAATCTTCAGTATATTTATTTTCGTGGTATAATATATGCGCTTTTTTGTAATAAAAGAGATATATCATCAATCAATTTATACTATTGTTATATTTATATTGGATTCTGCTACTGAAATAGATGAAGCCAAAGGAACGAAATTTACAGAAACCGTTCTTTGTGGATTTCTAGGTATCAATGGTTTTGGCGGAGGACCATGCGGTGGAGTAGGAGTAGGATCATAAACTTCTACCAATATGTTGCTACCGCTGAACATGAGAGCTTCTGCTATTCTTCTTCTCAAATACATTCTTCCTTTTAATTGCGGATTGCTTATGACTGAAAGATCAACTTGTGCGCCGGTGCCGGTTCCTCCTGTTAAAGGAACAGGATTCGTTGGTACTGTTATGTAATGTCCGACATCGATTTGTTCCAAAGAAATTATAGAACCGGATTGTGTCGTAGATAATATTCTAAATTGTGCTTGTCCTCCAAAAGTAGAAGGAGTTCCACCCAATGCGGTCAATATTTGTCCAGGCAAATATCCAGTACCGGGATTATCAATAGATCCTAATCTTAATTCAAAAAAGTTTCCGGTATTATCTTCGGTGGAAGAAAAATAAAAATTTCTATCGAATTTTATCCTAAAACTTATCGACGAAGGTGGATTATCATGTAAGTTTGCGCCTATTTTTACGATATTCGATATTTTTTCTATCGTTGCATTTTTAGATATGGAAAAAATCATGAAATTCCATCTATATAATGCTTTTGCTTTTGTAATGGCATTTGTCAGGGTTGTTGGAAAAGGTACTTTTAAGTAATAAGGTTCATTGTCCAAAAATCCTTCAGAAAGAGGCCCTAATTGATTTATAGTAACGTCGTATGTTAGATTTCTTATATCTGACATTTGTTTTAATTTTATTTATTAAAATAAATTATTTTTTCTTTTGTGAACAAAATACTATATTCCAATAAATATGTTTATGGAACTTTTATTTGGGTTCATAAAAATTCTTTTAGACGGAGACCAGAAAGCAATAATATTGCTTTTGATAGTAACAATAATAATATTGTTACTTGATAGAAATAGAATCATAAAAGAAAAAATAGAAAAAGATAAAAAATTGGAAAAAATTTTAGAAAATTATCATGAGGCAGTAATTAAAATAACTGAAGCAATAAATAGTATAAAAAACGTATTAATTGATATAAAAACAAAACTATAAAAAGATAAAAATGTTGGGCATATTCAGAAATAAAAAAAACGATGATGATCAGAATAACATTATAAGTTTAAATGAGAAAATTTTAAATGAAGCTGTTTATTCCATCAATGATGTCATAGAAGATATGAGACACCAATTAGTTTCTGATGAACATTTTTTACAGAAAAATTTCTTTATATTTGATAAAATAATAAACAGACCTTTTGTAATAACCGACAGAAGTGGTAATATAATTCTGTACAATGAAAAATTTTTCAATATATTCAAAAAAGAACTAAAAAACTTGAACATCAATGAAATATTGGATATAAAATTAAATGGAAATAATAATATATTTGGAATTTTTGACAACAGTAAAAAGGAAAATGTCGAATTTTTCATCTTGAAAAGAGAAAAAAACAAAATTTATAGCAAAGTGAAATATTTCACAATAAACATCAAAAACGTTGATTATAAATTTTTCGTATTATATTCGATCTATGAAGACAGTATGGATTTTATAGAAAATTTCGAACCTCATAAAATAAACAAATTGATAAAGAACATTTTCGATGAATCGAAAATTTACAATATGTTTATTTTGAAAAAAAATATTTTCAACGAAGATTCTTTCATATATTACAATTTCAACTTTTTTAAGAATTTTATAAAACAAAATGAAAAATTCAATCTCTATGAAATATTTCGTCCGGAAAATGTTTCAAAATTGAAATTTTCAATAGAAAATAATTTATTGTATAAAGATGTTTGTGATATTTTTTTTACGAATCTTAATAAAACAAAAAAATGTTTTGTAAAAGTAAAAAGTGAAAAACATCTTGAAAATGAATTTTTCGTAATTGGGTTAATTCAAGAAATAGAAATTTTTGAAAATTTTATAAAAATAGACAAGAATAAAAATATATACTCTTCTCTAAAAACATTTCTTTTCGATAAAGAATATATCGGTAATTGGGAAATAAAAGATGAAATTTTATATTTGGCATTTATAAACAAAATAGATAGTTGTGATAAGGAAGAAAAAAATTTACTTTTGAACAAAGAAAGTTTTGAAGGTAGATTCATTGATAACAACAATGAACAAATATTATTTGAAGATTTTTTAAACAAAATAGAAAAAGAAGAAAAAGTAACAATAAAATGCACGTTGACCAGACAAACTTTAACGTTTTTTAAAGAAAATAAAGATAAGGGAATTTTTTTCATAGAAAAAATATTTTAAATAAATAATCTTAAATGCCTTATCTATCTAATCTACTGAATAATTATTCTTCAAATTATCTAAATATTGATTTTACCACAAACGTAGAAAGAACAAGAAATCTTTTTTATACAAGATTTTTAGCTGCGTTGGAAGCATTAAGTTATAGAAACAAAAACGATAATACAGTAGTGGTAATAACACCAAGTTTTTCTTTCCCTACCTTAACCTCTATATCAGCAGGATCAATTTCTGGTGCTTTAAGACTTTTAGATGGTAGAATTTTACATGTTCCTAGAGACGAAACAAGGTTATTTATATATGATCCTTCTACAAATGTTTTAGTAACAGCGGCGACCGTTGCTGCAACAGCAAATAAATTCGTTGGGGCAACGCTTATGCATGATGGAAGGGTTTTTATTGCTGCACATAATGTCAATTATTCATTAATTTACAATCCCTTGAATAATACAATAATAACACCAGCAGGCACTTACCCGACAGGAACACTTTCGAATTGTTTTGGATGCACGACTTTAAGAAATGGAAATATTTTTATTTGTCCAGGAACTGGTATTTTGACATCTCCGCCTGCAAGAATATATAATCCAATAACAAATACATTAAGTACTCCTGCTTTAGGATATCCACTTGGTCAACTTAGAGGACATTGTGTTCTTTCAGATGGAAGAATATTTTTTACACCAAGAACAGCAAACGCTATTTCAATATATAATCCTTTCAATGATACTGTTTTTACTCAAGCTCTTACGACTTCTTTTATGGATGGTCATCAAGGAGCAGTACAATTAAAAGACGGAAGAATATTTATGTGTCCTCATGATGCCCCATACGGATTAATCTATGATCCGGCGAATCAAATTTTTGCAACACCATCGTTTACTCTTGCTTCTGGGGGCAACAAATTTTTGATGCCTGTATTATTACCAAATGGACACGTTCTGATGACTCCGTTGGGGGCAGTTCCAAATGCTACAATTTATGATCCTTTTACGGATACCATATATACACCCAATGGTGGATTTGGAACAAGTTATAATGCCATATATTTAAGTCCAAATGAAGTATATGTTTGTAACACAAATACCAACCAAGTACCAAGAATTGTCAAAGTTACGATGGAAACATTAACCAGTAAAGAACTTATTTTGTCTCCTTTCTTCAATAAATCTATATAAAAACAACAAAATAATATAAATATTTTAAGCGATGAACAATAAAACTATTTTAAAAAAAGAACTATATAAATGTTTTTCAAATGAAATGGTTTTGTTGCATAAATCTTTGAATTATCATTGGAATTTAAAGGGTTCTAATTTTTTGTCTTTACACGAATTTTTCAAAAAAATGTATGAAAATTTTTTAGAAAATATCGATAATTTCGCTGAAAAAATAAGACAAATGAATTTTTTCATACCACAAAATACAATAAAATTATTGAAATTCTCTGATATAAAATTTGTTCAAAAAATAGAAAACCAAAACAAAATGTGTCTTGATATTTTACATTCTTTGGAAATACAGTATAAAAGATATTATAGTTTATTTAATATTTTAGAATATATGAACAATCAAGAAATGATGGATTTCATTACACAGAGAATGGCAGATAATAGAAAATTTCATTGGATGTTGAGATCAACATTAAATATTTAAAAATGTTCTTTAAAAAGTTTTATAATGTTCCTTTTTCTAATAATATAATAGAAACGATAGATCCAGATTTAGGATACGAAGGTTTCTATATAGAATTCGGTCTTTTGCAAAATAGTATTATTGATTTCATTTTACATAAAACAGAAGAAACACAAGATTGTTCAATAAAATTTTGGTTTTCGAAAGAACCTGTTGGAACGAATCCTCTTATTTCTTCAATCAATAATAATAATTTCAACGTTATCAATAGACCCGTGAAATATAGAATTTCTACACAACCTTTGACTGCACAAATAATAGATTACTTTCCCGTAATATTAACACCTGGAGATTGGTATATAAATTTTTATAACATGTTGAATGTAAAAAACAGAATAAAAATTTTGATAAATTCTGTTTAAAATAATAAACTTTATACTTGTTATTATAACAAATCAGTAAAATAAAGACATTAATTAGATAAGTTTACATCAAATTTTTGCGTTTTCGGCTTCTTTTTTTTATAAAGAATATTGCTTTTAACTATTTCAAACGCATTTATTGAAATCGCGAATTAAAGTTTGTTTTAAATCACATAGAGAAATAATTTGTAATAATAAAAAACTATTTTAAGTTTTTCTCATGATAAAGTTCATATTTTATTGCATAATAACTTTTTGATTACCTTGAAATAATATGAAAATTAAAAATCTGTTTCTTTAAATTGGTTTTTAATTTGATAATTTAGTTACTGATTCTAAATTATAAAAAAATATAAAAAGAGGGGGAAATATTCCCCCTCCCTGGTATTGTTTTTTATAATATGTTATTATACTATTTTGTATTCAGCAGTAACTGTTGCAACGCCAGCAGTAGTTGGAGCAGTAGTAAAGTCGAAAGATAACTGCGCGCCATTAGAAGAAACAGCTAATGGTAAATCGATTACATAAATTCCGGTATTATTCCAGTTCCATTCCGAGGCGGCAACGAGAGTATTAGTACCATCAGTAATGACACCGCCGTTACCACCAACTGCGGCAGTGGTTACATTGATGATAATTCTTGTAACATAAACGTTAGCGCCAGATGGGGTTGGCAGTGGTGTAGAAATATTTACGTTATCGTTTATTGCAACACCAGCTTGCCTTCTTACTAATGGATCTGCGCCTGGGATTACAGATAATATATAGTTAGCCACGGTAGTCATCGTGGCATAAGCTGGTTCGTTTGAGTTGGCAGAGTCAAAGATTGCAACTTGGTCAGCGGCAACGAGAGGAGTTTTTGCTGACATACCTTCTCTGGTAAATCTTACTGTTAAGGTATCAGTGCCAGCATTTCCGTTTATTCTTATTCCTATTCCAGCATCAAGAGTCAATGTATCATTCGAAGAGTCAGCAACAACAGAAACACCGTTTGTATTTCCAGTAGGAGTTATAGTTACGAAAGAATTGGTTTCAGATAAGCTTCTCCAAGTAGTGCCATCATAAAATTCAATCAAGTTGGTTCCGCTGTTATATCTTAACATACCAGCGGTCGGAGTTGTTGGTCTATCTGCGTTGGCTCCAACAGGAAGAGTTATAGCCCTTGTGCTGTTGAATACTACGGTAGATGAAGTGGTAACTGTCGGGCTTACGATTGTCATGGCCAAATTGCCACCGGCAGAAACTTGTAGCGTGTTTGCCGCAGAAGAATATAAACCTGTATCAGGATCTCCATGGAAAGAAATTGCAGGAGAAGCTGCCGTTCCTGAAGATGACAAAAGTCTTTCTGCTTCGATGTTTACGAATGCTGTATCCGATGCATTCCTTGCTTGAAAAGCTCCGGCTTGATCTCTTAATCTTATTCCGTTTTTACCGAATAAAACGTTGCCGGATACTCCAGCTATACCAAAATTCAATATTGTTGCCATTTTTTATTCTCCCTTTGTTGTTTAAGAATATTTATTTTATGTTATATTTTTTCGCCCTATAATAATAATTTTTTTACAAAAAATTAATATTGCTTAAAAGTAATTTATATTTGTTCTTTACATCCAGGATATGGTAACTCTTGCAAAACCTTGTGTAGAACCACTGGAATTAAAATAACAAAAAATATTTTCATCTGTAGTTAAACCAGTATAAAAATATGTGGGATTAGAAACATAAACGCCTGGAACAGAGAGATTTATTAAAGAATTGTCCATTAATCTATTATTCACGCCGTTGTCTCCTATTTCCATTGTCGGAGATGTACCATTGAACGGGACAATGACTTCGACAAGAACCCAAGAGACTCTCGTATTATTCGAGACATTTGCTATCAACAAAGGCGAAGCACTGTTGAAATTGACATTGATTTGGGCAGTATTCGAATCGCTTTCTTTAGAGTCAAAATTGGCGAATTCTATCCATGTAATTGGAGAATTGTTTATACACAAGAAAAACGCCCATTCACCATCAAACGAAGATTGAACAAAACACATATCGCCTATGTTAACACCAGTTAATGCGTTTCTAGCCGGTATATTAGGAACAATAAAAACTTTACTACCAACTAAAAGAGAAGAAGATACCCACGTTGCACCCCCCGGGGACCAAGTTAAAACATCTCCGACGCTTGGTGTATTCACATAATTCAAAATGTTTGACCAAGCGCCATTTATAAATCCTTCAAGGCTGTTCGTTGTTGTATTGTATCTTATTGTTCCGTTTCCAGGTGAAGTTGGTCTTTGAGCCGTGGTTCCGGCTGGCAATCTCAGTTCTCCCGTAGAAGAGCTTATGATATCACCATTTTGGTTTATTCTTAATCGCTCTATTCCATTCGTGGAAAAACCTATATTATTGTTAGCTGGTCTAAAAATTCCAGTATCGGGATCACTTAAAAAAGAAAATGATGGTTGAGCAGCACTATTTTGTCCAGCTAAAATTCTTGCTCCGGAAGAGTTCGAAAATGTCAGATTTCCGGTCATTTGATCGCCGGTTTTTCTGACGTATGGAGTATTTAAACCAGGATTCGGATCTAATCTTAAAATTATTCTTGTTCCTATATTGTTTTCACCGAAACCATTTTGAAATTGTTGATTGATTAATTCTATTCCATCTGCTGCTACTATTCCTTTTAAAATCAAATTATCTTTCAATCTTCCATAAGATTTATCTATTATAGACGAAGAATTTGCAGTGTCACTAGAAGTAGATTTTATAGATCTATAAGAATATGGATTTTTGGTCTTTTCGTTAGTTGACATTTTTAATTATATTTATTAAATGTTTTTTATTTTATGTCATCTAAAACAAGATTTAAAAATCTAATTAATAAATACATATAAAGTTGAAAAAATTTTTTATATATAAATTTGTAATTTTTATATTGCTTTTTTTAGTTTCTTTTTCACAAGCAGGTTCTTATCACAAAATACATATTTCTTTCGCCGTCGATGTTTCTGGTTCGGTTTCGACTCTTGAATACAATGAAATAAAAAATGCTTTTATAGATATAAATGATTATGTAAAAAATCTAAAATTGAAAAATCGAGAAAAAAGAATATCCATTTACGAATGGTCGACTGATGTTTCATCTTATTATATTTCCGATGATTTTTCCGCTATAGAAAAATATATAAAATCAGAGAGATCGAGTTATGGATCGACTGCGGTAGGAAGAGCTTTGATGTTTTTTATGAATATATTATTCGATAAAAGTTACAGAGAAAATATATTGATAATAATAACAGATGGCATCAACAATGAAGGGCCAAGTATAAAAGATACAAACTTTGTTTCTTGGTCAATTGTCAATAAAGTCAAGATTTTTATAATTCTTATCGAAAATGAAGATATATTGTATCCAAATTATAAGGAAAATTTCGATAGATCAGATAATGTTATTTTTATCGTAAAAAATTTCGAAGACTTGAAAGACAGAATGAGAACTATAATGAAATTTATAGAATAATTTTTTTATTATACCAAGTGAGTGAATCTATATAAAATATCTTCTTGTCCAGCAGTTACATAGCTTGTATAGTTCACATTATCTAATATGATTCTCCATTGTGTAGAATCTCTAAATTCTAAGCTCCCGGAAGAAATAGAAGTATTGTATCTGAATTGCCCAGCTAAAGTAGAAGTTGGTCTATTTGCAGTTGTACCAGAAGGAAGTTGTATCGATGATGTTCCGGTTATTGTTAAAGTAGGATTTGCAGTGCTAGGAGGTCTTACTATTATTGATCCATTTCCATCTACTGAAAGAGATAATTGATTTACACCTTGTAAAAAAAGACCTGTATTATTTTCCGAAAAGAAACTATAAGCAGGGGAAGAAGCGGTACCATTGTTTGCTTGTGAAGCATTGAAAAGTATATTTGAATACCCAGTGTCTGTCGGGTTTCTTATTTCTAGCCCGGAAGTTGCGTTTCTGATTATATTTCCATTTTTTCCAAACCTACAAGATAATGAAACTCCGCTTACTTTAAAGTAATTCATTTTTTATTATTTATGATTTTATTTATATTTTTTTAAATAATCGTTGTTTTTTTTATTAATAAATAAACTTTATGGAAAACATAATTTTTTCTTTGATATCTTTGATAATAATAATTTTGATATTATATACAATATCACAAAACATTAAAAATGTAATGGTGTCTATTTTTTTGGCTTTCTTGGTTAGTTCTTTCTTTTATTTTAATTATAAATATATCAAGTTTTTTTCAGGATATCCAAGTCAAACAATTCCGGAAAATTTTTTGGTATTGGACGTATATATTAAAAACCCAACTTTAAAAGAAAAGGGAAAAATATATTACTGGGTCCTAAAAGTGAAAGATGAAAAAATCATAGAAAATCCTTATCAATTCGAAATAGATTACACCGAAACTGATAGAGAAAAAGCAGAAAAAATAAAAGAATTATTAAGAAGAGGCATACCAGTAAAAGCAAATTCCACTGGCTCGAATTCGGGACAAGAAGGCTCGGAATCAAATAGAAACAACAATTCAGGAAATGCTAGATCAAGTGGAAGTTCAGGTGAACAAAGTATAATAGACAATATAAAAGCGCATTTTGATCATCTTTTTCAACCGAGAATAAAAACAAACAACAAAGCTAGTGATATAAACATAGTTTTTCCAGAATTTCCAAAGAAAAATTAGTTTCAAGTAAAATCATTCATATAATAACTTGACATTTTTTCCTGGACCTTCGACACTTGGTAAATTGCCATAAATTTGATAATAAATTTCTATGACTTTTTTATAATATAATCTACTGTCGTACTTTGTTTTACTGCTTAAATCTCCAATAAGATTCCAATCCAGAACTACTTGCGCTCTGGCACATTCCTTTTGCAATTCCCTCAAAGGCATTTTATCAAGTATTTTTAGTAGCTCTTCTCTTTTCATTTTTATCTTATTTTTTCTATCACAAAAGGATATAATGCTTCTTTATAATATCTTTTTCTTTCTAACATATGTCTGTTAGAATACTTTAAAGTAGAACATATATCATAAACAACCAGATGGTGTTTATCTTTTCCTTTTCTCAGTCCTCTTCCAATGCTTTGTATGGTTCGAATAAAACTTTTTCCCGGTTCAAATAAAACAAGATTGAAAATTCTCAAAAGATTTATTCCAACAGATGCAACACCACAGGTAGCCAATATTATGTTGTTGTTTGTTTCATTTATTGTTGAATATTTTTCTTCTCTTTCTTTTAAATTTATTCCACCGTGAATGAAAACACTATTTTTCAATATTTTATTCAAATATTCGCCGGTCTCTATAAAATTAAAAAGAACCAAAGTATTACCTGACATGGAAATCGATTGTATTTGTTCGGCAACCCAATTTAGCCTGTCTTTATCTTTGACCAGATATTCCATTTCATCATTCCAAGATTCGAATTCTCCATATTCTACTTTTTGTCTTATGATTATATTAGCGAAAGATAAAACTCCTTGTTCTTGTAACTTTCGTGTCTGTATTCGATTGACAACCGGACCTATGGCGGCAACCAATGAATATAATTCGTAATTATTTTTCGGTATCGTGCCTGTCAATCCCCAACGTATAGGAACAAATGAAAAATTACCAATTAACATTTTTTTTAATTCGTTTGCTTTCACAGCGTGAGCTTCATCGACAATAACTGCAACAATCTTCTTTATCCAATCTTTATTTTCTTCTGATTTGAAAAGCATGTTTAAACTTTGCCACGTTGCTATCGTATGTCTTTTATCGATTTCCTTTCTTTCACCGTAAAAAACTCCTACATTTAAACCTAAATTCTTATAATCTTTTTCTGTTTGCTCTACAAGTTGTTTGTTAGGAACAATAATTATTGAATTTCCATATTTTTCTACCAAGTGTGATAATGTAGCAGTTATTAAAGTTTTTCCTGAACCAGTGGGTATTTCTTGTAAAGATTGCAAATTTTTCAAAAAATTATTGATGACAAAAACCTGATGTTCTCTAAGAATTATGTTTTGTCCCTCACAAGCATGTCCTTTTGGCCAAAACTTATCCTTAAATATGTTCTGATCAATCTCGGAAAAATTAAAATTATATTTTTTTCTTTCGTCTTCTATATCAATTTCATAACCATTATCATAAATTATAGGCAAAATAACATCCAATAAATTCAAAAAAGAATTCCCTCCTATGGTCGCATAAGAAACAGTACCATCCCATTTTCCCAATTTATATTTTGGTGAATATTTTGCACTAGGAACAAAAAATTTTAATGAATCTACGATCTTTTTCCTTGTAACTGGATCAAGATTTTCGAATTTTATGTTTACTTCGTCCAAAATTCGTAAAATTGTTTTTCTTTCATTCATGATCTATGGGTGTTTTAAGACATAAAAAAAAATTTGTAAATAAATTATTTTATTATAGTTTATCCTATTTTAGTGCCTGATTTAGAATATTTCAATACCATATCTATCAAATTATTGTTATTCAATAATTTATTCAAGAAATTATTCAAAATTTCGTAAATTTGTTGATTATTATAATTTTTATTTTTCGCTTGTTTATATATCATATTTTTTAACGAAATTAACTTTTTATCTATTTTCATATCTAAATTTCGAAAATAATCGTTAGTTTTCATAATATTATCATCATTTGTTTCGCTATTTTCTTCATTCCAGCTACTATCTTTTTTGGTTTGTTTATTTAAATCATGGCTTCTTGTATTTTGTTCTAATTCATCTATTCCTTCTATAGAATGTATATCTTGATATTTTCTTAGATTTCTTACTTGTTCGCTAGGATCATATTGTCGATTGCTTAGAATATACTTTTTTTCGAATATTATCAATTGATTAAGTAAATCCGAAATTTGTTGTGATGATAATTTCAGATCAGAAAAATCTTTCATAAATCTTTTAAAATAAAGATTCGCGCCATTATGAACGATCTTGAGTTGATTGACGAATGTATTTTTTACTTTTTGAACTTTAGTAACCCAGTCATAAAAATGTATTGCTTCTACATTATTAGGATCTAATCCTAACCTTTCGCAATATTTGCTCCAACTGTTCAGGGTTTTCTTTGCTATATATTCTCCTATGGAATCATTAAAAATATAATAAAAGTTCTTGAATTTAGGTAATTTTATATTCTTGAAAGAAATGAATTCGTTTATTATCTCCTTATTTTTTGATTTTTTTGATTTTATTGATTTTTTTATTTCTATTGATTTTTTATATCGATTCATTGTCCTTTTTTTCAATTTCTTTATTTTCTACATCGTTTTTATTATTTTCTTTAATTCTTTTGGCATGTTTCATAGATAATTTTTTGTTCAAAAGATATTTATACTTGCTTATGAATTTATTCGGGTCATTGTTTTTTATGGCAAGAAAAAACTTTTTTTGAAGAATGTTGAATTCTTCTTCATTGAATATTTTTTTTAATTCTTTCATAAAATTATTTGAAGAAATTATAATATCTATCGATTTTTTTTCTAAAACTTGGAATTTGGAACTACTGTTATTTGATATAAGATCTACCAGTTCATCTATAAAATTTTTCATGTTTGTGATTTTTTTGTTATAACTTTATTTATGAGATTTTTCAATGAATCGACCTTTTTTTCATCATCTATGATATCGTTTGTTCCGGAAAGATCGCTTTTATCGATATTTTTGATATCTACGATATTTTCGTTATTTCTTTTTATATTATTCAACATAACTCTTTTTTTAGCATCTTTTTTAATGGTTTCATCTATTTCCAGTTCTTCTTCCTTGTCTGTTATTCTTAGACAATTTACATCGAAATTAAGAATGACAGTCGAACCAACCCCCGACGAAGATCTAGTTTTTATGAACTTCAGTTGATATTCTCCAATTTTTTTCATACTATCCGATGAATATATCGTAATAACATTATCGCAAGTGTTAATTTTGCTTATTCCACCCGCAATCATGCTTTGATCATGATCAATTTCATTTATTGCCGACCTATTCAATTGAGAAGCAGAAACGCATATCAAAGAAAACTCCACCGATAAAGATCTTAGTTCTTCTGTAACAAATTTATCTTTTATAAACAAATCAGATGGATTTATTTTTTTCGAATTGGGATATAACAAATCCAAATAATCAACTATCAAAACATCGGGTTTTATTCCCGATTTTATCTCAAATTCCTTAAGATATGATTTTATATTATTGGATGTCGTTCCCGGGGGCAAATACTTTATCTGTAATTTTCCGTATTCTTTTGCTGCCAATTTAACACTCAATTCAACGTCATCAGGTCGTTTGAACACTTCCTTCGTCGATAAACCGGTTAGCATGGCATCTATTCTCATGGAAGTGAGCAATTCAGATAACTCACAAGTTATATAAACTACGTTCAACTTTTGCTTCAAGAAATTCAATGTTATATTCTGTAAAAACAAACTTTTACCAACTCCGGAATTTCCAGCAAAAAGTGTTATTTCTCCACGATTTAAGCCCCCGAATAGTTTCTTATCCACAGACTTCCAACCAGTAGAGACAGTATTATTTCTTTCTCTTAGTTTAAGAATTCTTTCTTTTGGACTATAGAAATAATCTGTTCCCAGATCATTATAAAGAGAAATCAACAAAGCATCCTTGATTTTCTTTTCCAATTCTCCATAATTTTGATTTTTTAGATAATCAGGGCTTTCGAGAATTATATTTTCTATTGCCTTATGTCTGCAATACTGCTCCAAACACGACAAAAAGGCCTCTATGTCCCTTTCACTTATGTTTTCTATCTTTTTAAAATTTTTTTCAAATCTTGCATTGACATCTTCGAACAAAGGTAGAGTCTTATAGTTTTCGGAATACTCGATAAGATATTTTATTATTTTTTTGTTTAATCCAGAAAAATATTCTGGTTTTACTATCGAAACAGATCTGGCAAAAGAATCGTGACAACTCAAAAAAAATTGTATAATGAATTCTTGAAAATCACTGTTATACAAAACATTTTCCATTTTAATCTTCTAAATTTGATATCATCTCATTCTTCAATAAATTTGTCAAAGTTTTTATTTTCAATGGATCATCTGTTGAGCTTCTTATTATAGAATTTAAAGTATAAAACTTTCCATATTTTTTTGCTGCATCAGATGCGTCTTTTATTTTTTCATCCCAATAGTCGAAAAACGGAAAAGATACTCTCAGATTATGTTCCAATGCTTTTTCTATAACTTTCAACCCTGAAATATCTTTATCAGGCAAGATTATTATTTCTTTATTGAAAGATTTCAACATTTTTATAATGTTGTTATTTATTGTATTTTTCATTATGGAAATACCATCTATCGATAATGCATCGAAAGGTCCTTCCACAAGAATAATATATTTTCTATTTTTGAAAGCAGAATCTAAGTTGTATAATAAGTTCTTATTATCAAAAAATATATTCATGTATTTGATGGATTTATTCAAATTTCTCATAATATAGCCATAAATTTTATTTTTTATGAATATAGGCAAGACTATCATGTCGGGCGAAGATTCGACCCAATATATCTTATCAAGACAATCTACTATATAACTACCTCTAGAAAAAAGATAATCTAAGATTTTCATGAAGTTTTTGTTTTCTTTATAATCTTGTCTATCTAAATATTCTTCTATAGAAACCATTTCTTCTTCTTTTTCTGTCGGGTTGAGTGTTTTTATATAATCAAAGAAATTGAAATATTCATCTTTTGGATTATTAGAATTCTTTTGTTCCAAGTTCTTTCTTTTCAAAAGAGAAAAAGATATTTCATTGATTTCCTCTTGAGAAAACCCCATCCATTCCAATAATTTTTTATTTCTTTCAGTAAGAACTAAATTATTTTCCGAAAAAACCGTCTTGAATCCGCAGTTGAAACAATTATAAACCCAACTGTTTTCCGTAAAATAGAAATTTCCTCTCTTTCTTCTGTCAGGTCTTTCGTTTCCATGATAAGGACAACAGACAGCATTGAATATGTACCACCCCGAACTAGATATTTTTTGTATGTTCACTTTTTCCAAAAGCTTATTTTTAAACAAATTTATTATTTCTGACATATTGATGATTTTTTAACACACTAAAAATATTTTATCAAATAAATAATTTTATAGAAAATACAATAACTTATTAAAATGGACAAATCACAAGAATTAATAATATGTTCTTTTTGTAAGAAAAATATAACCAAGTTCAAAAAAATAATATCATCTAATAACGTATTCATTTGCGATGAATGTGTTGAGACATGCTATAAACTCATAAAAGAAGAAAATATATCTGTTCCAGAAGAAAAAACATTTGATGTTTTTCCATCAAAAATAAAATCGTATTTGGATGATCATATCATAGGACAAGAAAAAGCAAAAAAAATAATGAGCGTGGCCATAAGTAATCATTATAAAAAAACATTATTTAACGAAAAAGAAAACAACAAAATAGAAAAATCGAATATAATAATGATAGGGCCTTCTGGTTCGGGCAAGGCACAGCCTTTATACTCCAAAATATTGACTTCCCAAGGATGGAAATTTTTCAAAGACTTAAAAAAAGAAGATATAATCATAGATAATAGAAACAATTTGGTAGAAATAAGAGATATATATCCCCAAGGTAAGAAAAAAATATTTACTTTCGTTTTTGAAGATCAAAGAACAGTCGATTCATGTGAAGATCATTTATGGAAAGTCCTTCTTATAGACAAAGAAAAATTAAAAAAAGAAATTGTCATATTGACGACTAAAGATATCATATTCAAGAAAATATTTTGTAAAGAAAATGAAATTTATGTTCCTTTGCCATCCCCGTTAGGTAAAATAAAGAATAGTGATTTGAATTTTTCCTTAAAGGAATTGAAAAATATAAATTTTTTAGATGAAATATCAAAAAGAGAAGATTTGGATAATATAGTATATAATATACCTATAAGAGAAAGGATAAACATAATAAAATTTTTAGATAAAAATTACGATAAAATCAAAGATCATGCTTTCATTGAATGTTCTTTTTTGGAATTGATCCTGGAGTTCAAGAAGGAATATCCGAACATCGTGGAATTCGTGAAAAAACTGGTATGGTCATTAGGAGGAAAAATAGATCAAATAAATTTAGAAACAAGAATTTTGTTATTTTGCTCCTTTCCTTACAATATCTATTCTATAAATTTAACAAAAGAAAAATTAAATAAAATGAATAATAACTTATATTTGAAGTTGATGGGATTTTATTATAAAAACGAAGAAGAATGTGTTTGCATAAGTTTAAAAAATAGCAAAAGACTTTACGTAACAGATAATTATATTGTTACACATAACACACAAATGTTAAGAACGATGGCAAATTATCTTAATGTGCCTTTTTGTAATATAGATTCTACAACTCTCACTGAAACCGGATATGTCGGAGATGACGTAAATGTTATTTTTCAAAAATTGTTATACAACGCAAAAGGGGACATAAAAAAAGCAGAACATGGCATCGTTTTTATTGACGAAATAGATAAAAAAGCCAGAAAAAACGAAATTTCGAGTTATATAAAAGACGTTTCTGGAGAAGGAGTCCAACAAAGTTTATTGAAAGTTTTGGAAGATACTACTGTAAAAATACCTATCGGTAACATTAAGAAAGGTCAACAGAATATTGAGTTCGTAGAAATGAAGACAAACAATATTCTTTTTATTCTGGGTGGAGCTTTTTTGGGAATAGAAAAAATCATAGAAGACAGGCTTAATAAAGAAAAATTTAACATAGGTTTTATATCAGAGTTGAAAAATACAAAAAAATATAATCAACTTATCGATTTTATAGAACCTGAAGATTTGATAAAATTTGGTATGTTAAAGGAATTGGTCGGAAGAACACCCATAATAGTGCCCTTTAGGGAATTAACAAAAGAAGAAATGTATGATATTTTAATCAAACCAAAAAATTCAATAATCATGCAAATTAAAAATCTATTCAAGTGTTATAATATAGAAATTGATTTTACTAAAGAAAGTTTATATCATATAGTAGATATGTGTATAAATAAAAATATTGGAGCGAGAGGGTTGAAATCAGTGTTGGAAAATAAATTATTGAATATATTTTTCAATATAGATAAATTCCTAGAAAAAGGAGTATCTAAAATATTGGTTACTGATAATTATTTAATTTCTGAAAATTTAGATGATTTGAAAATAATATTCTAAAAAATAGATAAATGAAAAATATTAAAAAACTTGAAAAAATAAAAAAACACAGTATGATAAAAAAACAATGGGATTCTTCATGAAAAGAGAACACAACACAAAAGGAGGGTATAAACTTCAATAATGTATTTTCCTATGAAAAAAAGCAGATTTAAACCAATCAAAGAATTGCCACCAGTAAATCAAAATATAATTTTTGATGAATTTTTGTTATTGGACGAAAATGGCAAAAATCTAGGAAAAATCAATAAATTTTCTGCCATAAATTTGGCAAAACAGAAAAATCTTGATGTTTTTCTGATAAACAAAAATTCAAATCCACCTGTCGCAAAATTGGTTAACTATGAAAAGTATAGATATGAAGTAGAAAAAAAGAAAAAACAAGAAAATAAATTGAAAAGATTAAACTCCAAATCCATGAAAGAAATTTATTTTAGGCCTTCTATAGGTATTCATGATCTAGAGGTAAAAGTAAAACATTTGCAAGAGTTCCTGAACGATGGGTATAAAGTAATGGTATCTTTGAAATTTAAGGGAAGAGAAAACCAAAACAAAAAACAGTTTTATAAGATTTTTGATATCATAAAAGAAAAATTAAATAATTACATCATCGAAAAAGATATTACAGAAAGAGAAAGGGATACGTTTATGATCTTTTCTCCCAATAAAAAAGTCATTGACAAACACAATATTTAAGATATACTCAAATGTGGCCTTAAGCGCCCGTAGCTCAGCTGGATAGAGCAAAGGATTTCTAATCCTAAGGTCGGGAGTTCGAATCTCTCCGGGCGCGCCATAATCAAAAAAATACTTTTTTTCTTTTTCCTAAATCGTCGATAATGAATTTGTACTTTTTTCCTCTAGTTCCTTTGTGATTTCTGTTTATGAATCCTCTTTCCCATTTTCCGGAATCCAAAAAATAGTTTAAATACTTCTTATCTATTGTTTGATTTTTATTTGTTACTTTGTTTTTTATTCTTACATTATTATTTTTACCGTGAATTTTGATTTTTTTCAAAATCATCCAACCTTCAAACATATAATCATACCAATAGTATTTTTCTTCTACTTCAAGTATATTACCGAAAATAAATATTTTTATCTTGTTATTTCTATTGAAAAAATCATTTTTTATGTTTCTTAAACTAGAAAAATGATTTTTCATCATTTTTGATTGTTTTTCTATGAATTCCTTATTCTTTCTTCCTCGAATCCATCCTTTTTTCATGTAATCTTCTAGTAATTCCTTGTTTATTTTTATGGACATGTTGTCTTTTGTTATCCAAACTTTACCATATTGACTATTTCTTTCTCCTTTTTGTTTC
>JANWZV010000001.1:58596-116990 GCA_025061805.1 Candidatus Dojkabacteria bacterium | reverse complement strand
ACCTTTTTTGACGGGTTTTCGATGTATTTTATTGCATCTTTGTTTTGTTTTACTGCTTCTAGTTGAACTTCTTCGCTCGGATTTTTAATATATTTTATGAGAGTTCCATATTTTTTGACTGCCTCCAGCTGAACTTTTTCACTCGGATTTTTGATATATCTTATGAAAGCTTCATCCCGTTTAACTGCTTCCAATTGAACTTTTTCACTAGGATTTTCGATATATCTTATGACAGTTGCATCTTTTTTAACTGCTTCCAATTGAACTTTTTCCATCGGATTTTTAATAAATACTATAGCAATTGGATTATCATTTATTGCCGTCAATTGTACTTTTTCACTTGAGTTTCTTATAATCTTGATAAAAGAACTATTTTGCCTGACTGCTTTTAATTGAACTTTTTCAGATGGATTTTCAATATATTTTAAAACATACGGCGTTTTATTTATTGCTTCCAACTGAAATTCTTCGCTTGGATTTTCTATAAATTCTATAGCATATGGATTTTTTCTAATTGCTTCTAATTGAACTTTTTCAGATGGATTTCTTATATATTGCAAAGCAAGTCCATTGTTTCTGACTGCTTCCAATTGAATATCTTCAGATGGGTTTTTTATGAATTTTATAGTAAGACCATTTTTTCTTACTGCTGCTAATTGAACTTTTTCACTCGGATTTTTTATATGTCTAATAAAATAGGGAGAATGTTCAATTGCTTCCAATTGAGCTCCTTCGCTTGGATTTTTTATGTAAATGAAATCATAGGGCCATCTTTTTATGCTTTTTATTTGTGATTCTTCCGAGGGATTTTTGTTCAAAAATATCGTCTTGTACTTTTCTGCTATAGGAGTGAATATTTCCCATAATATAGGATATTTATCTGCCAATAAATTAGGATTTATGGATTTGTCTTGTTCATTTCTAAATTGATCTGTTGCAAAATGAAATTGATATCTTTTGTTTTCTTTTTTAATTAATATAATATATAAAGGTCCTTTTTTATTATAATCACTAAAATAATTATTAGAATATTTGACAGCAGTGCGCCATCTTGTATTTCTTCCAAAATAACAATTTGCTCTTTCTGTCTTAGGAATTACTATTTTTATTTCATGATCATCATAAATCAATTCTGCTTCGCCAGATGAATAAAATTCTTGTTCTATCCTTTTTTCTTCTTCACTCTTTGAATCGGTTTTCTCTTCTTGATATTCGTCTAAGACATCCAATAACTGATCTATGTTTTTTATTTGACTTATGTCTTTGTGATTCGGTCTTAATTTATTCTTTCTTTTCAAAGAATCATACTTCAATAATCTTGGTATGACTCTACTTACCACATCTTCATACAATCCAAGATTATTAGTTACATATCTCTGTACTATCCATTTTATGTATGGTTCTATGAATTGGAATTTATTTTCTTTTCTAAGCAGTTCTTCGATTGACTTAATAAATTCTTCAAGTGATTTATATTTGTTGGAATGATCTTTTTGTTGTACTTGCTTATATTTTTCGGAAAAAAACAACAAAAGACTTCGTAAGTTAAATTTTAGAAGTATTTTTCTTATTAACATTTAAATTATATTTATTTCTTCTATTTTTTTATTCTAATAACTAAGATTTATAAATTCAATAAAAATAACATTCGTTCGGTTGTTTTTTTATATGTCCATCAAACAAGAAAATTTTCATAAATTTCCGAGAAATACTCATTGTTGTTTATCAAATAATCAAAAGATTTTTTGTTAGACTTTTTCAATAATTTTAAAAACTTTATTATGTAATCTTTTTTTACTTTTTGAAGACTTTCTTCATTTGTTTTAGTTAATTTTTTCAATATTTCAATATTATTTTCAAAATTCAGAAAACGATAAGAAAGAGGATCATATTCTTCATAGCGCGCGGAATATCTTGTGAAATTCATAAGTTGAAAAAACCTAGATATATTATTATCTATAAGATAATTCAATATCTTATTATAAATGTTTTTATCGGTTATTTTTTCAATATTCTTTATTCTGCCGAAATAATATATCGCATAAGAATCCTCTACTTTATCATTTGTTATTATCTTGAATAGTTGGTCTTCCATAAAATCAGAAACATCCATATATACAAAAGGTTTATAAAAAGAATTTTTGATGAAATCATCTATGTATCTTTGAAAATATTGTATGACATTTGAATTTATTTGAGTATCATTTGGTAAATCTGTATTGATTATGAAATCATAAACCTTTCTATCATCTAAATATCCAGGTTCAAGCACATAAAGATATTCATAAGATGGAAATAAATTAAAAAAACTCTTTAATAATTCTTTATCTTCTATTTTTAATAAAAAAGAACGAAGATTCGATTTCATTTGCAAATCGAACAAATAACTTTTTATCTTTTTTTCATTTTTCTTCAATATTTTTTTGATCATATTTTCTGATAGTTCACTTATGTCGATAAAATCAATCACTCTAGGATTTTTTTCCAATAAAAATTCAACAACTTTGTCTTTTTTTAACTCAGGAAAAAAATCCTTCAATGCCAAATAAACATCTTCGTCCTTTATAATAAATTTGACCGCTTCTTCAAAAGTTAAATTTATCTTTTTTATGAATTTGTTTATATCACTTTTACGGGTAAGTTTTTTTATAGCCCTGGTTACAAACATTTCATTTTTAAGCAAATCTGGAAAATTTTTCAATAACAAAAACACATAATCGGAATCAATGAGAACAGGAATACTTTTGATTATGATATGTTCTAAATTCTTATGTTTATATTTTTCTAAATTTATTTTTTCGACAAAATACCATGTATAATTGGCACATAATTCTTCTAATTGTTTTTCATTTAAATCTTTTAAAGGAACAAAGAAAAAGCTATTATGTTTTTTTGCCAATTTTGATAAAATAGGAACTGTGTAATTATAATTTTTTTCAAAATCTATTAGATCTATTGGTTCATCTTTTTCATCCATAAATTGCGCTGCCTCGAAATGAAATTGAAATTTTCTTTTATTTTTTTTATCAATCAATATATACAAATTTCCCATTTCATTATATCTATTGAATAAATTTTCCGACTCGGTTGCCGCAGTACACCATCTGGTATTTTTTCCAAAAAAACAAGACGCTCTTTCCGATTTAGGAATAACAATCTTGAAATTGCTATCATTATAAATCAATTCAGCTTCTCCATTGTCATAAAAATTTTGTTCAATTTCTTTTTCTTTTTCGGTATTGCTTCTCGTATCTTCACTCTGATATTCATTCAATATATCTAGCAGATGATTTAAATTTTTTATTTTATTCACATCTTTATGCTCTTGTTTAAGTTTGTTTTTTCTTTTCAGAATATCGTACTTTAATAATCCAGGAACAGTTTTACCGAACATATCTTCATACAATCCAAGATTATTGGTTACATATCTTTGTACTATCCATTTCATATATGGTTCGATAAATTGAAACTTATTTTCTTTTCTAAGTGGTTCTTCAATAGATTTAATGAATTCTTCTAATGATTCATATTTGTTAGAACTGTCTTTTTTTTGTATTGACTTGTATTTTTCAGAAAATAAAGATAAAAGATTCTGTAAATTATATTCAAGAAGTATTTCTTTTATGCGCATTTTAATGTATTTATTGTTCTCGCGCTTATCGCTTTTAGTAGCCAGATGCAACCGTGAGCAACACTCGGAAGTGAACCGCCGCGACCCTGAACTGCTTGTCGCAGGCACGGCAGCGCCAGAATCCGGTGCGTCCCTTGACAGGAGTGGCGTTGTCTACGGAGCCGCAATGATCGCATACGAGGTCAATGCGGCCAATGTACCGATTTCAGGTACGAGCGACATGCGTTGTTGGTGTTAAATTTTCACAGTAAGGTATGCAGCTTCATGGCTTGATGTATATATAGGCGATATTGTGATTAAAAGCAATATATACTATTGTTTTTGAACGAAAAACAAGATAAGTTTTTTATTCGATATTACTTGATCATAACAATAAAAAAATTATCATGAAAAAACATCATAAAGCAACAAATGAAAAAAATTTAATTACTGATTGAAATAATTTATATAATATGGATTTATTTTATTTTTATGATCTCCGACAAAAATTTTATTTTTCAAATAATCCTTGAAAGTATCTGTTTTAAACAAATCTTCAAAAACATTTTCTTTTTCGTTTGCCTCTACTATATTTTTTAAAACGTTATTATGAAAATTCGGATTCATTTTAAATAAAGTATCAATAAAAGAAAATTTCTCTTTTTTAGTAAATTTTTTTTCTCTGTTTATTTTCATAAAAACTTTTACAATATCTACTATTCCTAAAATATTATCGAACATTTCAGGAGTTTTAGCTGCTTTTTTGAGAATTCTAAAAAATTCATTCTTGGAAAAATCATAATCAAATAAAAGCATGAATTTGAAATCCTTCAATAAATCAAAAAATATACTTTCGAAATTTTTCCTAAAGAACTCCATATCTTTAACTTGTTGAAAAATTTTTTCTTTATGACTGGTGTTAAACGATATCTTCAACAGCTCAGAAAAAATTTTATCCAATTTTTGACTATTTACTCTTTTTTTATTATATTCATCATAAACAGAAAAAATGAGTTCTATATATTTGTTTATTAAGTATGTATCATTCCATTTCAACAAATTTTCACAAAATTTAATAAAAATGTCCAAATTATCGACAAACATGTCCCTAAAAATAGAAGTTTTTATGACGTAAAATTGTAAAGCGGGCGTTGACAATAACTCATTATCGTTCACTATCTTTTCTATTTCACTTTTTCTTGATGAATCATATTCATACAAATATATTTTAAGATAAGCATCAAGACTAATTTTTTTTATTTTTTCCTTTATTTCTTCTTTTTTGAAAAAATGTTCATATTTTTTCAATATTTGTGATAAAAAATTTGAATTTTTGATCAATTCATTGATAAAATCTCCATCAGTAAAAAAAAGTCTAAGAAATAAATCTTCTTGCTCTTGTTTTATTGTTGTATCTCCTTCGAGCAAAAAACCAAGAAATTTTCGAAAAGATACACTTTTTTCATCATTATGTTTCTTACTTTTTAGTGTTTTATAAAAAGTTTTTATGAAAATATCATCTATGAAGCTAGAATCTTTTTTTAGAATACTCAATGCATAATCAGAAATAGACATTGTCCAAGTATCAGTTAACATACGAGCAATATCACTGGATGTCAATTCCGATATATCGTAAAAAACTTTAGTTTTATAGTTCTTTTTCTCGATTTCACGAAAGATATTAGATAATATCGGATAATTTGTCTTGAAATCTTCTATTCTTATTGGTTGATCTTTTTCGTCCATGAATTGTTTCGTTTCGAAATGAAATTGAAATCTTTTATTCTTCTTCTTATCCAATATTATATATAAAGGCCCTTTTTTATTATAGAAGTTAAAATAATTTTTTGAAGTAGAAGCAGCAGTGCACCATCTGGTGTTTCTTCCAAAAAAACAAGACGCTGCTTTTGATTTGGGAACGACAACTTTCAAATTATTATCATTATATATCAAAATAGCTTCCCCATTCTTATAAAAATTTTGTTCAATTTCTTTTTCTTTTTCAGATATACTTTTTGTTTCTTCTTCTTTATATTCATCTAAAATATCTAACAATTGATTTATATTTTTTATCTGATTAATATCCTTGTGTTCGGATTTCAGTTTGTTTTTTCTTTTCAAGGAATCATATCTTAGTAATCCCGGTATGACTTTACCTAAAATATCTTCATACAATCCAAGATTATTGGTTACATATTTCTGTACTATCCATTTCACATATGGATCAATAAATTGAAACTTATTTTCTTTTCTAAGAAAATCTTCTATAGATTTTAAAAAATTTTCCAATGTTTTATGTTTATTAGAAAAATCCCTTCTTTGGATCAATTCGTATTTTTCAGAAAACAAAGACAAAAGATTCTGTAAATTATATTCAAGAAGTATTTCTTTTATGAGCATTTTGATATATTTATTTTTTGTCAATAAATCACCAATAAAGAAATTTTTGAATTCAGACAAAAGCCATCTACAACTTATTTTATTATAAATATATTTTGTGACAACAGCGAATACTTTTTTGAATTATTCTACTGTATTTTACGACAAATGGAATGGCCATGCCATTTTTGGTTGGGATTCCAATAATCCTAGAATATATAATAATTTTGCCGCATCTTTTGCATCATCCCTATACGATAAGGGAGCAATTTGTTCAAGCAATTATTTTAATTTTGATTCTTTATTTGTAGATAATTTAGGTCGATTTAATTGTATTCCAGATTTAAACAGACAAATATCTGGAACATTCGGGAACTACAGAAGCAGTGTTTTATTAAAAAATGGCAATATATTCATTGGGCCAGGTTCCAACACAAATGCTCTCATTTTCGATACAACAACTTATACATTATCTACTCCCAGTGGTTCTTATTTCGGAACAGACGGATTTTCTTCTACTGTTTTATTGAAAGACGGAAGAGTATATAACGTTCCCAATCAATCTTCATATTCCGTAATATATAACCCATTCAATAACACAGTTTTTACTCCATCTTATACTTTTGCCGCACCGTTTAATTCATTTGTAAAAGGAATTCTTTTATTGGATGGAAGAGTATTGCATTGTCCTAGATTAAACGACAGATTATTGATTTATAATCCTTTCACTAATGCTTATTCTACGCCGTCTGTTACGTTTCCAACACCACACCCATTCATAAATAGTCAACTTTTGCCAACAGGAGAGGTTATATTTTTTTCAAACAACACAACGATACATAATTATTTTTTGATTTATGATCCAATAAACGATACACTTACGACACCAAACATATCTCTCCCACCAGGACAGAATTATAGAACATCGTTTTTTTCTCCTTTAGAAGGAGGAAATCTTTTTATCTTAAGTAGTTCTGCTTCGAATATGAGAATTTATGATTACATCAACAAAAGATTCAGAACTCCAAATTTCCCCATAGATCCGTCTTTTATAGGTAATATTTTCAAAATAGCTACTATACCAGGAATTTTTACTAATATAGGAATTTCTGAAGATGCAAATAATATTATTTTCCAAGTGTCGCATCCTATCATAAAATCAAACATAATAGAATATAATTCATCTAATTTATCTTTTACCAAAGTTCCGTTAGAATTTTTATTAAGTGTAAAAGTAACAGACAAAAATCAATTAATTATTATTACAAACTCCAGAATACTATCGTTTTTCTTCAATAGCTATAACTTAAAATCAAATATACATATCTTAACTAGTCCCTTTTTGAATACAGATTAATAAATAATCAATAAATGTCAAGATCCATATCATCTATACTTTCTGAGAGAAAAACTAGTATAATAATAAGGAGTAAAGAAACAAACATAAATCTTGTTAGAACTGTTTTTCCCATATCTAGGCTTTATAAAGGAAAACAAGCAAGAGTCTATGATAGACCCGGAGAAACATCGAACAATACTATTTTATACGAAAGTTATCGTTTTTTCGGAACAAGTTATTATATACAAATATTACCATCAATAACTTTTCCTGGTGGAATAACGACACCATTGAAATATTCTAATGGTGCATGTTTAAATGGTAATATAATATATTTTGCAGCGAATCTTACGTTTAACAATACATGTATGATAGAACCAGAAACAAAAACATTTATAACAGGAATTTTTACTTTTGCTTCTTCTCCGTTAGATTTTTATGGCGGATGTATAACAGAAAATTATTCTCCCATGAGTGTATTAGTTTCTCATAATTTTTCACAAGCTTATAATTTACAAAATAATCAATCTATATTAGAATCTACATCAATACCAGGAACAGAAAAAAGCGCATTAATGGTAAAATATTTCGTAAAGATTAATGGATCTACAAGTAATATAATACATTATTTTATCCCACAAAATTTTTCTAGATTTATTTTTTTCGATGAAAATGCTTCACCAAAATATCAACAAGTCGGTCCATCATATTTTTCTCCATTTGGACTTACTCCATCTCTTTTGCCTAGAAGAACGGCATGTTCAACACTAGATAATGAAAGAATCATAATAAAAAATCCTGTTTCTGCAACAAACTGTGTCATAACCGTAGCGAACCTTCCGATAACGAATTCTACTACTTTTTCTGATGTTACTCCACCTTTTACAGATGATATAGGAAAACTCACTTTAATGCCAGACGGAAGAATATTTTTAACTCCTAGAGGCGCAACAAACATAAGAATTTTTGATCCACAGACAAATACGATAACAACCGGGCCAGCAGTCAACAATACATCTGCCGATTCTTATTTTTCTTCAGTCGTACTGCCGAATGGAAGAATACTCCTCGTTCCTTTCAATTCAACTATATTTGAAATTTATGACCCGGTAACTAACACAGTTATACCATTTGGTAATGCTCCAGGTTCTGGTGCTTTCACCGACGCTGTTGTTGCCGGTAATGGAGATGTTTATTTTGTTCCAGGAAGTGTTAATCAACAATATGTATTAAGAATGGATTTATTCAATATAGGACCCGGGAATATAAATAGAAGAGTATATATGTTTACCTAAAAAAACTTGCTTTTTAACATCGAATTTCATATAATAAAGAAAGAAAAATGACAATATCAGTATTCAATTTAGAAAACAAAACTGACCACACAAAAGCAAAATTATTCTTGGACCCAGGTGGGGGAGTTGTAATACAAAGATATGATAAATTAAAATATCCGTATTTCGATAAACTGACAGACAAGCAATTGGGTTTCTTTTGGCGTCCCGAAGAAGTAGATATTTTGCGAGACGCTAAGGATTTCAAACAACTTCCAGAACACGAAAAACATATCTTTACGTCAAATCTAAAAAGACAAATACTCTTGGATTCTGTTCAAGGAAGATCTCCGAATTTGGCTTTTCTTCCCATAGTTTCGGTTCCAGAATTAGAAATATGGGTTCAAACTTGGGCATTCAATGAAACAATTCATTCGAGATCTTATACTCATATCATAAGAAATGTTTATCCTGATCCTTCTATTATTTTCGACGAATTGACAGAAATACAAGAAATTGTAGATTGTGCAAAAGATATAACAAAATATTATGATCAACTCATAGAAAAAGTACAATGGTATAATTTATTAGGAGAAGGTAGACATATCGTAAATGGCGAAGAAATAGTTGTATCTTTAAAAGAAATAAAAAAGCTATTATGGTTGACAATAATGAGCGTAAATGTTTTGGAAGGAATAAGATTCTACGTATCTTTTGCTTGTTCTTGGGCATTTGCAGAATCTAAAAAAGTTATGGAAGGAAATGCAAAAATAATAAAATTCATTTGCAGAGACGAAAACGTTCATCTTGCTTCTACTCAAACATTGTTAAAAATGTTACCTAATGATGATGAAGATTTTGCGGAAATAAAAGAAAATTCAGTAAAAGAAGCCGAAGAACTTTATCTTCAAGCTGCAGAACAAGAAAAAGCTTGGGCAAAATACTTGTTTAAGGATGGAAGTATGTTAGGACTAAATGAAATGGTTCTTTGTGATTATGTCGAATGGATCACAACCAAAAGAATGAATAGCGTTGGACTAAAGTCTCCATATAAAGTTTCATCCAATCCCTTGCCGTGGACATCAAGATGGATAGCTGGTTCCGAAGTCCAAGTTGCGCCACAAGAAACAGAAATAAGCAGCTATACTATCGGTGCCATAGAAAACGATCTTACTGACGATATTTTCAGTGATGTCAGGTTATAAACAATTATTCAAGAACTAGATATCATTTAAGTTAAGTTTCGGGCATTATCGACAAAAAATTTCTAAATATAAAAAATGAAATATAACAATTTTTTCGGATTATATGACGAAAAAAATAATTTATTAAGTTTGTTCAGTGATTTGGATATAAGTTTTACCTTTAATGAAAAAGAAGAAGATTTCAAAAATATATATAACAAAAATTTGTCTTTGTTGGGTTATTTTGGTCCTTTTGTATTAAACGAAATGAAGATATACAAAAAATATATAGACGAAAATAGATTTTTATTTTATGCCAAAGAAAAAGATGAAAAAGAAAATCTAATCGATATATTCAAAATTTTTAAAAATTCCCCTCACGTAAGTCCTCAACTATCAAAACTATTTTTATATACGTTTTTGCTGATTTTAACGAAAAATTATTACAAAATAATCAATCAAAATTTCATAGATAATATAAAAATATACAAATTTTTTTACAAAAATACAAAAGAAAAGGAATTTTACTTCGAAGATTTAGATACACTCAGATACAATATACAATTCATTGAAAACCTAAACATAGTTGATTTGAAAATATTCAATAATATTTCCACGATTTTCAACAATAGAAGAAAAACCGATGACAAACTTTTGATTCCGATATCAATACTTAAAATTTTTCACGACACGATGATTTTTAATTATAAAAATTTTAATGATGAAGAATTTTTCAATAAAAATTTTTGCTTATGCGTGTTGTTTACGAACAACAATCTGGATTTGGAATATTTCAAGGATTTTTCGATAAAAAATCATAAAAACAAAAACGAAGTATTCAGAATAAACAGATATACCTTTTTTCTGATTGATCCAAACAAGAAAGAAGATTTTTTATTATACACGAAACTTACGGGAGAAACATACTTTTATGATTTTTTTGATTTTCGCGAAATAAAAAAAATATTTTCAGTTTTGGAACATTATTAAATTAAGATATTGACATCTGCAATCAGGGTTTCTATTGTTATAGAATTCGTAGAAACTTCTTGAACTTAAATAACTTCTTCATGAACAAGAAAATTTTTATCAATACCATAGAATTTAAATATAAAAAACTTTACAATTTGGACATGGACTCGTTTATCTTTTCTTTGTTGGTTTTTCTTCCAAAAAATAAATACAGATTGAAATCGTGAAGCAAAAAAATAACAAATCCTTTTTTGGACAATCAACATGAAAGCAAAAGAGATAATATATAGACATCGAACAACATTAAAAGAGAATTTATACAAAATAGATATGAATCTTTTGAATGATGATTATTTTTCGGAAGATAATAAAAAGGCTTATTCAAGAAAAATCGCAAAAGATAACACAAATCCTTATGAAAAAATAAGCGATTTTTATAAATCATTGAAAACTTTGGCAGGCGATAAATTTATATATATAAGAACTTATTTTGATTGGATTCTCGATATTTATCTGAAAGAAGATAATTTGACTTATGAAGAGATAAAAAGAAAAGTCATACCTCTTTTATCAAGATACAACTATCTATTAAAAACGAAAAGTCTAGAACCGCAAGACGAAAGAATACAGTATATATATAAAATTTCTGATTTTTATGAAATGATGAAAAAATATAATTCCGATAGTTTTGAAAAAGGAAGACAAAGAATAAAGGAATTTTTACGAGAATTTACTTTATATGAAGATAACGAATTATTGATCTTAAGACCAAAAAATATCAATCATCTCTATTATATATTTAAGAATACACAATGGGATGCATTTGTCTATTCCAGAAGAATATCATCATTAGATAAATATCCCATATATTGTATAGTATTAAAAGATAAAAATAAAAAATATTTTTATGAATATAATCATGATTATTTCAGCGATGAAAATAAAAATACTATAGACATCAAGATTTTCTTGCAAAAGTATCCGAAAGTTTCTGACGTATTATCAAAATATGAAGAAAAAATAAAAAAAGCAAAAGAAGAAAAAAAATCTTTTACCGATGATGAAATAGAGAATCTAAAGCAACTAGAAATCGAGCATTTACTGGAAAGAGGGGATATATCAATCGAAAATTTAGTTCGAGTTTTTGAAAAAACAGGAAGTTACGAAATAGGACAAGTATTTTCAAATATGATATTGTCCGGAAAAGAAATGACTCCAGATGATATATTGATTTTCTTAAGAATGAATCTTTCCAACGAAAGATTTATTAATTTTCTAAGACTGCATATGACGGAAAAACATTTAAGAAAAATTAGCGATAAGATAATACATAGAATGCTTTTGAATGACGAAATATTCAAAGTAATATATGAAATAGTGGATTTTAAATTCTTGGATAAATTCAAGGAAAAATTAGTAGAAATAATAGCAGATGATTTGTCCTATAAAAAATCAATACAAGGCAATCTTGAAAAAATAATATTTAATTTTATGAATGATGAAAAATTCATGCGAGAATTAATAAAAAGATCTCCATGGTATATTTTGGATTTTTTTGGAAGTAAAGGAAGATATGATTTGATAGAGAAATTCTTTACAGAGAAAGATATAGAAAAAATAATCATCAGCAATCCGAAAATTATTTTATCTATGGAACATTGGATGCGCCCAGAAAGAGAAACGATCATATTCAGTGATAAATTCAAGAATATTTTCGAAGATGCTATCAGAAAATACATCATGTCCAATTTGACGATAAAAGGAAAAATACCAGAAATAGGTAAAAGAAAACACGATATCGATGATATGAGAAAAATTTACAGAGATATATTCATAACAAAAGACTTTTTCAGGAAAGATTACGGAATCTATTAACAGTTTTAATTGAAATTTTTCAAGCATATCAAAGATAATAATTCATAAATATTTTCATGAGTTATTATTTAAATTGGAAAACTCCATCTGGTATTCTTGTTTCCGCTTTTGAAAATGAGGCAATAGATGTCAAGCTAGAAATTTTGACAAATAGTCCAGGACCAGTAGTTTTCGAATTAATCGGGGGTGTTTGTCCGACAGACTTTTTTTCCAACGGAAGAATATACGGTATTTTAACTCAAGTTAATGCAACTACAATTTTTACTTTTGATGTTTTGGCAAAAACGCCTTTTATTTCTTCTCAAAAAACCTTTTCCATAGAAGTAAAAAAGAAACCGGTACCTATAAAATGGTTAAATGATCCAGACTTAGGAAACATTTATGAAAATCAAAATTTTTACTTGCAATTGAATGTTGACCCTGGCACAGGAAGCGGAACGATTTCTTACTCTTCCAATAATTTACCAAATGGTATATCTATTCAAGGTTCTACTTTACAGGGAACATTTTTGTCTTCTAACCCCAAAGGAATAAATTATTTTTCTGTTACAGCATCCAACAATGATTTTTCTTCTACCATAATATTCAGATATAACTTTTTAAAAACAAAAACTGCGCCGGTTTGGTTTACACCATCAAATCTCGGTAATTTTACTCAAGGACAAAACATAAATATTCAACTTAATGCACAGAATAACGACAACGATCCGATAATATATAAAATGCCGTTTGGGCAAGGAGCAAAAGCATTTGCAAATATGTACTATGGTTCAGTATTGTCAATTCAAGTAACGGATCCTGGCAAAGATTATAAACAATCGAATCCGCCATTGATAAATTTTTTCATGGGGGGTGGCGCTGTAATAAACGCCAATATATCCGGCGGTTCTGTTCAATCACTGACGATAGTCAACGGGGGATATAACTTCAAACTTCCGCCAAATTTAATTTTTTCGGGCGGTGGAGGTAGCGGAGCAAATTTCACCGCAAATATCTTTGGTGGCTCTATTCAATCGACAACGCAGATTTCCGGAGGTTTAGGATATACTTCACCTCCCACCGTTTCGACACAAACGTTCATTACATCAGCCTCTGCAACACCAGTTATCAACAATGGAGAAATAAAAGGCATAATAGTGAACAATGGAGGAACCGGATATTTATATCCACCGGTTGTTCTTATAGAATCACCGCCTCCTCCAGTAGGAGGAGGGTCTCTTCCTTTAGGATTGAGCCTTTCCGAAGATGGAAAAATATTTGGAACAATATCTATGGATGCAGAACCTAAAACATATCAATTTTTAGTTACTGCTTATGATGGTTATAACAATCCAGTAGAAAAAATTTTTACTCTTACAGTAAATCCATTTTCTTTAAGCTCTGTTTTTACGATATCCATAAATTGGTTAACATCGACAACGTTTTTGGGATCAATTTACGAAAGATATCCGAGCTATTTTTATGTCGAAGCACAAACTTCGACCGGAGATGATTTAGAATATTCATTGGCTCCTGGCTCGAATCCACTGCCACCGGGTCTTCAAATAAACAAATATACTGGAGACTTGATAGGCTGGTTAGAACCGATAAATCAAGATACGGTATTTACTTTCACCATAAGAGCAACGGTCATAAATAATCCGAATATTTTTTCGGACAAGAATTTTCAAATAAAAGTAGTAAAAAGATTTTCAAATGAACCGAGTGAAAATTATTGGGTAAGATTGACGGGCAAGGATAAATTGAAACTATTGAATGAAAAATTACAATCAATAGATGATAGTCTCATATATAGGCCATTCAATCCTGATTTCGGATTGGTCATGAAACCAAAACTTCTTATTTCTGGCGGAAATAAAGAATTGAATGACCAACAAACATTCGAATTCATCAAAAGAAAAAATACTTCGGATAAATTAAGTACTTTTCATCTTCCTTTCGAACTTGTTTTTGGAAACTTAAAATTTAAAAAAATATTCAATCTTGAAAAAATTCATATTTGTGATGTTGTTTATGTCGAATTGTTCGATAATTCCGAAATAAAAAGACAAAACAAAACATTCGGGCCCGGAGGTTGGAAAAATAACATTTTAGATCCAGTAATCAATCCTATACCTTCACATCCGTATCAAGAGATTTATCCTAACACGATTTCAAACATAAGAAAAGATTTTCTAAACAATGTTGGTTACGCAAAAAAAGAATTTTTTCCATGGCATATGTTAGATGAAGAAAAATATAGTTTAACCATGGAAATAATTTTTGCTAAACCGAATCTCGGTTTTCAAGTTTTATCTCTTTTGAATAATTTCTGGAAAAACAATTTCTATGGAAAAAGCTTCATTGTCGATAGATATTATAAGACAACCAGTACAAACAAAAATATAAGAATTTTCGATTTTGACCTAGATTTGCACAACAACTGGCGCTGGTTATAAGAAAAAGATGTTGATTTTTACAATCATTATTTTCAAATCAAAAAATTAATGAAGATATTTTTGATTGTTGAAAGCTGCAACAAATTGATCAAAATTGGTGAAGTATAAATCTTCGCCATCTGTCCAGCAAACCTTTGGAAATCTATCCACAAACATGAATTCCTTTTTTTCTTGTTCAGACAAAGAGTCGAAAACCGAACGATAATTGTACAAATCATCCAAAATTTTTCTTGAATTTTCATCAAAATTATAAGGCTTCAGGTAAATTTCTTTAATGACCACGCCATTCACGGTTATGGCATTCTTATTTTGAAAAAATTCGATAGATTTATTTGAAGAATTCATCTTAAGAATTTCTGATCCTGCCGGGATCGCAATCAAAAAGACATCAGAAATGGTGTCTTTTTCCATTTTTCCTTCTTCCATTATTTATCATTGTTCTATGATAAAAAAAGTATTTTGTCAATCAAAACAATTAAAAAAGAAGTCCAAAATAATGTAACATACCAAATAAAATTAATAAAATAATAATAAATTTGAATATTCCTTCTTTCATTTTTAAAATTTTCTTAAAGACAACGTCTTGGAGTTGAAAAAGTCAATTCCATACTTTTTACATCCTTCTATGACCAATTCTTGCATATCATCAACCAAGATCTGTGCGCCTATATTTGCACAGACAAATCCTTTCCATAATTTTAGTTCATTATTATTTTGTTTTACAAAATTGTCAATAAAAAAATCATGAGTTTTGAAATTATTTTTTGTCAAGAGGCCATTCGATTCTTTTTCTATTTCTTCCCATAAAGAAACACACTCTTTTCTTTCTCTAAAAGTGACAATAAAATAATCTATATTTTTATTTTTTGAAATAAAATCCCAAAAACAATGCTTGTAATAGTTGTCTCCTATTAAGGTTCCGTCCAAATCAAACGCAATGGATGTATAATTTTTCAGTTCTTCTATCTTGAAACAAAAAAATTCATAAAATTTCATCTTAAGAAAATCTTTTTTAAACCTATGTTTTTCAATTCGTAATTTTTTAAATCTATTTCATGATTTCGAAAAATAATTTTTTTGTCTTTTTCATATAATTGATATAATTCAGAAAGAACATTACCATCCTCATCCTTTAAAATATACAAAGGTTTAACTATTTCCTTTTTTTCTTCGTTAACACATATGCAATACAAAATATAGCAAAAATTATTTTTTTCTATTTCATCTCCGTTTATTTCTTCAAATGAAGAATCTATTTTTTCCGTATATAGACCGTCAAAAATATGTCTATATATTTTTATTGGAATTTTTCTTTTTTCTTCATCTGATTCTAATTCATCAAAAATTTCAGATTCTACGGAAGAAAATTTAATATAGTATTTCATTTTTTTAATGATGTGTTTTTATTTAATATATTTATCATATTTTACAATAAAAAGCATAAAGCATATTATATAAATCATAATTCATCACAAAAAACATTATTCAACGAATTCTTTTTCTATAAAAGCATCTACTTTACATTCACAAATCTTTTTAGTACATATTTCATATTCTTTTTCTAGTTTGAAAAAATTTTCATCATAAATATTTCCTATTTTCCCCCCGACTCTGCATGTAGCTTTATATATATCACCGTTTGCTTTTATGAACAATCTTTTGCTACCTATATAACATTTCCATCCGACCCAAGAATTTTGTTTCTTTTCCTGAATTTCTTTCCAAAAATTAATGTTCTGTTCTTTTCCATCTAATACGAATTTACTAGGAAAAATTAAATTCAAATTATTACTATTATAAAAATTATTTCTTTTAATATTATCGAAATCCTCTTTTGTATATGATTCCAAGTGCATTCCAGTTTCATAATTTTTGATTATTTTTGAAACAAAAAAAACTTTGTAATTTTTTTCTTTTATTTTTTTTATCATTTCGAAGTTTTTTTCTTTGTATTGCGGTAAATACATAAACGATATAGCTATATTTTCTTGTTTTTTACATAATATATCTAATTTTTCTAAAAAATTATCAACAGATGCTCTTTCGGGATGAAAAGATAAAGAAAAAAGACAAACTCTAGGAAAATCTTCCCAGTATCTTTTATTCTTAGTAAAATTAGTAACCAAATTAATAAAAAAATTATTATTAAAAAATCTTATGAAATTCTTCAAATCAGGCCAAAGCGTAGGTTCACCCCCCATTATTTCAATAAAAATTTTTTTGTTTTCGTAAGCTTTTCTTAATTTATTGAAAAAAATAACAATTTTATTGAAATCAGTGGGCCATTTATTTACATTATCATGTGATTCAGGCCAACAATAACTACAAGAATAATTACAAAACGTGGTTACTTCCCAAGATATGTATAAAAAATTATCGATATTTGTCGTTAATTTTTTATAATCATATTTGACTGCACTCATTTTTCATTCTTTCTACTATTTCTGAATATTTCCAATCTTTGATCTTAAGAATTTTAAGATCCAAATTATCCGTGCATTTGTTTCTTTTACATCTAATCGGATAATCTAATATTCTTATATCTCCGTTTTTTATATTTCCCAATTTTCCTCCGAAATGACATGAACCAACAAAAATATTTCCATCTGGATCTATTTTTATATGTCGCGAACCCGCATAGCATAACCAATTTTTGAAATTATTATACCTATTAAAACAAAAGTAATTGTAATGCATGTTTGTTTTCTTTATTTCTCCGTTTTCTTCGTAAAAAACATTCAATTTTTTTTGATCTTCCGGAATTTCATTATATTTTTTATTTATTTCTGCTTTTTGTTCTTCCGTATAAATTATGTTATCTTCTTTTATCTGATCATTCTGATAATCTTCACTAGTAACTATTATTTCCTTATTGTCTTTTACCTCAAATTCAAAATCTTTTATTTTTTCGTATATTTCGTTATTTCTTGATTTTATTTTATGATAATTTTGTATAAAATTTATTTGTTTGGGTTTTGTTCTTTCTTCTATGGCGGGTAATCTGATATATCTCAATTCTATGGTGTTTATCTTTCCTTTTATCTTATCATAGAAATACATTATTTTATCGAAATATTTATTCAGAACCATGAATCTTACGATCAAATTCTTGTAATTGTTTGATTTTTCATTATGTCTTAATCTAAACTCTTCTAACTTAATTACTTTTTCATAATATTCTTCTATCTTGTCATGAATATATTCAAAATGTAAACTAAAAGTAATAGAATCCAATATTTCATAATATTCAAGAAATTTCGATACAGGTATAGAGCCATTTGTCGTTATGGATAGATGTTCACAGCCTTTTTTTATTTTTATATATTCGATAAGTTCATGAAATTTCGGATGAACGGTTGGTTCTCCTCCAGTTAAACTCCATAATACATTTTTTTCGAATTTATTATAAACCACATCCACGAAATTCTTCATGACTTCTATATTCATGTGTGGACTTTTATTGTCATGTAAAAAAGCAGAACAATAAGAACAATCGTAATTGCATCTTCTTCCGATATACCAGTCTACACTCATACTATTTTTCGGATTATATCTGTATTCAACAGAAATTATGTTGTTTTTCTTTATCATTGAAAAATATTTATATAACAATAAAAGCTTGATTTTTTAGAAAAATAAGCGAAAAAATTGTTAATAAATAATTTAAAGTATGGCGGAACAAAAAGATCATAGGTTTAGATTATTGGCAGCACCGGGCCAAGAATTAAAAGTATATGGTTCGGGAGATTTGACTAGACCATTGGTAGAGAATTCGAAAGGGATAATTTTCCCTTACACACCTAATATAAATTTAACTTTTAGTGCAGAATATGGAACTATGGATTTGACACATGTTAACGATGTTCAAAATTTTTTCAACAAAAGAAGCAATTTATCGATAAACATAGATGGAATCTATAGTTGTCAAACATCAAGAGAGGCTCATTATGCTTTGGCGGTTTTTCATTGTCTGACATCTTTGACGATGATGAGATTCGGAGCAAATGATCCATTAAGAGGAACTCCTCCTCCTATTCTATATTTTTACGGATATGGCAAATATGTGTTCAATGGTGTTCCAGTTATTGTCGAATCTTTCAATGTAAATTTTTCCAATAATGTAGATGTCATAGAAGTCATAAATACATATAACATAGACGAAGTTTTGGGTTATTTGCCTTCTGTGGTTAATTATGTTTTAGTTTTAAAAGTTCAAAGAAAACCAATAGATTATTTGGTCGAATTCAATTTGGAAAAATTCAAATCAGGAGAGCTTGTCAAGAAAGGATATAGATAACATGGCAATAGTGAATTATCCCCCTACGTCGCCTTATTATGAATCAGAACAAAACGAATTTTTTTTGACTTATTTTAATTTCAGAAAAATACCCATAGATGACAGCGATCAATCGATCATACTTTCATCGAAATACGAAAATAGACCAGATTTATTGGCATTTGATCTATATGGCGATTCAAGATTATGGTGGGTATTCGTTAACAGAAATATGGATAAGATAAAAGATCCAATATTTGATTTTAAACCTGGTTTGGAAATTTTTTATCCGACAAAATCAAGACTATCAATATATCTAAAAGGATAAAAATGGCTATAAATTTCAACGACAGATTAAGAAATTTGAATTTTGATAGTGAAGATTTGATACGAAGATATAGATCAAACATAATAAACAACGATCCCATACCGGAGATTGTTCCATTCGGAAGAGAAGAAGATTTTAGAAGAGAAGAAATAAGAAACAACATAAGAAACGATCTCTTAGAGAAAGAATTGAACAAATCGAAAACTAAATTCGTTTGGAAAAATAATCCTTTCATAAAGTATAATTCCTATACTTATAGATGGCGTTTTTTCATGACTTCCGAAGATTTATTCAGTGATCCTTTTGTAGATAAAAACACGATAATAAATTCGGTTTTAACCAACAAAGGCATAATAATATGCGAAACAGGATCTACTAGTCTGAATATAAAAGAAGTAACAACCGAAAATCTTGTGAATAGCGGATTCTGGAATTCGAATACATTCGTAACGAAATTTACTCTAAAGATATTTGAACCAATAGGTATATCTCTTTTGGATTATCTCATAGAAGCCGCAGATCTTTTAAAAGTGAAAAATTTCGCCAGATGTCCATACTTCCTACTTTTGGATTTCGTAGGAATAAGAGACGATGGAGAAGAAGAAATAGTCTTCGATATTTCCGATTTGGTCACTACACAAAATTTCGAATTATTAAAAGGAAATTTTTATTCTTGGCTATGGAAAGTTGCCATAACAAATTTTGAGATAGACTTCGATCAAAGCGGAACAATCTATAACGTTGATTTAATCCCATTCAATGACATGGGTTTCAGGAATAACGTTTTTCTACATAAAGCACATCTTACGATAGAACCGGTAAAAACATTCGGTGACTTCTTAGAAGAATACAAAAGAGCACTTAATAAACAGTTTTTGGAAAACAACGAAGGCCATAGAATAGAATTCGTCATAGACAATAATATAAAAATAGAACAGTTAGGTGATAAAATTCCTAGTATAGATAAAAATGTAAAAAATTGGCAAATAGTTCCCCCTTCTGATGCATACAGAAATATCAGAGCTTCTTCCATGGCAGACAAAAATGCAACAGCAGTTCATGCACAAAAAGGGGCAAACATTTCTTCCATAATACTAGAAGTCATAAATTCAACAGAAGAAGCAAAAATTTTAAGAAAATTACCAGAAATAAATGATTCCGATTTCTTCATAACTTGGATAATAAGATCAGAAATAGATATACTCAATTACGATCAAGAAAGAAATGTATATAATTTCTCGATAACATATCATATAATACCTCAAAAAGTACCGAAATATATAATAAGAGAATATTCTGCTCAGAAAATCGACAAAATCAAGGATCTGGATTTTTTGAAAAACCTAAACAGAAGAAATCTTTTGGTAAAACGATATGACTATCTATATACTGGATTAAATACAGAGGTTTTGAATTTGAATCTTAATTTCAACAACATGTGGGCATCCACTGTTCCATTATACGATTCAAGAAACCGATTGAATTCGGCTGAACCTTCAATAGTCATTACCAACGAAGTCAAAGATGAAATAGAAAAATCAGAAAAAGAGATTCTGGATTTGGAATTAATAAGAAGAAACGTTGAAAATTCATTAAGGAAGACAAATTTTGGTTCATCTTTCGTTGAAAACATAACAAAAACAATTGATTTTTCAAGGCAAGACGTAAGAGAAATAATAATTAATTCAGGCAGAAGAGTCTTGAACAATTTTTCCGATGATATCAACAACATACTTTCACAATTTATTTCTTCAGAAGAAACAGTAAAGGAAAAATTTATCAGAGCGGTAACAAACGATTTCAACAAGAATTTGATTGAAATAAGAAGAAGAACAAAAGGATTGGATCAAAATTTATTGGATAGAAATTACATAGAATTATCAAGTAGATTGAGATCTAAAAAAATCATAGAAAAAAATAACAGAAAATATTTAGTACCGGTGGTTCCTTCTATATTTGATAATAGATCACAAACATCGAACAACACGGAAGGTCCTTCTCCGGGTTCTTATGGTAGAGAAAAATTGATTTTTGCCAATCTTTTGAATGAAATGAACTCGGTCGTAGATTTGATTTCTATAGATTTAGAAATAAGAGGAGACCCTTTTTGGCTAGGAGTAGATGATTTCAATTATAGGAATTCTAGGCCAAATAGAGGAGAAAACAGATTTTCAACGGTAAATTCGGATTATTATTCTTCATACGTCATGTTTTTATTGCGAGTTGGTCTGCCCGAAAATTTTGAAAATATATACAATACGGATCTGTCAATAGATCAATATGAAAATTTTTATAATGGAATATATTTCGTGACTAATGTGGAATCAACTTTTTCCGGGGGCAAATTTACACAAAAACTAAAAGCAACGAGATTAATAAATCTCGGAGTCCCCTATGAAATCTTAGTTTACTGATTTATTTTTTTACAAATCAAATATTTGTTATTTTTTATGAAATTTACGAAACCGTCGAAATCCAAAATTTCTTGATTACAATTTGCATTAGCTATAAGATTACTGGGTAAAAGAAGATACCCTTCAAAAAAACTATAACATTTCCATCCTCTAAAATTCCACAATTTTCTGGTTAACATTTCATTTACATTTATTAAAACTTCTGAATTATCAGGATATGTTATTTTTAAATCGTTTATATAGTTTATTTTTCTGGAATTATTGATCAAAAAATCTATGTCTTTTTCATCATATCGTTCTTGTTCATTCGATAAATTTTTGGTTCTTATTCTTTTCAATAATAACCCTCTTATGAGAAATTTTTTTCTGTAAATTTTTTTATTTTCATTACCGTATCTTGTAGTTGAGCCATTATATTCAATACAACTTTTTTGGATCTATTTTAAAATATTCTATTTTTTGAACAAAAATTGCCATTTTTTCCAATAAGGCTTATGAAAACCAATATATATTAAACTTATTTTATCCAAATATTTTCCTAACAAATGTACATTTTTAGAAAAATTGGTATTTATTGACATCCAGGAAACATCCAATTGCAAAAATTTTTCTATTTCTGGATGTAAAAGTGGTTCACCTCCAGTAAAATTCAAAATTATTTTTTCACAAATGTTTTTTTAACGAAATCTATGAAATTACTCATAAAATCATAAAAAATATATTTAATATTTTCTTTTTTCTTAATATCATTTGTACAATAAATACAATCGAAATTACATCTGTCCAATATTCTAGAATTTATTTTATATTCAAAAAAAATTTTTTTTATGGTTGGAAACTTTTATATAATCTGTTCTAAACATTTAAGAAACAATAAAAAAACATTAAGTGTAAGATATTTTTACTCTACCGAACCATCGTATAGTTGCACCAGCGGCTCCAGTGACTCTTAATCTCGCTAAGCCAGCAACAACCGCTATAGTATGATCCCAAGCAGCAACTGCCTCGTTCGTATATTCCGCAACCAAACCATTTACCGTAGGATTTCCTACGCCATCATAAGCTATTCTAGCTCTTCTAATATATGCTGCTGAATTTACTGGAGTCGGCGTGATTTCCCTAGCTATAACAAATGTTTCAACAAAAATGACTCTATTGGTAGCTGCCGGAAAAGTATATAAATCTGCGGTTGTAGCAGTGGTTGTAGTTATAGTATAAATCTGTTCGCTGGTATGGAACGTCCCATCGTCAAAAAATCCAAGGAATCTCCATTCCAAAATACCGGATGTATCACAAGTTAAACCTTGGCCACTATTTAGTGGATAATCGGGCGGCAACACATAAGTTCTGGAAACACCTAATAAGGCAGGGGTTCTCAACCCAATATAATTTGTCAAACCGTTTGAATCATAAATTCTAAGCTCTGGGTTATTGGCAGTTAAAGAATAAATTCTAACAGGTGAACCCTGATGTGTAACTAAATTTATACTACCAGCAGTTCCAGATCCAGTTCTATTCCCCGCTATTATCGATATAGAACCACTATCAGCATTAGAAGAAAACGGTGTTGCAGTAGATATTGTTATATTTCCTGTTGTTGTTCCTCCTAAAGTAAAACCAGAAAGTATATTTATATTTCCTCCATTACCACTTATTGTTCCGCCGGGCCCTCCAATAATATCGACATTTCCTCCATTTCCGAAAAAACTACCGGAACCACCAACTATTCCAACATTTCCACCATAATTTAATACTGAATTAGAGAAAGTTTGTCCGCCAGTTATAGAAACGGAACCACCATCAGAATTAAAGGAATTTCCTCCAGATATTTCTACATTACCTCCAGGAGAATTCGATGGCGTAACGGATTGTCCTCCCTGTATAATGACGCCTCCCGGAACAGCGCTTGAATTTGTTATTGCATCTCCAGAAATTATTCTTAGAGTTCCTGCACTTACCGCAGAAGAACCAGTTCTTATCGTTGTTGTCCCACTCGAACTAGAAAACGAATCTCCACTTGAAATAAAAATGTTTCCGGATGGATTAAAATTGTTCGCAGTGCCCGTAGATATGATAACATTTCCAGGAAAACCGTTTGGGCCGGTAACATCACCAGTTGTAATAGTAACATTTCCCGAAAAATTACCATCTGTTATGTTTCCCGTAGATATACTTATATTGCCTGAATCTGATACAGTAGAAGCCAGTGAATTACCAGTTCTTATCTCAATTGAACCAGAAATGTAATTTTGAGAATAACCTGTTATTATTGAGATGCTTCCACCTGATGCATTGTTCGTTGATATACCAGATCTAATTTCAATATTTCCTCCGTTATCACTAAAAAATGAAGAATCAGAAGTTCCGCCAGAAATAAAAATATCTCCTCCCGATCTATTTTGGGAATAACCGCCGGAAATTTGTATTTCTCCTCCTCTTGACAAAGATGTCGAGAATGCAGAACCCGCATATAAAAATAAATCACCTGCTGATCCTAATGAAGTTCCATTCCCAGTGCTTCCACCTAATATTGAAATAGATCCGACATCATCAAATGCATCTCCTGTAAATATCAAAATACTACCGGATTCTCCGCCCAAAGAAACAGCAGAACCCGTACTAAACAACAGATTTCCTGTTGTTCCATCCAAATTCGCGTTTCCTGTAGAAATTTCTATTTCTCCTGTATTTGCAAAATTATCAAAAAAAGTATCTCCGGTTCTTAATACTATTCTTCCTGTCGGAGCATTAGACGAAAATGTCGATCCGGTTTCTATTGTTATATTTCCGGTTGAAGGATTAGGAAAAGATAAAGAAGTGCTCTCTGTTCTTATTAATATCGATCCTGTTGAATTAGAAAAAGAAACAGATTCTGTTCCGCCACTAATTAAAAATATACTCCCTCCATTTGTAGGAAATGGCTGTAAAGCATTACCGCTTCTTATTTCTACATTTCCACCATTAGACCCTGTAGTATCTCCAGCAATGATTCTTACTCTACCACCGTTATTCAAATCTGAATTTCCGCCTCTTATCAGAACTTCACCACCAGGGGAAAAAGATGAAGGAAGAGATGACCCCGCTTGTATTTCTATGTTTCCTGGTAAACCCGCCCCGATAGCATCGGAAGAATTCAAATTTATGTTTCCGCCTAGAGCAGTTTGTTTTGCAGGAGTCGATATGTTTATATTTCCTACATTTGTCGTGCTGAGGCCAGTAGCAATATCAATATTTCCCGAACTTCCGGAAGAAGATATCCCAGTTCTTATGACAATTTCACCGGATTGTCCGGAATTTCCAGTTATTATATTTATATTACCCGATTGATTCGAAGCTGATGTATCTGATGTTCTTATTGATATATTTCCTGAATTTGCATTAATTCCAGCACCAGTTATTAAGAATAAGGAGCCGCTGGTTGCATTGTTCGCATTGCCCGTTCTTAAAACAACAGTTCCGGAATCTCCGCCCGAAGTATTATTACCAGAAGATATAAATACAGAGCCAGAAACAGAACCAGAATCACCTATTCCCGTTATTAGTACAAAATCCTTACCAGGAGATCCTGGAGAAACTTCAATACCATCGCGTGTCCTATTTTCTCCTTCGAATGTTATTCTTCCATGTCTAGTACTCATCGTATTTTTTATCTTACGTATTTTATTTATTTTTTGAAAAAAAATATAACAAAAAACATGAAAAAAATATTAATAAATATTAAAATAAAGATGTCTACATTTTTAAGAGATCCTAGATTTGCTTCGAAAAATTTCGGAACAAAAAACGAAATTTTAAATAGATTTCCTAAAGCGAAATTTCTTTATTTCGTTAAATTCAACCCGGGATATGTTCCAATAAAATCGGATCCAATCAATGAAATAAATGACATGGAAAAAGGAATATCTTTTTTGGTTCAAAGAGTAGACAGACCAAGAATAAATTTCGATATAGAAACCTTATCCCAATATAATAAAAAAAGAATCGTACAAAAAACACATAGATTTGAACCTGTTTCCATAACCTTTTATGATACTTACGATGATAGAGTCATTGCATATTTCATCGATTATTACAAATGGTATTATGGGGAACCAACAGCAACAAGTAGAAAAGATTGGGACGGAGAAAGTATAGAAGAAGTTTTCGAAAAAATAAATTCGGATTTTTCTGGTATAATAGATATTAATTCGAGAATAAGAAGATCCGATGTCTTGAAATGGTTTGGTTTCAATCCTCCATTATCTGGAATAAACCCATCTAATCCCTATAAATCGGCAAGTTCCTTCAGACATTTCAATTCTATTGACATAATAACTTTTGGTTGTAACGTCGCATCGTGTTATAGATTGGTAAATCCTATAATTTCCAGATTCGAGCCTTCGGATTTGGATGCCACAGACACAAACTCGATATCTACGACAACAATAACGGTAGATTATGAAGCTGTTATTTGGCCAGAAGATTTTGTCTTGCAAACAGATTTAATAGAAAGATCTGATATCGGATCCCTCATATTAAACGGAGAAAATCCAGATTCAAAAGATTCTGCCTATCTTCCAGAAGAAGAAAGAATAAAAGTCAAAAACTATCCTTTCAAGAAAAAAAACGTAAACATAAAGGAAGATTTCAATATAGTTCAAAAAACAGGATTAGATAGATTCAGACCGAATTTATCAGAAGCAAATACCATAGAAAATGTATCAAAAGATATTTTATCTCTTGAAAAAACAACTAACTTAATAGGCGGCGTAAATTATGGCAGTTCTCTTAGCGATAATAGATTTAGAACAGGAATAACAAGCTTATTTAACGGTCCTTTTTCTTCTTTAAGAAATGTTCCCAGAATAAATAACCTGGAAGTTAATGGAATAGCCGGAAGAATAGGAAATTTCAGAATTCCAGGGACAAACCCGATTCTCAATGATATAAAAAAAGAAATCATACATGAAAAATATGCTGAAGAAAAAAATGTATCTTCCAAATTAGGAAATGAACACGATTTGATAATAGGATTGGTCAGTAATTTAGGAATAAAAGACAAAAAAATGATGTATATCGTTGCCAATAAAATTTCCGAAATATCGAAAATAACCGGATTATCTCCTATAGATGTAGTAAATAGATATAATTTGGTTCCAGAATCGCAAAAAAACAAGATAAATGTCATATCATTAGATCAAATAAACAAATCTTACGTAAATTATTCTGTTCAACAGGGTGTGTTGGGACAAGAAGAATCGGATTATAGTTTCAATATGGAAATATCTCTAGGAAATCAATTTTACAAATATGATATAGGAGGAAAACCCACAAACATAGATGATCAAAATATAGATATAGAAGGATATCCTATACACGAATCCGGTAAAAAGATAGTGAATGTCAAGGACGAAAACAAACCAAAATTAAAAATAAATCCAAACAAAGGTCAAGTTTCTTGGTTGGATTCGAATAATTCTATCGATTATAACGTAATACAATCATTATTGAATACCAACAACATATAATGAAAACATTCAAGGGAAAATACGTAATCATAAACAAGAAAAAATATATAGGAAAAAATGAACCGATATACAGAAGTTCATGGGAATACAATTTCATGAGATATTTGGATATGCATCCAAATGTCATAAATTGGGCTTCCGAATCGATAAAAATACCATATAGAAGTCCATTGACGGGAAAATACACGATATATATTCCAGATTTTTTTGTTTCTGTCATCGACAAAAATGGAAAAAAAAGAAATTATTTAATTGAAATAAAACCTCTTTCGCAATCAGTAATCACAGAAGCAAAATCAAAAAATGACAAAATGCAAAATTTGATAAATCAAGCAAAATGGAAAGCAGCAGAAGTTTGGTGTAAAATTTATAACATTGAATTTAAAATAATAACAGAAAAACAAATTTTTTCTTTTTGAAAAAATATTTTAAAAAAGTTAAATAAAATTTAACATGATGTTGCCGCCGAATGTTATCATTCCTTCTGTTTCTCCAGACAACTTGTATTTTTTAAATGGAGTCGGACATGTTTGGCAAATCAATCTCATCAACAATAGCAGTTTTGTCCTGATAAGTTTGGGCGGTTACAAATACAACGAATTTAGAAAAAGATTGCTTAGCATATATCCCAATATAGACATAGATACTTTCTGGGCACCAAGAGAATTTCTTGACTTGATTATTTGGTGTTCTAAAGATCCATGGAGTGTTCCCGAAATAAAAACAAAAGATGGACAAAAAAGAATTAGAGTCAAATGGAATACAAAAATACGTATTTGTGGACCACAATATATGCCAGATCCAAAACTAGATAATTCTATATATTGTAGACCAGGAAATTTAGATCAAGCTTGGGATGAAATTTTGATAAGAACAAATTCAAGTGGAATCCATTTCTTAAATATAGAAAATATTTTTCCTTTCTTATATCCAGATTCTTTATGGGGCGGTATCTGGTATAAACTCGAATTTTTGTAAAAACTTGATTTTTATAAAATTAATGATAAGTATTAGATATGGAAAATAAAAATTTTCATCATGTTTTTAGTGAAATGATTGCTAAAAATAACGAAGTGAAATTAAGAAAAGAATTGAAAATTATATTGAAGTTCTTACTTGTTTTTTATATAATCATTTTTGTGAATGTTTAAAAATAAATGAAAAATTTTTCACAAAAGGAGAAAAACCATGTTTTTAGGAGAGACTGAAAAAAATTACATGTTATATAACTTCTATATCTTTTTTGATTTCTTTAATAAAAACATCAACAAAATATTTCTTAATAAAAACATCAACAAAATATTTCATTTATTTTGAAAAATGAAAAAGGATTGGATAAATTATTTCTTTTCTTTGGCGGAAACAGTAGCAACAAAAAGCAAAGATCCGTCTAAAAAAATAGGTTGTGTTGTTGTTGGCCCAGACAACGAAATAAGATCTACGGGTTATAATGGATTTCCAAGAAAAGTGATTGAATTCGAAGAAAGATATCATACTAGAGAAGAAAAATTAAAATGGACAGAACACGCTGAAAGAAATGCCATTTACAACGCAGCAAGAATAGGAAGTTCATTAAACAATTGTTCCATTTTCATTCATGGACTTTTTCCGTGCATAGAATGTTCCAAAGCGATAATTCAATCAGGAATAAAAAAAATTTATTTCAGAATTCCCAAAGAAACGCTCATAGAAGACTTCAGAAGAAAAGAATTCGAAAATTATTCGAAAACGATGTTTACAGAAGCAGAAATAGATGTTTTTGAATTTAAGGAAGAATCATAATAAAAATGGCGAAAAAAGACATTTTTGATAAAAAAATAACCGACAATTTCAATCTTGATGACTATCGACAAGTAAATTTAGACGAAATATGTGGTTTTTGTTTTAAGAATATTTTTTCCAAGACCATTCAAATAAATGATATATTTGTCAAAAAATGTTTAAATTGCGGTGTAATAAAACAATGCGTGAACATGACTTATGACGATTATATAAATTGGTATCAAAATTATGATAATTTCATAAAAAAAAGAGGAGATATTCCTTATTTCGATAGATATGAACATGATCATATGATAGCTCAAATAAGATGGAAAAGACATAAACGAATACTAGGAGAAGAACCACCATATCCTGTGTTGGACATCGGCTGCGCGAATGGAGCCAATATCGACTTTTTAAATTCAATAGATATATTTGCAGTAGGTATAGATATAAGAAAAATTTATACAGGAAAAAGTCCTTTTTATTTTTGCAATCTTGAAAACTTGAAAGAATTAAAAAAATTTGTTTCTGAAATGAAAAAAGATTTGAATTTAAAAAAATTCAAAACAATCATATTATATGATGTTTTTGAACATTTATCATATCCATTTATTTTCATGAACAATCTAAAAAAGATATTAGAACCAGAATCATATATTATTATCGATGTTCCAGATTTTTTTCACAAGAAAGCTAAACACCATTGGAGAAAAATAGAACATTTATACTATTTTGATGAAGCATTTTTGAATAAGTTTTTCCATGAACTGAATTATAAACTAATAAAAATAGACAAACCCATAGAAGGGAAAAGCGTATATTATCTTAAATATTGAATTGTTCTATCTTTTCAAAAATATGATTTGTTTTCTTTTTGATGGTTTTCCGAAAATCTTAATATCTAAAAAGGTGGGACCACAAATGAAATTTACACCTTTTTTATTAAAAATCTTCAAATATTGATTGAAAATGTCGAATTTTCCCTTCAAAAACAAATTTATCGGATAATTTCTTGAAGATTCCCACCACCATATTTCGCCGAATTTCAAAAACAATTTTTTTAATTTGTCGTCGTTTATGTAATTATAAACATAAAAAGATAAGAATTTTTCTTCATATCCTTGAATTATTCCGATATAATCATTCTCTGCATAATTAAAAAAAGTCAAAAACGGATATTTATTGGAAAGAATTTTTATATATTCTGAAATATCTTGATCCTTCATTTTTTATATTTTTTTAAGTGATTGACAAAATTTATTTATTTTAGTAATAAAATAAAATATAAATATTTTATATAGATAATGACAAAAAAATTAGACGAAGAACTGAATTTACCTGATTTACTGGAATCATTAGAAAAACAAAAAGAAAACAACAAAAATCTCGATCTGGAATATGAAATATCTAATGATATAACGGAAAAAATAGATAACTTAAAAAAATTAAGAGATGATATTTTGAAAAACAAATATGAAATAGATAAGATATTAGAAGAAGCAATAGAAGATTATAAAAAAATAATGTTTCTAGCTTTTTCTTCTGAACCTAAAATAAGTGGACAAATACTTGAACCAGCTGTAGAATTATTGAAAACTATTTTAGACAATAAACAAAAATTCATAGAACAAAAGTTATCGATTGCAAAGCTGGAATTATATAAAGAAAAAAATGAAGCTATTTCGAAACAAAACAAAGATTTCAAAAACGATGGCCTGTTGATTGTGGAACGAAACAAAATTTTGGATTTAATTCAAAATAAAGAGGAAAAAAATGACGATAACAAATAATCTAAGCTTGAAAGAATTCGAAAACTTAGATTGTTTTGAATTCTTGGATAAATTAGTCAAGAATTCTCTTATGGTTGCCACTCATTTCGAAAATTATTCCATAAGTTCGGAACACCTTTTGTATACGATTCTTAAATTCAATGAAATAGATTCTTTCTTTAAAAAAGAGGTAAATGCAAATACCGAAGAACTAAAAAAAGAACTGGAAGAGTATTTCAAACATATAAAACAAAACGAAGAAAACAAAGCAAAAATAATCATTTTTTCCAATAATTTCAAATTTCATTTTCAAAGAATGATTACTCTCATTCATTTTTTTTCTAATATAAATTTCACAAAAGATTATGTCTTGTTGGAAATATTAAATTCCATACTTCAAATGGAAGAAACTTTTTCTTCACGTTTGCTGAAAAAATATGGCTTAAGTAAAGAACATATTTTGAATCATATAGATAAAAACAAAGCCGAAAATGAAAAAATAAGCTTAGAAAATTTAACTTATGAATCTGCTCTTAAATTCATAGAAGAAATAGAAAATAAAAGAACAAAAAAAGATCAGACAAATCAATCTAAAATATGGAAATATTGCACAAATTTGAACGATCTGGTCAAAGCCAAAAAAATAGATCCGATAATAGGTAGAGAAGAAGAAATAAAGCAAATGGAGATAATCTTGAATAAAAGAAAAAAATCAAACGTAATTTTGGTCGGACCGCCGGGAGTAGGGAAAACGGCACTTGTGGAAGGGTTAGCTTATAAAATAGTAAATAAAAAATGCTCACAAAAATTGAGAAATAAAATAATAGCAAGCCTAGATTTGATTTCTCTCATCTCTGGTTCCAAATATAGGGGAGAACTCGAAGAAAGAATAAAAAACATATTTCAAGAACTCGAAAAGAATGAAAATATAATACTTTTTGTTGATGAAATACATAACTTAATAGGCTATTCATCTTCTGGTCCAAATTCCCAGGACATATCAAATATGATAAAACCATATCTATTGAATGGAAAGATAAAAAACATTGGTGCTACGACAGATGAAGAGTTTCATCGTTATATGGAAAAAGATAAAGCCTTTCTGAGAAGATTTCAAAAAATAGACATTCTTGAGCCATCGGAAAAAGAAACAGAAGAAATATTATTGAAATTAAAACATTTATATGAAAAACATCATAATGTTGTTTTGACAAAAGAAATAATATCCAAAATAGTATATTACAGTAAAAAATTCATGCACAATAAATTATTTCCAGATAAAGCTTTTGATTTGTTGGATCAAACCTGTTCAAGCATATCTACTTTTCATACAAGCAAAAACAAAATCATAATCACAGAAGATCACATCATAGATGAATTGGCGAAGATTTTAAGAATTCCTTCCAGTTCCATAAGAAATCAAGATATTCATTTTGATCAATGTCTAGAAAAATTAAAAGAAAATATCTTCGGTCAAGACGAAATATTAGAAAGAATATATGAAAATTTATTGGTATCAAAAGCTGGATTAAGAGAGAAAAACAAAACTTATTGTTCTTTATTATTTTTGGGTCCTACTGGAGTAGGTAAAACAGAAACAGCTAGAAATATAGCAAAAATTTTGAATTGTCCTTTGATAAAATTCGATATGAGTGAATATATGGAACAACATTCGGTATCAAAGTTGATAGGTTCTCCTCCTGGTTATATAGGTCATGAATCTGAAGGAAAATTGATATTTGAAATAGAAAAAAATCCGTGTGCTGTACTACTTTTAGACGAAATAGAAAAAGCACATCCAGATATTTTGAATATTCTTTTGCAAATCATGGATGATGGTGTACTAACCTCATCAAAGGGAAAAAAAGTAAATTTTTCGAACATTGTTCTTGTTATGACATCGAATGCTGGTTCAGACAGATATGAAAAACAAAATGTTGGATTCTTTCATGACCAAAAAGAAGAAAAACTGGAAAATATCTTAATGGATTATTTTTCACCAGAGTTCAGAAACAGATTGGATGATATACTTTTATTCAATAAAATCAATAAAAATATAGTAGAAAAGATCATAGAAAAAAGAATAAAAGAAATTAATGAACTTTTGGCAGAAAAAAACATAAAAATATCAATTACGGATAACCTAATGAAAAATATTGCGGAACAAAGTTTTGAAGAAAAATACGGTGCAAGAAATATAAATAGAATAATCGATAGAAAAATAAAGATTCCTTTGAGTAAATATTTGATTTTAGGAAATAACAAAAAAGAAAATATCATTTTAGATATTAAGAACGATCAAATAGTTATTTTATAAATTTTATACTTGAAAAATACTAACAAGATGCTATAATTATTCGTAAATGAACAAAAACTTGATAGAAATTCTTATAGAAAAAAAAGTTATCAAAAGAAATACCATAATAACATGTACAGTAAAAGATTATTCGACCAATAATCTTGTCAGTCATTTCAATAAAGATTTGTTTGTAATAAGATGCATAAAAACAGAAAACGATGAAATAAAGATACTAGGATTATGTGTAAAAGATAATAAACAATACTATATAAATTCAACTGATATCAAAAAAATAGATGGAATGGAATTAGAAAAAATAGCCAAGGTTTATGGATTGAATATAGATGGCACACCGATGACACAAAAAAGAAAAAGAGGAAGAAAACCAAAAGTTGAAAATATAGACAAATATATTAAAACTTATTAATTTTTAACAAGTAAAATAAATATTTTTATGCTAAAGTATTTTATTGTAAATGAATTTGTAAAAAAATTTTTATCGTTGGTATCAGAAAAAGATTCGAATGAAAATATCAACGAAGAGCTGGAAAGAGCTTTAGAAGATGTTAGTTCCTTATTCAATATAAAAAAAATAGATATTGTGAGATTTTTTGAAGAATATTTTAGTCTCGATCCTGTAACTTGGTATTATAATAAACTAGGAAAACCAAATAAAAAAACAGTACATATAGACGAAATAAAAGAATCTACTACCTCGGGTTCAGTAGCAAGTTCAATAAGTGCTTTCAACCCAGAAGATACTTGGAAATCAATTTATCCGATAAAAAATGTAAAAAACGTAAAAATCAAGAATCAAAAAAGAAAAAATATACAAAAAAGATTTTAATCCTCTGATCAATTACTATATAAATTTTCTTTTAAGGAAGATAAAAACCTATCAACCCCCATAAACTTTACCATAGAAGCAAATCTTGGACCTTCTTTTTGCTTTAGAGAAAGTATGTAAAGTACACTGAAAAACATTCTTATTTCATCTTTGTTCAAATATTTTTTTGCAATTTCATAGGAATTGAACTGTATTTCTTCCTCCGTGGGATCATTATTGTTTTCCAAGTAAGAAATAAAATCCAAAACAGCAGGAGTTAATTTTTTCGATAAAATTCGATAATAATCTAAATTTTTTGTTTTTTTATCGAAATTATCCGAATCATCATAAAATAAGTAAACATAAGCAGAAATTTTCTTCTCTAAAAAATCCATCATTTTTCAAATCCTTTCATCCAACAATACTTTAATCTCGAAAAATATATTTTCAACAGTTTTTTTATCATAATCCATCACATTTGAAGAATCCAAAATGACACCTTGTAAATTCGGCTTAATATAATAAAATTCGTTGTTCTTTCTTAAAACTTTAAAGCAATGTAAAACGTTTATGAATTTTTCTAAATTCAATTTTCTGTAAATATCCGAATATTTATATTTCTTATCATCATCGAAGCTATCATTAAAAATATAATATGGAATTATATTCTCGAATATCGATAAATCGACATAAAATACAAAATTTTTGTTTTCTTTGCATTTTTCCAAATAATTCGAAATAACGAGAAATATATCATTTTTATCATATAAAATATTGAATTCTCTCAAATTGAAAGATAAAGTGTTATTATAATAATCTTGATTTTCCCAAGGATTGAAAAATCTGCCAAAATTCAAATGAAAAAGAGGTTTATTTTTTGATTTCATCAGAATATTATCTATTTTTCTTATACAGCTAGTAAAAGAAACTACATTTTCAAAATTTCTGTCCTTCAAAAAACCAACGATATTAAAATAACTAGGATCGTCGAAATCTTCTATATTCAATCTTTTATCATTCAATACTATGAACTTTTCTGATTGTTGATCGTCTAAAATATCGAAAAAAATATCTTTGAACAAAAAATGTAAGTTATTTTTCCTAAATACTGCCATGTTTTTTAGATCTTTTTGGTCATATAACAAGAAATTTTCTGTAAGTTTATAAGAAGTCATAGTATTATGATATTGTAATAATAAAAAAATGTCAAATTACATCGTATGGTAAAGCATATTTGATAAAAAATTACAATTTTTCTTTGTATCTATTATAAAAAGTTTCCATTTCCGGAAAAGTCTTCAAAAAATTCGATCCTCTTCTTCGATCATGTTCATCCACGAATCTGATGAAGTCTTTTTTGTCTTCTAAATACATCTGATCATAGTTTTCTCTGTTCCATTCTGATTTTATTAAATTCACAACACGTTTAAATTTCGTATATTCATAAGCAAAAAATTTTTTTTCACTGAAATCAGCTAAATTTTCGGAAAAATAATCATCAATATCGTCTATATATTTTTCCGCTAAATCCCTATCATATAACCAAGCTGTCTGATGTGTTGGATATCTCAAATAAGGTGTGTCTATCAAAAGATGTGATTCTTCCTTAAAACTCTTTTTTAAGATCAATACATCTCTGAGGAAATCCACATAACTGGATATGGATAATAAATTAAATGTCGACATTATTATAATTTTTATGTTTCTCAAATTTTCATTGAAAAATCTTACCGTATTTTTCCATGTTTCATAATTCAATCCCCACCTTATATATTCCGCCTTTTCTCCGTACGCCTCACAAGAAGTATATAATTCTATGTTTTTTACCAATTTATTATCATTTATGTATTTCAACAACTCCAAAATACGATTTATGTTTTTTTCAGGAACACAAAAATTAGAATTTAAACTCAAAGTCAATTCTTTTTGCGGATTTTCTATTATTTTCTCCAAAAGAATGATTGTGTTCTTATTCAAAAAAGGTTCGCCACCAGTGACCCTCAGATATAAAAGATTTTTAACAAGATCAGGAAACCATTTCCACCAAACATCAATATACGGATTATATGAATTATTGGGAATTATTTCTTCTGTCAAATGATTTATGGAATTGAATTTTTTTGATGTGGGGTAAGGACCATATTTTTTTATTTCTTCTTGCCACTTCGATGAAACATAAGGAGCACAGTAAGAACATTTGAAATTACATTGATTACTAAAGGAAACTTCTACATATTTTGGATTGAATTTTTCGTTTAAAGGATCGGCGATTATATCATCAATATAGGGGAAACTCCAAGATTCAAAAGATTTAAGATATCTATCAGAAACATTTTTTTCATTTGAATCTTCTACTCTCCAACAATAATCACATTCTTTTGGTCTTATACCCTCCATCATTTCTCTTCTTCTCTCTAACTTGTATCTAGTATTATGAAGAGCAGATGGATTATTCTTTATTTCTTCAATGCTTATTTTATGTAATCCCGGATGGTGACAAGAATGATTATAACCATTTCCAAGATGTATGGTCACTTGTGTCCATTTTGCAGCACAAAAACTCTTTGATATGGAATCTATTTTTGCTTTTTTTTCTAAATCCATTTTGTTAATTTTATATTAAAAAAATAAAAAAAACAAAATTTTTTTTATCTATTATTTTAAGTGACCAACCAGCCTATGGAATCATTTACATATCTTAAACAAACTATTCTATCTGGGACATCCAAAATTAAGTCTTCATTGGCTTGATTTATTCTTTTTCCGTTTCTGGCAACGACATGAGTAAAAATATTGGAATTATTGCTTATCCAAATTATATCACCGGGTCTAGTTATAGAAGGCAGAACAAGAGTAGTTTGAACATTATAAACTATAGAATAATGATTATTAGGAAATATGTTCTGCCTTCTCAATAGACAAATTATTGGAGACCTAACAATACTAAACTTATCTTGTGCGCTTAAATTGGAAGGATGTCCGAATAATCCAGAATTCATTAGAAATCTCCGCCAGTAACTAGAACAACATAAGATTCTGCATTGTTGGTAGAAGCTCTTATGCTCCATCCAGGTGGTAAAACGAAATTATACGTAAAGACGAGAGAATGTCTTTGGACTTTTTCTGTCGTTGAAGGTGTTGAAGCAGAAATAAGTATTTCATCATATAATCTTGTATTCGTCCCGTCATTTAGAAATATTCTAACGACGTTGTTAGTTGTCGCGCCAATAGCGATGACTTCTATGGTTTCTATTCTAGAGCCTTGTGGACCGGCATTGAAAACGGTTACTATTGTTCCGGTCCCATCCCTGTTTGTGTTAGCCGTATTTATGACTGCAAAAGATGCTCTGGGCGAGCTTGCGAAATTTGGTGTAGTTGCCATTTTTTTACTCCTTACTATTTATTTATTTTTTTCATTTATGTTATTACAATAAATGTTGCTCTTTTTGACATTTCTTTTAATTTTCTTGCTCCAATATATGTCATGGCAGATCTTAAACCCCCTAAATATTCCCGCAAAGTATCTAAAACTTTTCCTTTGTACTCTACTTCCAAACATATACCTTCCGACGCTCTATATTTTGGTTTTTCTCCATAATATTTTATTTGCGCAATCTCAGAACTCATGCCATAAATTTGCATATATTTCTTTCCATCTCTTTCGATTATTTGACCTCCACATTCATCATGACCGCCGAAAGAACTTCCTATCATACAAAAATCAGCACCAGCACAAAATGCTTTTACAAGATCAGAAGGTTCTCTTATTCCACCATCAGAACAAATTAAGCCCCTCAAACCATGTGCTGCATCGGAACATTCAATAACGGCTGACAATTGAGGATATCCAACCCCCGTCATCTTTCTGGTAGTGCAACATTTTCCCGAACCTATTCCTACCTTAACAACATCCGCACCAGCAAGAATCAAGGCTTCCGTCATATCTCCGGTTACCACATTTCCGGCCATGATAACTGAATCCTTCAATAAATCCCTAAATTTTTGTACAGCCTTTACAAATGTTTCTTGATATCCATTTGCAACATCCAAACAAACATATTTTAAATTTATTCTCGAATTTAATTCCTTAATTTTTTCAAAATTATCATTGGTTATACCGGTGCAAACCCAATGATAAAATATTCCTTGATCGTATTTAGATTTTAGAAAATCATACAACACATCGTTATCATGGAACTTATGAAGAACAACACCACAACCTTCTTTTTCCAAAGAATTCGCCATTTCTATTGTTCCTATGGTATCCATGTTCGAGGCTAATATAGGAACGCCAAAATATTTTATATTCGAATGAGGAAAAACAAATTCTCTATAAATATCTACTTCTTTTCTTGACGATAATGTCGATCTTTTCGGTTTTATCAAGACATCGGAAAAATCTATTTTTCTTTCATATTCTATTCTCATTTTTTCTTATTCTCCTTCATGAATAAATTTCTCTTTCTCCCATTTTTGTCTCGATTTCTCTTTTATTTGATTTTGGGGGATTTCTTCTGAAATTTATTTCATCAAATTCTTCTGGTCTTTCTTCCAAAAATACGGACAGCATAACATCCTTAAACCAATTGTCAATAATTTCGTTGTCATTTTTTCCCGTATATCCACTTTCCCTCAACATTTCTATGAAGTAAGAATTATAATCTAGAGACAATAAAAATCCATTTTTGCCTTTAGTTTCATCAAAACCAGATTCAGGACTAACACCGACCCAAGGTTTCTTCAATATTTCTGCTTTTTCCTTTTCATAATCATATTTTGATATTTTTTTGTATTTGAAATTGAGTTCAAGAATTTCTAGTTTCAATAAATCTTCATCATTCTTATTTTTTATTATAGAAAGTCTTTTTTGATAATCATATTCTGAAATTTTTCCATATTTCAAATCCAACTTAAGGTTTTCCAAATTCTTTCTTTCTTCGTCATTTTCATACAATATATCTAATATTTTTCTTTCTTTTTCTTCACCATCATAATAATACTCGATCTTTGCTATTTCTCTTGTTTTCCCGCGCAAACCCCAAGATCCAGGCATAAGCCAAAAAGGAATTATTCTTTTTTTCATTTTTCGCATTCTTCGAAATATTTTTTCAATTTTTCTGGACAAGAAAGATATGCTTTTTCTGAAAATTTATTAAGATTCAAAAACCAATCCAAGAACTCCTTTAGTTCTTCGTTAGTCATTTTTTTGATATTTTTTACTTTATATTTTTTATCGGATTTAGACAAAATATTATTCTCTGTCATAATAATTATTATAATACCATTTTAACGAAAATATCAAATTTTAAAAATGCTTTTTAATTTTTTCCGGATTTATATCCAACAGCAAAGCCAGCAATAGCAGATAAGATTCCGGATATGACACCAAGTGTGCTCACTTTACCAAAACTACTATCATCTGGTTTATTAAATTCAGCATTATATGTTGTTTTCATACTATAGTTTTTACCTTTGTGCCAATCTCTGTATAAATAATAAACATCCATTCTTCCCGAAGATTCGCCCTTATGTTGAACAGCTTGCATAAGTCTAGTACAAATGACTCTTTTTGCATGAATGGTGCATTCCGTATCCCAGTAAAACATAACTCTTCTTAAATCCTTATAATCTTGATCTATAAGCAACTTAGATTCTAGACGCATCAAAATCGAATTGATTTGCTCATCCGATAAGTTTCTGTTGTATAATCCCTTTAAATAAGCAATCAAGTCCGGAATAAACTTTCTTACTAGAGAAGCGATTTTTATGTTTTCGTTGTAATTTTTTAGTTTCAAAAATTGATCTACATCAAAAAATACAGTAACCAAAAGAGAAAGATCGTTTTTTGGTCTCTTATTTAAAATACCATCCACTGTATAAGCATAATATTTTCTCAACGCAGAATGTATTCTTCCGCTTTTTTCTGCTTTGTGGAAAACTAAAAATACCAAACAATACAAATAAATCAAATCCAAAAGTTCCCTTAATGTCAATTTTTTGATATTCCTATTTGTTTGAAATAGTATATTGATATTTTCTTCACGCATTTTGACAATAAGTTTTTGTCTACTTATATATTTATTTAATATATTATTTTTTCGTGTAAAGAAAAATTTTAAAAAAACTCTTGAACTTAACAGATATATGATATAATGAAAAAATGAAATATGAAATCTATGTAGATCTGGATGGAGTATTAGTAGACTTCTTGTCAGGAGTAAAAAAAGTCTTTAAAAACAAAGAATATGAATATTTACCTAAAAAAGTTTTTTGGAACACATTAAAAAACGAAAAAGATTTTTTCACTAATTTAAAATGGTTGAAAGATGGAAAACTTTTATGGAATTACATAAAAAAATATAACCCCATTATTTTATCGGGAATACCGGTTGGGGATTGGGCCATACCACAAAAAAAAGAATGGTGTAGAAAAAATTTAGGAGATAATGTAAATGTAATACTTTTATATGCAAAAGACAAAAAAAAATATTCATCGAAAAATTCCATACTAATAGATGACAATGAAAAAAATATCGTAGATTGGATAGAACAAGGAGGAATAGGCATTCATCACATAAACTACGATGCTACGATAAAAAAACTGAAAGAACTCGGTCTATGATATTTCGTTTCGTCGAAATAAACGAAAACATATTCCTGTTTTCGGAAAAAACTACATTAAGACAAAATATTACTGTAAATCCGATCAATTATAAACACGATGATCTATTTAAACATGAAAATCTATTAAAATACATCATATCGAAAAGAGAAAACTTCAAAATTTTTCACGTTTGCAAAAAAGATGATTTTTATGATATCTATGATACGACTTATACAAAAAAACTAGAAGAACTTATCTATAAATTTTATGAAAATACAGGTAAAGGAATAAAATTTCATAAAATAAATCTTAACTATGTCAATTTTATGTTTTTTTTATTGAAAATATTCTATAATAGAAATTTTTCCATTAAAAAAGATCTTTATACCAAAACAAATATATGTATTCTTTATAAAGACAAACAAAAAATAAATGTAGAAAAAATACCTTTCAAGGTTTTTCTCCATAATTTCAACAAAAATCTACTTAAATATGAAAAAATAAAAGAAGAAATATTGTCAAATAAAAAAATATTTGATTTTTCTTTCGAAGAAATCGGGCACGAAAAGGATATAGAAGATGAAAACAAGTTATTTTATCTTTCTTTCATCTACAAGAAATTGAATGAAAAAATTTTCAATTATAAAAAATATATCATGATTCGAAATAAAGACCAATTCGATGAAATCGAATTCAAAAACTTTGCTAAAAACGACATTTTTTCTAAAAACACAAATTTAAAAAAAGTATATATCGATGAAAACAAGTTTATTATATTTTGTAAAAATTACAACGATATGAAACATTATGATATCGAACTACTGTCTAAATTTTATAAATTGAAGAAAATTTCTATAAAAGAACATGACAATAAATTTTACATTGACTTTTTAAAAACATTTTATATAATCGAAAAAAATGTTTCTAAAAATCCTCGATCAAAAAACAACCTTCAAGATCTTTCAAAATAAAAAAGAAAATTATATTTTCATTCCGAATAATTCCGTAATATATTATAGTTTTGATAATGGGTTGATTTTGATACAAAAAATCTTAAAATCGGGTGATTTGTCATTGTTGACCTCTTTGGAAAACGACTATATCTTAAAACAAGAAAAAGTAGATTTTAAAGAATTAAATAATTACCAGAAAAAATTCTCATTTTACGGAACAATATATAAAGATAGGATATTAAAAATATCTTCTTCAGTAGAAAATTATCAAGAAAATATATTAAAAAACGGATATATTCGAAATATTTCTTGTTTTTTTAAAACTTTATTAATGATGAAAGAAATATTTGATAAAGAAAAATATATTCGAGGTAAACTGTTCGATACTATTAAAGATATGGAAGTAATTTCAATAAAGACAAAAAATGGTAAACCGATATCTTTTCAAGAAGAAAAAATAATCAAATATTTTGATATAATCGATGATTTAAATGAAAAATATAAAACAATAAGTTATGGAAACTTCTTGTACGTAAATTCCATTCATGAATATTCTTTGAACACTTTCGATAAATCAAAAAATTATCATCAACATTACTGGTTTATCTTATTGAAAATCTTGTTGGAAATGTTGAATATTGAAAACATTAAAAGTAAAACCGTTTATTTGATTTTTTCAGAAGAAGAATTCAACAATAAAGACAAGATAAAACAAATAAAAAGAATTTTCATAGACAATCTACAAAAAAACGAAAAAAAGTTCATTTCTATATATGGAAATAAAATGTTTTTATTCATCGCAAATAGCGATAACGCGAACATACTTTTGAAAATGATCCACTATGAAAAAGGATTTGTAATAGAAAAAATCGATAAAAACTACATAAAAGATATATATGAACTAATTAAATAAAAAATTTTTCACATCCAAGAAATTCTTGAATTTTACCAAATAAAAATATTCTGCTCTCAACATAATTTCATGACCAGAATATAAACATTTTTCGATTTCAGTGTTTTTATATAACTTTTTGAATTCTTTAAAGAATATATCATGTAAGAATTCGCTTTTATGATAAGGCAAGCAATATAAATTCAAAAGATTTTTGAATGAACTATTGGAAAAATTAAATATGTTTTTATTGTTAATTATGATATCGTGGATTTTGTTTGTACGTCGATCTTTGTCAATGACAGAAATATCTTTGTATTCTTCATGTAGTATTTTCAATATTTCTTCGTAAAATATATCCAAATATATTTTTTTTATTTCAAAAATTCTAATTCTTTCCATGTTATCTTTCAAATATATGATATTATCGTTATTTCTTGTTATATTATTGCAAATACCGTCTATGTCTGTATAAAGATCGAATATCTTTTCAGACCACACATATTTAAAATCATTTTTCGGAAAAACGACAAAAACATTACCAAAAGAAGAAGCAAACCACATGTCTGTTGTACAAAATAAACAATTGTTTCTGTTTACTCCTAAATTCAATCTGTCGAAAATCATTACCAAAAAATCATGAAAAGATTTATCTATGTCCAATGGTTTTCTATCTTCTTTCGGATAGATTTTTCCAGTTATAAGGTTGAAATTTTTTACTCCTCTATAAAGATATTTCTTATGATTTTTATATAAATCCAATATTTGAGAACATTCTTTTTTTATTAAATCTAAGATTTTCTTATCACTGTTTGACCAATTTATCATTTTACTTGAATATTTATGATTTATCGTCTTTTATGTTTTTGATAAAATAGATAAATAATAACGATGAAAAAGTTTATATCATATCTCATAGAATCTTTGAAAATATATGAATATAAAATCAAATTTTGCTTTGAACCCAGCGAAGAAATGATCAAAACTTTGGCAATATATCTTCAAAAGTATGATCCAATCGAATTGACCGAACCTGAAAGAACGATAATTCAAAAAAATCCGCTTGACTTTCCCGATGTAGAAAACACTGAAATATTCATAATGACATTCAAGACGCATTTACCTTTATCTAGTTATATTCTTGAGCAAGAAATAAAAAATTGGCTTTGCATACCAGAAAAATATGTGGTCGTGAGAAGCAAATTGGAACCAATGAATGTGGAATCAGATATAATAAATTCAAAAGAAGAAATAGAACAAGAAGCAGAAAAAAACAAATATCATATTTTACCAAAATTATCATCGAATGAAGAATATCCCGAATCTGAAAAAATACAAAACGGCAAAGATTATTTCTCCAACGAACAGGTGGAAAATCTTAAACTCTACATGAGAGAACTTAAAAAACAAAGAATAAACGGTTTATATGCTTTATCAAGTGAAATTGCTTTCGAAATAAATAAAAATTTTGATGATAACGATTTCAATAAATCAATAAAAGATGCACCGAAATCTTATCATAGATTTTCGAAAGAAAAATTCTCCAAAAACGAAGATTTATTGAAAAGACCAGTGGTAAATGTCTATGATGATTTTCCGGAAATGAAAAAAGAATTTCTCGATAAAGACAACAAAATAGTAACGCTGAAGAAAACTATAGGAAAAAAGTAACATGAAAGACATAAATTTTAAAAAGTTTCTCGTAGACAATGAAATAATGGATTTCAACTTTGATATCACAAAAGGAAAAATCATTAAAAAGAATAAAGAAGAAAAAAATAAAAGCAAAAAACACAACAAACAAATAAAAGAGATATTGAAGTTATCTGGAATTAAAAAAACGGTCGATGAGACAAGAGGCGACGAGAATGATTATGATTACGGAACAACCCCGATAAGAAAAAAAGTAAAGAAACAAATAATAGATGCTTTTACTTTTTCTGGTGGTTTAACTCCGGAATTCAAAATATCCAAGCCGGGAGATAATCCATTAAAAAATATTTTGGATTACAAATTGAAAAAAAATGATCAAAGAAGATAATGAATTCGATCAGATGAATACAATCAGTAAACAAGAAAAAGAAGTAGAAAGAAAATTTGATTTCAAAAACGAAAATTTTTACAGCATAGAGAGAGATAAATTAGGTTCCAGAAATAAACCTTATTCTACTAAAAAAATCATATCTCTTAAAGATTTGAATATTTTAAAAAATCAAAAAATAGCAAAAATAAAAGATACACACCTGAAAAAACAAATAGCAAAGACCGTTTACGGAAAAAGACCAGATTCGGTGTAAAAGTTATCGAAATTATAACTTATTGAAATATTTCTTATAAAAATTGATATTTCCCTTGAAATTGTTTTCAAAGCATATAAGCAGACATATTCTTTCTACATCACAAGAATCGCACCATATTCTATGATAAATTTGTGTGTTAAAAAAATACACATATCCATATTCTATTTTTTCTGGAGGAGAGTTAGCAAATTCTATTCCAGTATTTTCGCAACCAGATATGGGAATCAACAATCTTATTTCTTTTGATATCGGAGGATCCCTATGCCACCCTCTTTTGCTTGGCCATATTTCACCTTTTTTGTTTAAAGTTCTGGAAATTCTACATTTTGTGGGGGTTACTCCGAAAAAATTCAAATAGTAATCTATTTCCTTATTCAAATCAGAATTCAAAACATAATCCTTGTTTTCCATAATTTGAATATATTGATACCAATCTTCATCTTTCCATTTTAACCATTCAAAATTTTTCGTATAATCAAGAACAATATTCTTGAGGTAATCAACATTGAATTTTGGTTTAAATTTGAATAAATTTCCCATTACCAATATCCCGAACCTTTTGACAATGGTGCCCGACAAGACCAATATCTAGGCGTTGTCTTATCTTTGGCCAAATGACATTTGTGTCTAGCTGCAAAACTTTTTTTGGCTTTCGGGTCATATTTCTTGATTTTCATCCCCGGATAACCAAAATTCACTTTTATTACTTTTCCGTCTTTATTTTTGACATATACTGCAAATTTTTTTGGCCCTTGTGGAGTTCTAAAAGGCTTGTTCAATTTTACTTTTTTTCCTTTATATTCTGCTTCAGTTAAAGTTTCTTTTATCCATCCGAAAACCTCATAAAAAGAATCACCATTACAATCATATTCGTCTTCGGATATCTTCTGTATACCGACTATGTTTTCTATGTTCTTGTCAAAAATCTCAAAAAATATCATTTACATTATTTATTTTTCGACAACAATCATAAAACTTTAACCTTTCTATTGGTTTTATCGTTGGAAGAAAATTCTACTATATTTCCACAAACTTTACCGCAAACAGAATGTCTAAAATTTTTGTCCATCCAGGATTTTTCGAGATAATTCACGAAAAAATCATGATTCAATATTTCTTCTAATGATTTTTTCTTCAGAGAATTGAAATCATAATCATTATCATAATAACAGTATAATTTTTCCAGTTCTTCTGTTTCCACATTATCGTGGTGCATGAAATTGGCAGCAAACCAACAACACGGCCACACTCTTTGCAAAAAATCTATATATATAGATTTTCTGTTTCTTGTTTTACAATTCACGGGACAATTTTTTTTGTAATTTTCATAAGATCCATATATCTTTTCAATTTTTTTCATTTTTTCTTCATAATCATCGACAATTTTGACTGTTTTTATTTTTTCTATATTTTCCTTATACTTAAATATATTACTTTTCTGCAAATTTTTTGAAATCAATCTATGAGATTGTTTGAATCTTATTTGCTTGAATCCTATTTTCTTTGCCAATTTCTCGGCTTCTTCTATCTGATGTTTATTGTGTTCAAAAACCAAAAAATCCCAAACAGCGTAGCCGCCGTTTTCTATGAAAGTCTTTGCATTTTCCATTATTTTTTCAAAATTAGAATTTATCCTATAAATCTTGTTGGTATCGCTTAGACCATCGATGGAAAAAATGACCCCACTTCTTTCATCAGAAAAAAAACGAGACAAACTTTTCCAAAAATCCTTGTTTCTTAAACTTCCATTTGTAAAAAGAATGATCTTTATATTTTTGTTTATCTTGAAGTATTCCAATATTTCCAATATATCATTGTTTGCAATAGGTTCACTATAATTTCCACAAAACATGACACATTCTAAGTTATCAATAAATTTTACCGAAAAAATTTTTTTTATATCGGAAATCGTTATATCTATGTTTTTTTTATCAGAATGTTTTTGTAAATATCCCTCATCATAAAATGTTATCGTCCTTGCGCATGATGGGCACAATAAATTACATTTGGATGTTATTTCTAAATGAACTTCTTTAATTTCTTCAAAAGACAAATACATGTAAAATTCATTTTGTATTTATGGGAAAGCAAAAAATAAATATTTTTATGGATTCTGATAAGGATAATTTAAAAGTCAATATAAAGGAACTTTTGGAAGAAATAAAAAATTTTCTCTTTGATTTAAAAATAGATTTGTGTAAAAGAGATGCAACAAAAGAAGAAGAACAAAAAATAGTTGAAAAATGTATTGAAATAATATCATACTGGTCAATCAATAGAGCTAAAATTTTTCTAAAAAAAGATCAAAAACAACCTGATTATTGGGTTTCTTTCATAAAGGAAGATAATCTTTTTTTCTTTCCGATAAGAAGCAAAAACAAAATTTTGGCAATGGTAGCTTCTGTATTATTGTATCAAAAAATGAAATTTTACTATAGAAACAAAATAGAAGAACAATAACACAAATTTATTATGTTTTACAGTCCAAAGAACAAAAAATATAAATTTTCTTATGAAAGAAAACAAGATAACTTCATAAAAGAAAACGTCAAAGAAGATAAAAACATACCAGAATATATCTTAAAACTTTCAAATTTGATTCAAAATATTGAAAACAAAAATTACGAAGAATTAAAAACAGACATAAAAAATATAGTGAAGTCGATAGAAAAAAACTTAGAAGAGAAAAAAGATTTCAAAGAAAAGATAATCTTGAAAAAATTCAAAAAAATAGAAACTGAAATAGAAAACATAACCGAAGAAAAGAAAGAAGAAGAAATACAAAAAGAAATTATCAAAAATAACACTAAAAAATTCAGAATAAAAGAAAAAGATATAAATTTAGATCAGTACAAGAAAACATACGAAAGTCCAAATGTATCGATTCAAAAAAACAACGAATCATTGAAGTCGTTCACACCAAAAGAGGAACTCGATACAAAAATTAAATCTAAAGAAAAATTATTACAATATCAAAAAAATTTACAAACTTTCAATAGAAAATTAGGATCACAAAGAATAATAAAAAACATAAAAAATAAGATAAGATTAATAATAAAAAATTTCATAGACGATGATTTTAATAAAAAAGAAAAGAAAAAATTCGAATCTCTAAAGACAATAGACATAAAAACTCTTCTTCCTGTTTATAAAAGACCTAAAAAAATATATATCTCGGAATCAAATAAAAATGAATTTGAACATCTTTACAAGATAAGATTCGGTTTGATATTTTCTAAAGATATCTACAATTTGGCTTCGCCGGAACATGTTTTTCCATTGGATGAAGAAGAAAAAGAAAACAAAATCTTAAAGAAAAAAATAGAAGAATTATATGTCAATCATTTCAATAAAAAAATAAAATTCTATCAAAAGTTGGAAGAATCCATAAGAAAAGATGGATTGCGAAATCCTATAATAGTTAATTCTTATTTACCAAGAGTAAGATCATTTGAAGAAGTCGAAACATCTTACATAAAGAAATTCAAGGAAGAAAAAAGGCTGTTTTGTGAATTTTTAGGAGGAAGCAGACTTTATATTTGCCAAAAAAACAATTGGTATGTTCCTTGTATAATCGTAGATTGGAAAAATGGATTTTCAGATTTTCAAGAATTAAAAACAAAAGAAGAAATCATGGAAAAATTCATAGATGAAACAGATGTCAAATTTACGGACAATGGTCTTTCGGTTCAAGCTCCCACACAAGTTCATTTGGAAAAGGACATCAGAGAACAAAAAAATCTGACAGAAATAAGAAAAGAATTCTTCTTGAAAATAAATAAAGAAGAAATAAAAAAATTACTAGAACAAAAATATGGAAAATTCAAAAAATGAAACAGAAATCACCATATATGTTTCGTTAGACGAAGATAAAAAAACTATAAAAGAAATATCAGGTATCAAGCAAAACGAAAAATTTCGTAAATTGTTGCTTGATAAAAACGACGAAGACTATGAAACTATTCGTGATAAAATCCTAAAAGGAGAAATGAATTTTATTCAAAAATTAGAAATAAAATTATTGAAAAACGGGGTTAAAATCATAAAAAACAAAGAAAAACCAAAAGAAACAAATAATTTTAGCTTGAATGATATTATCATTTTTTAGAATTTTTCATCATATTGTATTTTTTCCAAGCAGTAGCATATAATATTTTTTTCCAGGCTTTCCCATATCTTTTTCTAAAACTTTCTTTGCTATCGTTTATGAATTTTTCAATTTTCTTGGAAGGAGGTGCAACTTCAATCAAATTTACTTTACTTGGAAAAATTTTTTCCAATAATATTCCAGAAAGAATCACGCCATTATCGTCTAAATTTTTCAAAAATCTTGACAATCTTCTAAATTCTTTGTTTTTGTTGAATTCACGATAACAATATTCCATTAATTTTTCATTGCTTAAGAATTTATTGTAATCTTCTGGCAAAACTTCTATATTTACACCATTTACATCGAAAGAAAATCTTCTTTTTTTCGGTAATGTTTTTAAAACACTTTCTACTATTTTATTTTTTTTTTATTTTTCTGAATAATGTATCTTTTTTTCTTTTTCTTGAATAAGATTCAGCTACTTTTGTTTTATTATCTTCTTTTTTTCTTTTCCTCACTTCAAAAGAATAATCCGTTTCCACCTTTTTTATTTGGTTTTTTCCCCTGCTTTTATCTTCAAAATTTTTTACTGAAACATCATCTTCGATCTCCGTATTATTGAATAAATCCAATTTTTCGAAGTCACCGGATTTTTCATTTTTATCACGAACTTTATTTTCTAATGTTTCCATGAAATCATTTATTCTTGTTCTAGCTTTACGTAAACAATTCAGTATGTTTTCAGACTCACTTAAAACAATTTCATTGAATTTTTCGGCATGACTAGAAGACCATAATTGAGAAATCTTGTCCGATACAGATACTATATCTTTTCCCATTATATCGGTAATTTGTTGCGATAATTTCGTCAATTGTTCGTTTATGTATTTTACAGCTAAAATGGTTTCTGCTTTATCTAGCTCGTTTTCTAAAATTATCCTCAAATTTTTTCTTTTGTTTTCAAATATTTTTCTTTTCATCATTTTTTCTTTCTTTTTTCTTATTTATTATTGAAAACAAAATTTTTACCATAAAATTTCCCAGTAAAACGTAACATTGGTTGATTGATTCGTTTTTCTGTTTATCCCATATCCTAATCTTTTGAAATAATTAATAACAACTTCCATTTGATCAAATAAGACCCTATCTTTATATATTTCTTTCCATACCAAAAAATATAACATCGATTGGGATTGTTTTCTGAACTGTAATGTTCCTGTTCCGGTAGACAAAATATCGATAATATTCGTACCAGATAAAGCATCCTGCAAAGTCAATGTCAAAGAAAAAGAAGTCGGAGTTACAACTCTAACATAATATACTCTTGAAAATGTTATCGGAGATGGATATAATCCCGTAGATTGAAATCTCACGATATCCCCATTCGATAAACCGTGTGGCGTTGCCGTATTAAAAACATTCGTGGTTATATTAACTGAGGATATATTTTGTACTGGAAATACTGTCGTTGTATCCGTCATATAAGTGTTTTCAACATTAACAGACAATTGACCTAATTCTATGGCATTGAGAATTCCCTCTTCTATTGCCCTGACTTCATTGAATATTATCAGATTTTTTCTGGCTCCAACCCTTGCTTCTATGGCAGTCAGAAAATAATTATTATCATTATATAAAGGCATCGAAATTATTTATTTTAATTTACTCTAAATAACATTCTTAAATTCTTATCATTGAATGTCTTTACTATTTCAATATCATCTACCGTAGCTACCGACAAAGGCATTTCATCGTCTTCCATTTTTATTTGATATAAGTTGCCGAAAACGCTTTCCTCATTCAATGGAACAATGACAATAGAAGCAACAACCGTCGCCATTTTCAAATGAATATAAGCAGCTAATTCGGAAAAATAGAAATTTTGGCCAAAATCCCAATTTTGAACAGAAAAATATTCATTTATCAATGAAATTATATTCGATTTTATCTCTCCATCAGTAACAGTTGTTTGTGGAATTTTTATGACAAGTATTTTTGCTCTAAGTTCTTCTTTTGCTCTTTTTCCGAACAATAATTTGTATTTGACCGGGTGATAAATCAATTGATCAGATATCATTTTATAATTTTCCATATTTTCAAATGTTTGTTTCAATGCAAAAGAAGAGGGTGCTTGAGGCATTTTTTCCAAGGGAAGATCGGATTTTATCCATTCTCTGATGTTTCTATCATATTCTTTATCTAGGACGAAAATATCTATTACATTTGTTATTGCAGGATCTATTCTTTCACCAAAAGGCGCAGTGTGTTTCCATTGAAAATAGATATTTGCTCTTCCTTTTCTGAAAACATACTTATCTATTTCAGTTATTTCTTCGAAATGAGTTATCAAGGTAGCATTGTCTACCAAAGATTTATAAAATTTAGACGTGGAGGAAATGAAAACTATATCATCTTTCATTATTGGATCTAGTCCGGGCGGATTCAAATTAATGAAATTTAATCTTACTCTAATATCGTTTTTCGGTCTATAATATCTATAACCATATTGATCTATATATTTTTCCCAAAAAACAAAATAATTATCGTTTACTAATTCATCAAACAATTCGGGATTATCAGGATATCCGTCATAATCCTTATCACTATAAATCAACTTTATTCTTCTAGGTTCCACATACCCGTCCCTATAAACAAAAGGTTCATATACTAAAAAGGAATTATATTTCGTATTCAACGGCGTTCCTATTATTTTATTCTTCTTCCAGGAATCAAAAACCGGAGGATTGGTAGTAAAGGATGAATCCGGATTCACCGTCAAAAATACGATTTCATCTCCAGTTACATTTCCAATTTTTTCGAACAAATCTTTATTGTAATTCGGGAAATAAAATCTAACTTCTTTTTCGCTTTCGAATATGTATTGTAAACTTCTGCTTCTTATAGTTATCAATTTTCCTGTTTGAGAATCAAAATTAAACAACAATAACCAACCATTCAACCTATTCTGTTGTATTGATGTATCGGTCGGAGAAGACAAAAGTATGAAATTTTGATGATCAAACGACGGCGTTTCATTGGTTATGAAATATGTTTCCCATGTTTGTGTAAACCAATTCCAATACAAAGCAAATTGTTGAGGCAAAGAATCTAAAATGTTTTTTATGTTATTAATTTCTTGAAGATTTAATTTCCTTCTGAAAGGAGGTATCAATTTGACGACTCTTTGTCCTGTTTCGATATATTCCGATAACAGAACCTTTCCTTTTCCATTAGAAAAAACTCCATTGCCGTTGCCATCTACTTCTTTAATAGTCACCCATTTATTGTTTTGAAACTTGATCATCGTCCCAGGTGACAACAAATCCGTTATGTTTTGTGGCGGTATGTTGTTTATGATCAAGGGATTGTTTTTATCCAACGGGTTAGAATCGTCCGATAACGGAGACGTATCTATATAAAAATATCCTGTCGATAAAAAATTAGAATTGGTCGAACCTTTCCATCTTATGACAGGAGAATTCGGGAAAGGATTATATTGTGCTGCGGATGGATTGAGTGGTGCAGGATGTACAGGAAAATAAGTGTTATTCAACAATTTTTTGACAATAAAATTTTCTAAATCTTTGTTGAACAACAAGGGTTGAACGAACCTAGATATTATTTCATCAGAAGATAAATTCTGATTGACTGGAATTTCATTGTAATCGACATCAAAATTATAAAAAAGAATTCCATCATCACCAAAAACATTAACATCTTGATAACGAGATGTGGGGTCATGAATATCAAGATATCTGCTTTGCCCCGAATATACCCTATTGACTGCTTTTATTTTTACCGCAGATAAATTAGTCAAGGGAAAGACATTATAATCTTCTCCATTGACCATCCTATCTTGAGTATAGTATACTCTAGGGGCATTTCTTCTTATTTCTGCTATCGATTCGCTTCTGGTTGCATTAGATACATTTTCCGTTAAACTTAATTTCAAGACCAATTGCTTTGTTTGATTTTTTCTATTCAGATAGTTGTAAACAAGAGATATATTCTGTATTTCATCTTTGTTTATCGTATATGTCAAATTAGAAGAAACCCTATAGAAAACTCTTAAAAGACCGCTCGGAGAATTGCTGAATTTGTTATCCCCGAATCTTAAAGATATTTGATCGTTTTCCCTGGTTATGACTTCAAATAAATCTCTTTCGTTTCTCGAAATAGAATTATATATGACATTGGAACTGAAAACAGAAGGAACTTTTTTCCAAGATTTTATCTTGACACCGGATTCGTCAATGCTTTGAACCCAAACATCCAATTCATTTATGTTTTCTACATTTATATCTATAACTCGATTTTCGAGAGATTCCTCTATCCTGAAATCCCTAAAACCCAGTGTTCCCTCCTTAAAATACATAAAAAATCCATTATTCGGGGAAGAAAATCCATTTCTATCGTTTCTGTAAAGTATAGAAATTGATGAATTCACGGAAGGTTCCGATTCTTCGAAATTACCGAATTCGTCCAAATAAACCCCTACAACATCAAAATTCAAATTTATACCATCTACAGTAGAATTAAAACTTTTTATACCGAAACCAAATGGAACATTATTTAAAGTATAAGTGCTCAACTCGACTCCATTTACTATTTTCTTGGATACCGGCTGCCCAAAAAGATTGGAAAAAACAAGAGCGTTGTTCAATATTAAAATAAAATGTTCGAACCAATCGGGATTATTCGGATCGTTCCATATGATGTTGATATTATTGAGATTTTTTCCGAACGAATCTATTATATCATCATTAGTTGAAATAGATTCTATTCTAAGAAGTCCGCGCGAAGGTAAATTTCTCTTTGGTTTATAGGATAGCATTTGAGCTATCCTCAAGACACTTTCTTTTCTTTCCGCAATATCAATGAAATTTTCTCTTGAATTCAAATCGATTCTATACGCTAAGCTTTGTCCTAAGTAAGCGACCAAATCTATAAAAGCAATAAACTCGGAAGAATTTACCCAGTCATTGAAATTTTCCGAATAATTAACTCGTATGTAATCTATCAGTGCATTTCTTATAGAATCGAAATCATATGCATTGAAATTTATCTGCGTAAAAGCCTGATATATGCTTATCCAACTTTCACCGGCAAAAAGATCACTTTGTCTTATACTTTGTGTCATCTTATTGTTCTTCTATTTGCAATATTCTTGAATTATTTATGAACTCGGTATATATGGTATCAATAGTTTTAAATGGTAAAAATTCACAATTTACTTCTACAAAAATTCCGGTATTGTTATTCAATATACCAACATCCAAATTCAAAACCTTTACCCTAGGTTCCTGGCTGAAGACGAATTCCACTTCTTCTTTTATTTGATTCAAAATGGATTGAGAAAATGGTTCGAATAATTTTTCATATATCGTAGTGCCGAATTTCGGAAACATGACTCTGCTTCCTTTCGGTGTATGTAAATGAAGCAATAAATCATGTTTCACGAGATCTATATCATAAATTACCATTTCAGAAACTGTTCTTACATTTGTTCTTATTCCCTTAAAATATCTATTCTTGGATTTTATGTTTATTGACATAATTATTTTTATATTCTAATATTTATTAAAAAATTCAGATGATAAAAGATTTGCTTTATCATATCAAAAATAGAAATAAAGAAAAAACCTTAGAATTAATGAAAAATTTGGAAATATCTTTGGATAAAGAAAATAAACTATTGATTTTCAATAATAAAAATATAATAGAAAAACAACACGAATATTATGATAAACAACAATACATAAGAAAAATACTGTTAAATTCATTATATGGTTCTATATTGAACAAGGGCTGTAGAGTATATGATGAAAGAATTGGACAATCAGTTACGTTTTCTGGTAGAAAAATAATATACCATATGATGTCAAAAATAAACGAAATATTGACGAACAACTACAACCATAATGGCAAAACAATAATTTACGGCGACACGGATTCAGTTACGGAAGATTCAGAAATTTACATAAAGATCAAAGATCACATATCAAAAATAAAAATATCTGAATTGGAAAAATTGTTCAAAAATAAAATTTCATATAATCAAAAACAATATTTTTTGAATTTTAATGAAGATATAAAAACATTTTCTTTCAATAAGAAAACTCGCAAAATAGAAGAAAAAAAGATAGAATATCTATATTCTCATGAAACAGATAAAAAAATTTATAAAATCGTGTCAGAGGAAGGAGATGAAATAAAAGTAACTGAAGACCATTCTTTGATAATCAAGAGAGAAGGGGAAATTTTAACAATAAAACCGAGTGAAATAAAAGAAAACGACATTCTAATAAAATTGGAAATTTAAGAAAGGAGAAAAAAAATGAAAAGAAAATTCAGGAAAAAAGAAAAAAACACGATCATCGAAATACTAAATGAAGAAGAAAAAAAGAATAGATTGAAAAGAGCATTGAATCACGGAATAGAAATATTAGAGCAGATCGACACATTAAAAGAATCTTTAAAGGATATGTTGAACGAAGAATCGATGATGCTGGACATAAGAAAATCGGAACTTCAAAAATTATTGAAAGCTGGATACAACAAAAGAAAAATAATAGATTACTTCGAAAACGAAAAAAATAAAATAGATATCCTGGAAACCGTTTTGGATATTTTACAGAATAGAGAAAAAACAACAAAAAACGCAGAATGACAAAAAAAAATTCATACATAAATTCATTTATCGAAAACGATACGATCTTTGTCATCGAAAAAGATGAAAAAGGAGAAAAACATTTAATTGAATATCCCATTGATTATTATTTTTATTATGATGATCCGAAAGGAGACAATATATCTATATTCGGAAATAGAGTGCAGCTTTTTACTACCAAATCCAAAAAAAAGTTTCAACAAGAATTGGAACTTTTGAAATCAAAAGGAATAAAAACATATGAATCCGACATAAATCCGGTATTCAAATGCCTCGAAAAAAACTATAAAAATTCTCCTTGTCCAGAATTGAATGTTTTATTCTTCGACATAGAGGCAGATATGGATCCTGAAAAAGGATATGCATCGCCTTCGGATCCTTTTGCAAAAATAATATCCATATCTTTTTATATGTCATGGATAGAAGAAATATTTACGTTAGTTATACCACCGAAGACAATTCTTGATGAAAATGAAAACATTGTCAGAGAAATAACAGAAAAAGACATAGAAAACATAAACAATTCTTTTACAAATATTTTTATATGTGAAAACGAAAAAATTCTATTGAAAACATTTTTAGAAGCAATTCAAGATGCAGACGTAATCAGCGGATGGAACTCGACGGGATATGATATACCATATCTAATAAATAGAATTTCTTTGGTATTAACGAAGGATTATACAAGAAAATTATGTTTCTTCAATAGATTACCAAAACAAAGAACTTTCAAGAAATTCGGCAAAGAGATAGAAACATATGATTTGATAGGAAGAATTCACTTGGACTATCTGGATCTTTATACCAAACATTCACAACAACAGTTACATTCATATAGATTGGATTATGTATCTTTAATAGAATTGAACGAACAAAAAACAAAATATGAAGGAACTCTATATGATTTATATAACAAGAATTTCAAGAAATTCATAGAATATAACAGGCAAGACGTTCATCTTCTTAGAATGTTGGACAAAAAACTGAAATACATAGATCTAGCCAACAGAATAGCTCATGAAAACGGTGTTCTTATACAGAATACTCTCGGTTCTGTTGCCCTCATAGACCAAGCCATCGTGCTGGAAGCTCATTCTAGAGGTATGGTAGTACCTGATAAAAAAATAGATAAAAACGAAGAAGAAACTGATTTTTATGATGATGAAATAGCGGAAGAAGAAAAAGAAGAAGAATTGGAACACGCTGTCGTTGGAGCGTATGTAGCAAACCCGAAGCAAGGTTTACATAAATGGATAGCAGGTTGTGATATAAATTCCCTATATCCTTCGATAATAAGATCATTCAACATGGGCCCGGAAACAATTGTTGGGCAAGTAAGACAAACTCTTACCAACGAATTTATTCAAGAAAACCTAAAAAAACAAAACAAAAAAGAAAAAGAAAAAAACAAACTTTTTGATGAAATGTTCAGTTGTCTGGAATATGAAGAAATAATGAAGAAGTCTAATAAAGATTTAATAATAGATTTCGAGAATGGTCAAACGAAAACCATGAAAGCTTATGAAATCTATAATATGATTTTTTCGGAAAATTCCAATTTATGTTTGACTTCGAATGCCACGATATTTTCTTATGAAAAAGATGGAATAATTCCTCTTCTTTTAGATAGATGGTATAAAGAAAGAAAAGAAATGCAGAATATAGCCAAAATTTGTCAAAATATATATGTAAATGGAAGCATGAAATTATCTGACGAAGATTTCGAATGGTTAAATAGTATTTTAGATGAAAATAAAATCTAATTTATTGGAAAATTTTTGTTTTTTAGTCGATGAAAATTTGAATAATCGCAAAAATCAAACAACGATAAAAAATGTATTGTTGGACAACCTAAAACAGTCTTTTTTTTATAAATTTTTGGAAAACAAAGATTTACAAATAAAAAACATAAAAAAATTCGAGAGATTTTTCAGTTATAAAAAGATACACAAAAATTTGGTTTCTCGAACAAAAGGTTTTGTTTGTTTTTCGATAACAAACGATGATATCTTAAATGAATCAAAAGCTTATGACATGTATGAAAACATATTGAATTTAGATGAATATAAATTCAAAGGAAACGTTTTTATCAATTTTTATGATTTTAGTTACATATTGCCAATGTATATACTATATTCTCTAAAATACGAAAAGTACAAATTCTTTGATATTCTGAATAATTATGATTGTTTTTTGAGAGGAAAAATAGTAAATCACTATAACATCGTTTTTTATTTTTCAGATTATGATGATTTCAATAATTTTTATATCTATAGAACCATAATGAAGAATGAAGATAAAAATTACTTTTTTTGGAAAGAAAAAAACAAACTTCTATTATTTAATAAACATTTGAATCATGAAGAATATCACAAGAATATAAATGAATTTAAAAATTTTTATAGAAAAGATGTCAAATTTTATATAAAATACAAACAAATGGAAATAGCTGTTAGGCATAGAAATTTCCATGATATTACTTCCGAATAAACCTATATATCAAAAACTCTATATTGTAATGAATGGTTTTTTAGGAGATCAAGTAAGTTGTTTACCTGTATTAAGGTGGATTAAAGAAACGAAAAACAAACGGTTATCTGTCTTAATCAACAAAAATTTTTCTTTCATATA
>JANWZV010000001.1:0-58497 GCA_025061805.1 Candidatus Dojkabacteria bacterium | reverse complement strand
TCCGTTATATAGAGGAAATTTCTTAAATTCGGGTTGCAGATTTTGTTTAACTGATTTTTATATCGACAACTGGGAGTTCGATCAATGTTATAGGAAAAAATTCATAGATGAAAGAGAAGGATTCACTTGTACTGAAATTTTTCATAAAAAATTAATAGAAAATTTCGAAAAATTTAAAATAACGGAAAAGTAAAATGAATTTATTAGGATATAAAAATTTTTTTCATATCGTGATAAACGGTGGATTAGGTGATTCTATCATGAGTTTGCCTGTTTTAAAATGGGGTATAGAAAATATATTTGAAGAAAATTTCAGGGTATCTTGTCCTCCACAATATGATTTTTTGATAAGGGATTGGATAAGCGAAAAGTATATTCATCCATTCGAAGAACTCGTTTCTTGGGCACCATGGGTTTCCATAAAAAAAATATTTCCAAATGAGTATTTTGTTCCTAGAACAAATCTTAGTATTTTCAGTTCATTAAGTTTTTTCGGAAAAATAATAGAAGAAAAGTATTTAAGTTTGTGGAAATGGAAAAACAAGGTTTTATCGGATAAAATAAAACAAAAAACTTTAAACATAAATTTGGAAAATTCTGTTGTAATTCCGGTATCTTATCGTTCTCATTCAAAAAAATGGAACAGCGACGTACTAAAAAAATTTATCAATTTTCTTTTCGAATTAGGACATTCGGTAATTCTCGTAGGAGGAGAAAAAAGCCAAGATCATAAAAACATCAATGAAAAATTTTCTTCAAAAAAGGTTATTCCGGAAATAAAAAATGAAAATTTAATAAGTTTTGTAGGAGAAATAACAATCGAAGAAACATTATCAATAATGCAAAAATGTAAATATATCGTCGGAGTAACAGGAGGATTAATACAGTTGTCTGGTCTTACTGATAAAAAAATATTATGCATTTGTACTTATACTAATATTTTTCATTCTCTATTTTGGAGAAACGGTATTTTTGGGGACGATGTATGGGTTGTTTTGCCCGAAGGTTGTAAATCTTGTGTCAATGATCTTTTGGTTTATGGTTATGATTATAACGATTGTTTGAAAAATTTGAATTACGAATGCACAAATATAAACATAGAAACACTAAAACAGGCTTTTTTAGATATGACAAACGATAAAAAATGTCAAAAAATTTCTGAATTCAGAGAAACACTGAAATACAATTACGATTTTTAACAAAATAAATATTTCAAAATGACTGAAACGAATAAAGAAGACAAGATAAACAAAAAAAAATCATTGAAAAACGATATAGAAAACGCTATTGAGACCATTAGCACTTTTTCTTACATAGACCTAAACATAAGAGAAAACATAAAAAATACATTAAAATTAAGAAAATATTTCGATGAAAGAAAATCACTAGAAGAATTGAAAAAAGAATTTGAAGAAAGTAAATTCATAATATGGAACAATAGATTATTCTTACTGACGACCGAATTGTTGAATTATTTATATTCACAAAGATTGAATAAAAATATAATAATATTCGATCATTATGATAATCCAGTTTTGGTAAAAAATCCAAAGAATCTTTGGTTGTATTTCAACACATACTATCAAAATATTTGTTTCAATTATTATACCAAGTATGTGGATACGTTGGAATCTCTCAAAGAAAATCTGAAAGACATCATTGAAGATGTTTCCCAAGAAGACGATGAAAACGATGATTTCGAAAATGATGATTCAAACAACAACAAAGAAGAAGATTCGAAATAAAAATGAACAAAGATTATGGATTTATGACATATGTTATAGACGAAGTAAACAGTAAAAAATATCTGAACATTTTTAAGAAATTTTACGTAAATTACACATGTTACATAAATTCTCCTTTAGTTATTGTCACTAACGATGAAAATTATGAAGAAATATCAAAAATCATAAGAAATAGAAAAAACGCGAGTTGTGTTTTGTTACAACAAAACAAAATAAAAGCACAATATTTAAGAGAAAACAAAAAGTGGTTTAATTTATGTAGAATATATTCCAATGATTTGACTCCTTTTAATAAAACATGTCTTATAGATTGTGATTATTTTGTGTTTTCCAATTTTTTAGACAAAATCTTGAAAAGTTTTCAAAATATAAAAGCTTGTTATAACAATATATTCAATAACAAAAATAAAAAATTTTTTAGAAGTGAAGAATTGTATATGTCGATTTACGGTTTTCATTATTTTTATGGAACTATACTATTTTGGGAAAAAAATGAAATTTCAGAATATTTTTGGAAAAACATAAAAACTATTTATGAAGAAACAAACGAGAAAAAAATGATAAATGACAATAATGTATTCAAAAACAATCATGTGTTAAGATTCGATAAGATTCTTTCTTTATCCTTATTTTTGCTATCCAACAATTTAAAAATTCCTATAGAAGAATTTATTCTTCCTTTCGAAATCTATCATTATTTTCAACCGTATTCTATCGATAATATAAACGAAAAATTTGCAATATTAAATAATAAAGAAAATAAAATCAAAATTTTCAATGACTTTCATTTACTAAACAAAAACTGAAATGCAGAAAGAAATCAAGTTCTTTCACGATGAAAAAGAAAATATCAACGCGGTAAGTAAAGGAGTAGTTACTTTCGTATTATCAGATGAAAAAAATAATAAATTTAATTTATACTTAAAGTGTGCCTTGTTGCAATCTTTATCCTTTTACTTTTTCAATAAACAAAAAATATCAATAATAATATATGAACAAGATGAAAAGCTAATACCAAAAAAATATCAAAACTATTTCGATAAAATAATAAAAATAAAAAAAGAAGAATTCGATTCTTTCTTTTCGAATAATATCACTTATAATAATTACAAAAATTTTTATTTTGAATATATTGTAAATCGTTTTACACCTTATGACTATACAATCAAAACCGATAGTGACATAGTTTGGACAAAAAAACTAGATGACTATTACTGGAATAATATACACAAATTTGATTTATGGTTTACGGCTAATTTATGTACTTTTCTGGACGAAAAGTATGATAATAAAAAAATCCGAAGAAAATTATGGGAGGAAAATGACCTTCCAGATATATATAGTGCAGTATTTGGGTTCAACAAAAAAAGCAAAAAAGTTCTAGAATTTTTCTATTTATGTGAACAAATTTTCATAAATTATGAAATATTGAAGAAAATAATATACAAAAGTTTGTGCAGGCATATACCCGATACGGATTATATCATGAGTACTGTGGTGAAATTGATGAAATTAAATTGTTTTTCATATGATTCAAACTGGAAAATGTATCATTTGACCAAAGAATTCATAGAAGAAGAATTTCATTATTGTTATCACATAATAAATTCTTGGAGAATAGAAATTAAGAAAAATAATATCTACTATGGATTGAATAAATTGAGTCACCCTTTCCATATTCAAGTAAAAACAGAAAAAAATATTGATAATTTTATAAAAAAGTTTGAAAATATCATAAAATGATAATAATAAAAAAATATCAATACCCTTTTCTTATGAAAACAAACATAGGTGAAAGAAGAATATATTTAACAAAAGATGGTAAACTACCTTCTGTAACAACTATTTTATCAGAAACCGACAATAATGAAAATTTAAAAAAATGGAAACAATCTGTCGGAGAAGAAAAAGCAAAACAAATTATAAAAGAATCGTTGAATTTGGGTTCTTTAATACACGAAAAAATAGAAAAGTATATAAAAAAAGAAGATTATAAAAATGATAATAAAACGAATTTGATATATAAACTATCCAATGATATGGCTAATAAAATCTTAAATGAAATATTGGAAAAGAATCTGGAGGAAGTATGGGGTTTAGAAGAAACTATATATTTTCCTAAAAAATATGCCGGAACGATAGATTGTGTTGGTGTATATAAAGGAAAAGAAACAATTATAGATTTCAAATCATCAAAAAAAATAAAAAGCGAAGATATGATAAAAAATTATTTTTTACAAGTTTGCGCATACATAAATGCACACAACAAATTACTGAATACAAACATAAAAAACGGACTAATAATAATGGTTTCCAGGGATTATGATTTGAAAATATTCGAAATAAACGAAGAAAATTATTATATATATAACGAAATGTGGGAGAAAAAACTGGATGAATGGATTTCAAAAAATAGAAAAAATAATAATTGAAAATTTCAAAGAAGTCATCTTAAAAGAAAATTTACCTTTTGTAAAAAAAGAAAAAAACAGACTTTTAATAAACAATTATATCATATTGTCAATCAACGATCATTACTACAAAAGATATAATATCTATAAAAAAAATGTCATTGTTTTCAAAAATATATATCATCCGCTTCTTGCTTTGATAATCGTCGAAAACATAGAAAAAAACAATAAACAAAATATAATAACAAAAATATTAGAAATTAATAAAGATTATGGTTCTATATTATATGACATAATAAACAACAATAGATTGATAAAATTAGAAAAAAACAAAATAGATTGTTCCAATGAAAAAATAGAAATATTGGAAACAAAGAAAATTTTTTATCTTGATAAACAAAACAAGATAATACAAGAAATAAAAAAAATCTACAACGAGAACAGTATCACAAAAATCAATTTAGATTATTTTTGATATATTTTCTGGATAAAAGTTTTACTTTATCTTTCTTACTTTTCTTTATTTTCTTTGGATCTATTCTTTTAAACTCTATTATTCCTTTTTCTTCATCAAAGTTTTCTATAAAACCGAAATCGTTGTTTTTTAACAATTCAATAATATCAGATTCCTCCAAATTAACATTATTGGATTGATTGAAAATACTTAATAATTTCCTCAATTTTACAAACTTTATATTAGGATTAGATTCATAGAAATACAAAAGGAAATTTTTAAAATTTCTAATGAAATTTTTTTCTTTTACATCTTCCAATAATTTATATTTTTTTAAATCAACGAAAGAATAACTTTCTGTTATTTTTTTCAAAGCCAAATAATGAGATAATCTTTTTTCTTTAGTATAATATTCATATAACAAATTTATATCTTTTTTCATATCTTTTAAAAAAGGAGGTATAACAAAACAGTTTTTATAATTTCTATTTTTCATTAAAATCGATTCGTTCAACTTATTAGAGATTTTGAATTTTATGTTTTTATCTTCCAAAATAAGTATGAATCTTCTTCCTATATTGTTGATAACAGATTGAGGTAAATTTTTCAACCTATTAATCATATTAAAATATTCTCTTTGAAATTCCGGTCTAGACATTATATATTGCATTCTTCTTTTAACAGAATCAGGTAAAACACTATTATAAGTTGGTTTAATTATACCATAGGAAGCTAGTAAAATAGTCTTGGCAAGTATTTCTGGTGTTATTCTGAACATGATATATGATTATCTGGTCAAAAGCAAACAACTATTTGGATAATTTGCCAATCCAAGCGGATTCCAAATATAAGTTTTGTTGTTGAATGTTTTTACTTTTTTTGCAGTCAATGTTTTGACAAATTCTTGTGGCCCGACCGAATAAAAACTCACGACTTCCAAAGAAGATGGAGCATCTGAAGTATATCCATGACCAGAAGAAGCAACATATAGAGTAGTTACGGTACCACCAGAAACATCACCCATAAGTATTGTACCAAAACCTTTCCCGTTTTGTTGTCTCACGACTGCAACGAAAGATGATGTTCCATTTGGAAATCCAGAACCTCCACTGAAGCTCACTGAATTGACACCAAAATCTAATTTAAAAGTCGCCCCTGAACCTAAACCGCCAGTAACTGGATTATCATTTATATTTGTCGGTATAACTGTATAATCTCCTTGTGTTGTCAAATTGAAATTTTCTATTTCTCCCAAAGAAGAAACTTGTGTTACTGTCAAAGTTGCCGGTGTTGTAAATGTTCCACCAGACACGGTCAAAACATCTCCAACTGAGTAATTGGAGCCTTTATTTACTACTTTTGCGAAATTTACCCAGAAAGTATTTCCAGGAAGAAGAGAAAATCCAACGCCGGTTGTCGAAAGTTTTGGATAAACTGTCAAAAGTGCTTGGCCACTTTCGGTTAATGAAGAATTTACCAATCTAACAACACCTTCTGCTCCTGTATTTGTGCTTCTTGCAATGTATTTTCTTGTTCCTGATTGAGAAATGATATAACCAGAACCAGATGGAGCAGGTTCTCCAGGTATCCAAACTGAATCCAGATATACTTGCGGTCCTACTTTTCTATCGAATATACCAAAGAATTTATCAGATAATGGTCTTCCCATATAAGTATACCTCCTATTTACTTTTATTTATTTTATGTACAAAAAATTTTTTCAATAATATCGGTATATATTGCTTTTAATCACAATATCGGCTATATGTATACATTGAGCCATGAAGCTGCGTGCCTTATTACGAAAATTCAGCACCAACAACGCCTGCCGCTCGCACCTGGAATCGGTGTGCTGGCCGCATCGGCTCCGCTTGCTACCGTTGCGGATCTATGGACAACGCCACATCGGTCAAAGAACCCATCGAATTCTGGCGCTGCCGCGCATGCGGCAAGCAGTTCAGCGTCACGATGGGTCACTTCCGAACGTTGTTCATGTTGCGTCTTACGACTGAAAATAATAAGCACGAAACATGAAAACATTAGAAAATAACGAAGAATTTTTCAAATTCAACGATAAAGAAAAAAATTTTGAAAAAATATCCAATATTGAAGAAACTAATGACGAAAATAAAAAATATGAAACGAACATATGGGAATTGTTCGAAATAATGAGAACAAAAAAAGATATATATTATCTTGATACCATAGATGAAGAAAAAAAAGAAAATATTTTAGAAATATTAATAGTTTTGCAAAAATGGTTATCAAATCCAACAAACCTAGAAAACAAAAAATACATACGTAATTTAATTTTACTAAATGATATGATCAATAAAAACATAATATTAAGTACAAGAACTTCAGAAGAAGATTTTAGAGATATTGTATTCAGCTTAATGATTTGTCTATGTCCAAAAAATAAAACATACAAAAGATGGATAAATTTCAATAAAAAAGAAAAAGAATTAAAAATATTGACATTATTGAAAGAATCGAAAATCTTATCTTCTAAAGAAGAATTACTCTTGTTTTTGAAAACTTTTCTTTCTAAACACGAAGATTATGAATTGTTTGAATTTTTCGGAATAAATGATAAAAATATACAAAAAATGATAATACAAGAAATTGAAGAATTGAGAAAAAACAATTCAATATGAAAAAAATAGAAAAAATAAGTTATTGGATAGAAAACATCTTATATCTTAAAGAAAACGAAAAAGAAAAATATATAAAAGACATAAATTCTTTATCTTTGTTTTTCATAGAAAACAACATAAATTCCTTTTATACAATAAAAAATTATCTGAAGTACATGAAATCCAAAAAAATATTGTTCAATAACTGGAAAAACAAAAACTTTTTGCTGAATTTTCTAGAATACTACAGAAATACCCAAGAATTAGAAGATGGTTTATTGACTTCTATGGAATTTTTCGAAGAAAATCTAAAAAATACAAAAAATATAAAAAAATTCATAGAAAATTCCTGTTCTGTTTTTTATTTAGATGTCAAATCCTGTAACATAAGCGCATGGTTTATAAAATCTTTTGAAAAAGAACTATGCCTGGAAAAATTATTGGGAGAATACAATTATAAAAATTTATCTTATTATTATGACTCGAATCATTGGAATAAAAAATATAAAATTTTCAATCAAAGATTCATGAAATTTAAAACTAGTTTTTTAAATTACTTAAATGATAAAAACCTTATTCTCTAACAAGAACTTCGTCAAAGAAGTATCATTATATTGTAGTCCTTTATTATCTGCCCAATTTATCGTAAATTGTTCTTTAAATCTTGATTTTTCTGGTAGCGCAATGACTTCTGTTCCGCCCAAATGACTAGAATTATAATTGGTCCAATCATATATCAAACAAGTCACTATTATATTGACAGGATAAGAAACAGATTGAGGCAGAGGTGGTGGATTGGTGAATATAATGGTATTTGTCGCGACAGTGTAATCGATATTTTCCCTAAGAGTTTTTATTTTCTTGGGTTTAAAATCATTTGCATATGAATCATATTCGAATTCTATAATCTCAACGAAAACCTTGAAAAAGCTTGACGAAGGAGTCGCAAAAATCGTTTGATTTCCGTTTCCGGCATATGAAGCAGATATGGTCTTATATTCTATGCCAAAAGCTGTTTGATATTTTGATCTTACAAGATCTTCTAAAATATAAACATCGTTTATAGTATCATAATCGAATTTTTCGTAAGAAATCAATTCTTCTCCTACTAAAATCAAACCTGGATTATATTTTTTATTACCAAATGTATCTAATGAATATCCTTGATCTATAACATTATTATCTCTCCATTGAATGGGTATATTTTTATTTCCGTTTATAAGAATAATATTATTATTGGGCAACAAACTGACTCTAAGATTCATTCTTTGATCTTCATCTATCCTATAATATACCCAATCTTTTGGATTTTTTTCTTTATTGCTTGTTTCAGAAAAACATAAGAAATATATCGGCTCTTTTGCTATTCTATCATTCCACGTTATTGCTTCCACTTTTGCATGAGAATTTATGGTTATGACAGAATTATTTGGTGGTGGAGTTAAGAAAGAAACAAAAAAGTTCGGAGATATGAAAACAATATTATAATCGACACTATTTTCTTGAAGAATACCATTGACATATACGGTCAAATAATCATCTATGCTTTCTACAGGAAAATCAACAAAAGAAGATAAGGAGAAATTCGTAGTTACGCCATCGCCTGTGAAATTTATTGATTCTACATGTAAATCCTTGAAAATCAGTATGTTGTATTGAGAATTATCCCAAGTATAGAAAAGATCCCAAAAGAACAAATCCCACCCTAATCCATCATTATTCAAAAGATAATCAGAACCTAATATTTTTTCTTTTCCATTCACATAAACATTTACATGATTCGGTGTGATTGGTGTTTGGAACAAAGGATAAATGGCAGGATTCTGTCCGATAAAAGATTCTTTTTTGATACTAGAATCCCCGTAATTAGAAATAGAGTATACAACGATTTCATCGCCCGGAAGTAGTAAATTATTAGGATCATTGAAAATTATTTGATTCGGAGAGAAGAATTGATAATGATAGTTCTTGTTGGTTATGATTTTAACCAATTGTCCCGGAGAAGGAATGGATCCGGGATAAAATTGAATTGCGGTTTTATTTGTTGGCGGTGGCGGGGGAGGTATATTGCCAACTTCATAATCTACGCCTTGTACCATAAGAACATTATCCACGAAAACAGTGACATCCGATGGATTTATAACCGGATAAGAAAGCGGAAAAACATCATTTATGCCATCGCCTATACCAAAATTCATTATAGGGCCGCTTATTTTCTTTCCGTTCTTGAAAACGAAAAGTTGAGAATAATTTCCATTTAAGTTTATGTTTTGTGAAATATTGAATGCCTGAACGCCGCCATTGGCAATAAAAACGTCCCTTCTCATTAAATAAACCTGTTCACCATTGGAAATATCGAACGAATTGATATCTATCAAACCAGTATAAGTTGCATTCAAATTAACATTCCATGATGTGGTATTATTGACTACAGACGACACAGAAGAAGAAACATTACTCAATAAATTGCCGTTTAGTGTAACATAAGATAAAACATTCGATATCACAGATGGATAAACGAAAGATTTAGAACTAGTAGTTCCGAAATTAGAATATTGTGCTATTTTCTTGGCAGTGCCCGCCCAATTGAATATAAGAACTTCTATTTTTTCTCCATTCTGAGGAACAAACGAAAAGTTTATTCTTTTATTCAAATAATCTAAATTCCACAAAGGCGGTAAAATGAGATTTTCATTATAAAATACCATTATACTTTCAATAGATTGAGGATATGTCTTGAATTCCACGAAATTGGATGATGCATTACCTTCCAGTCTTATTATTTCAATCGGAAAATCACCAAAAGAATATTCGGTAAATGTTTTCATTATTACAGGCGATCTTGGCTTTATTTTCACTCTTTCCTCCGGTTGATTGGGTCCGTATAATGGAGAGACAAATTCGTATCCATCTACAACTATATCCCAAATATTGGTATTTGCCGGTAAGAACGGAGCTATTATAACTTTTATTTCGGAATTATTGGGAGGAGGCAACGTGAAAACTATGCTATTACCAAAGAAAGAATAATCTATGTTTGGTTGTTGTAGGACACCATTTATAAAAACTATACTATTTGTATTCGTATTTGGTAAAACAGAAGGAGGCGGATTCAAAGAAAACAATAAAGTAGAACCATCACCAGTGAAATCATAACTATCATAAAATTGTCCACCACTCAAAATCAAATCATTAAAATAAAGAGTAGAAATAGTTGAAACATCCCAAGATCCTGGAATATCCCAATCAAACATATCCCAATCAAAACTTTTTACAAAACCTTCGCCTTCTATTACAGTTCCGTAAAAATCACATCTCGGTATCAATCTTTTTTCTATTTTTGACTTCTTTCCTTCCTTATTAATATAATATTTCAATATTCTTTCCATAGATTCAAGAGTTCTTTTTATCTTTAGAGAAGATCCAGTGGAAGGAGAGAAGTTTAGAATAATTCTAGGCAATATTTTTACTAAAATAATCGAATTATTTGGTGGAGGAACATTGAAAACAACATTTTTGCCAACCAAAACATAATCAGTGACGTAATTTTGCAACACGCCATTAACGAAAACCTGTATTACAGGCGGTGTTATATTTTGTTTCGTATTGACCGAAAAAGTTGTATTTGTTCCATTTCCAGTAAAATTATACAAATCTAAATAAAACAATTGATAATCATCATCTTGAAGTAATGATTCATTATTGTTATGAATGTAATATATTTCAGAAAAATTATAAGGATGCCACAATATTTGATCTATTTGAACAATCGAAGACAAATCATAAATCTGAACACCATTGCTTAGATTGATGAAAACAGTATCTGTTATATTAGGATTTACCAATGTTTGAGCATTATCCCAAACTATTGTATCCCAATCAAATTCATCCCAGAAGAATTGTGTATTGGAATCTATACAAGACAATCTATCAAAAAGAATTTTTATTTTTAAGGTTCTTATTAACTCTGGATTATCGAGGTAATTAGAATACCAGTCATTCCATATATTTTTGGAAGTAACCAATCCTTGTAATCCTTTAGGTATCTGTCTTTCTATTACATCCACGACATCTCCTATGCTCAATGGATATAAGAATATTATATTGTTTTGAGAGACATAAAAATCCACATTTATTGTTTTCAATATATTATTGACTTTTACTTCCACCAAAGAAGCATCAATTATATCCAAAGGAAGAGTAAAAACAATCTGATTTACGTTAGAAACAATAAAACTCTGCGATTGTCTTGGATTGTTAAGGAACAAATTCAAAAACAAGAAATTGAAAAATAATCCTGGATTTTTAGGACTTTCGAATATTTTAATATCATTGGGGTCAAAAACAGACAAAACTCTATATTCCTTTGTTTCGATATCGAAAAATACGGGTTTATCGAAATCAGTAACATAAAAATTAGCAATATCCACAAAAGAAAAAGATTTTATAAAATCCTTTATCTTAACATGATATGGTTTTGCTTCATCGAAGAAATCCAAAAAGCTCTTGCTGATATCAAAATATATAATCGCATCTTGTTTTAATTCTTGATTGAACCCAACTACATCTACTAAACTAGTCTTGAATGCCCAATCAATATAACTATGCTCAGTATGAGCAAACCTGACCATCGTGAAAAACATCAAATTTATTTCTGATAAATCCAAAACATTGTTGTTTAAATATTCAAATAGAATTCTTAATTCTAAAATCCCACTCCTTTTATCTACCTCTTTGCCGAATCCAATCATAGAATTCTGAACATTTATCTTTATTGGATCCCACTCAAATGTGTCCCAATCGAATTCATCCCAATTTAATCCATAAATAAAAGAATTGTAATTTTTGTTGAAAAACAAACCGAATATATTTCCGCAATTTTCGTAGAATTTAGATGATAATTTAATTGTCGATTTTTCTCTTGCAACCAATTCCCAATAAAAATTATTTAATTCGTTGATTTTTAATTTATACCATGCCCATTTATTTGATCCGTCATTTTCTACTTTTACAATTTTATTGAGCAAAGAAGTATCAGTTTTAGAATCTCTTTCTAAATTATCTTGATAAATTATAATCGGAACATTGTTTTTATCCACTTCAGGCGAATACCAATCTATGATTTCATAAAAATCAACAGTATTATATTTTTGGTAATCCAATAATTTTAAACCACTCTGCTCATATTTCCAAAGTGTCCAAAAACCTTTTGTATTCTGATTACCAAGCATCAAAATGATATCATTTAATACTATTTGATTTGTTATGATTTTATTATATAAATCGAAGGAATCTGATACTACTTTTTGATTCGGTAAAGGATTGTTTATATCAAATGGATATGGCTCGGATTGATTGATACCTAAATCCCAATTAGGCCTATCTTTATAAAGATTCAATTTTCCCAAAATATAATTTATGACTTCTACATATTCTTTTCTGGCCTTACAAACGTTTTTGAACCATGTCTGCCTTGGTCTTATTAAATTTCCATATTTTTCCACATCGCTTAAATTTTCATCAGGAACTAATTTTGGTATCCATATGTCATATTGATTGTTTAATTCTAAAAACAAAACATTAAATAAAGCTCCAGAACCCCCTGGTATACCAGTCACGGAAACAGGAGAAGGAGGAGGAACCAAATATAATCCTGGATTAAGTATGGAACAAGAAACAACTTGACCGCCACTTACTGTTACACTAAGCGTTGCAGGAACAATAAATGTTCCACCTGAAACCGTAGCAATGAAATTTCCGTTGTTATAACCAGAACCAGAATTCAAAATAGTCACATTATCCAATATTTTTCTTTTTGTTTCGAACAATTCTTTCTTTTCGCCATAATCGTCAAAACCACATAAAGAATCTCTCAATTTGTTGAGAAGCCTTTTTGGAATATCGAAAGTATCGCTTTTTTCAGGAACCAAAACCCATTGTGTATGATTATTATAATCTTTTGTTTTTTCGTTTTTGGTATATATTATCTGAAATATCGTATCATCACTTAATACATTTCCTGGTTCATAAATTATCATTCCATCTTTGGATATACCTGCAAACCAGGGCTTTAAAGAAATATTCGGGTTGTTTATCAAGTCTGAAATTTGTTTAATACTTAATTTTTTCTTATCGTTCACTATTTGTCTTTTTCTTACCCAGAAATAGTAATACTTGATACTCCTATTGAAAATGGGATCAAATTCAAAAGATTCGTTGAATTTGTCTTCGAATACTGGTTCTCCTGGAAACAAATCTCTTTCTGTGAAAGATTCTAGCCTATTTTTGAATTCTGTCGGTTTTAAGTCACTTCTTATCCATTCATATACTTCTATTTTGCTGTTTTTTACTGGTTTTCCCCAATTTTTTCTTCTATACGAAGAATCGGATTGTTCATAATCCAATATTCTATATTCTTTTAGATTCCACCAAATAGTACCAACTTTGTCATAAAGCCAAGAATTTCTTTCTTGTCCATAAATAGCAGGATCTTCATCAGAAAATATATCTACATTTTCTCTTATGTCGCTTAATAATCTTCCATTATAAGGATCATAATATTCAACATCCGAAATTACAATATTTTGATTTTTATCATAAATGAATCCAGATATATATCTATCATGCCTTACTCTTTTATTCTGTGCCCTATCTAACAACCAATTCGTTCCATTATATCTCAAAACTCCCCATAAATTGAGATTATTGTTCAAAAACGAATTAAGATTCAAAACAAACGCTTTAGAATTATTATTGGGCAAAACATAATTTGTCAAAACATCGTTGTATGTATCAAATTTTATTTCTCTTAAGGTATAAAAATCTATTGGAACCAAATTGGATAAAATATTCGGATCAAAGAATTCCAATTCCAAATTAGATGCCTTGATAACTATATAATCCGTGAGATTGGGAACTGTTCTCTGCCATTTTCTGGAAATAAATACCAACCAATCTCCTGGTTTTACCTTTTCTTCATATCCTATCAAAAACCCTTCTTCCTTTATTTCCACGAAAACAGAAGCGCCTGTGCCAGAACCGCCCGTAAGAGCATATGGTACCGAAGTAGAAACAGATATATAATTTCCCGGGAAAATAATATCTATATCTCTTAAAACGTGAGGATTATTTCCATAAGTGACATTGAAAGTAGCTCCGGATCCATTAGAGAAAGGAGGAGCCACAACATTCGTAGACAGTGGTTGTGGAAGAAAAGTAGAAGGTATAAATTGACCCCTAGAAACTATCTGGAATTTTGTTATCGACCCGAATTGATCTACTTCCGTTACAGCAATTCTTATTTGTTCAAGGGAATAAGAAGAAGACTCGACTATTTCGAGAACATCGTCTATCGAATAACCGGTTCCACCGTTAACTAACGTTATCGTGTTTGCATAAGTATATGCTTGCATTGTCACCAATATCTGTGCGCCGGATCCAGGAGTTAAATCCAAAGTACATATATTTCCAAGAGGATTGACTTGATATGAACCGTAATTGTTGCCTGATATCGAGACAGTAGAGACAGATCCAAAGGCATCAGTAGTGACATTTACAAGTGCCTCGGCCCCCTGTCCTCCTATTAATCTGACGTTATTGAAGGTTTGGTTAGGTGGATATCCAGAACCGCCGGACAATACAGAAACAGAGGAAACATAAGTAGTATATACGTTATTAACTCTAAATGTAGCCGGATTACCTCCAGGAGCAAGAGTACCACCTGAAAGCGTAAGAATATCACCTGGAACATAATTTTGACCCAAAGAACCAAATCTAAAACATTCTATTCCCGAAGCAACTATGACATAATCGGCAATATTGACATCTTTTTTAAGTTCTTCCCCTATAGAAACAAAACGGTTGAAATTGAATTTTCCTGAATAAAAAACTTGAGTCCAGCCTTTAAATCTTCCATCTGTTTGATATATCCAAAGTCCTTTTCTAGATATTTCTATTCTGGCATTGTTTGTAGGAGCAGTATTGAATATTATATTGTTTCCTACTATATTATAATTGGTATTATCTAATATTTTTCCGTTTATCAAAACAACCAAATCTGAGTTTTTATAGAAAATAAAAGGTATCAAAAATGTCGTATTTGAACCGTTTCCGATATATTGGACATAATCATTTGGTATGGAATTGACAACCAAAGGACAATTGAATGAAGGGTCGCTTTCCAAGTATGCATGTATTTTGAAATTTTGATCGACTACTCTTGCAACAGTCCAATCTCCCAAATAATTTTCATTGAAATAAGAATTGCTGCCAGGAGAAGAATAAATCCATAAAGTCTCGTCGGGTCTAAAAACAGGAACATTATTCAAAAGATCAGGCGTAAAAGTTTCTAAATTTTCAAAATCAATAGGCTTTAAGATATCATTGATGTAAAAATCTGAATAATTTGTTTCATTTTCTAGAACAAATCCGGCATTCGGGATGAATCTGAAATCAACATTGTCCACGGATTTATAAGAAGACTCATAATCTTCATAAAATGGATAATCTTCTTCTTGTCTTATTTTCCATAACTTATTCTTTACCGAAATAAACTCATCATTGGTTTCTATGAATTTTATTCTTAGAACAAAATCTCTTCCTTGATTTGGCCAATTTTCTCCTTTCAATTCATTTTCTGTTATATCGAAAAATCCTATCGTATCTACGCTTTTATATTCTCCTTCTTCATATAGAACAACGGAAGAAATTTGACCAGATGAATTAGAAGACAGTAAAAACTTTGCAGTCTTATCTGCATATTTGGTATCATAAATGACCAAGAAATTTTTATTTGGTTCGAAATTGGAACCACCATTTATTATTATGGGTTGTATCAAAGAATCATTTTGTACTTTGTATTTTTTAGATTTAAAATCATAAACGTAAATTATGTCATCATTTTTTGAATCCAAATCCAATTTCTTTAATTTTTCCCCATAAATTTCTATATCATAATCTCCGGTAGATATATCAATGAGAGTTTTCCACGTATCCTTGTTTATTATATCAAACTTGAAATATTGAACATCACTCTTTTTCAAACTTACAGGATAGCTTATTTCTATCTTATTTTTTTCATCATAATTTCCAAATTCTCCTATTCTGAAAGCCCAATTTTCATAGAATTTAAAATTGGCAAAATTAGAAATGTAATTAGACCTCAATATTTTAGTGATAGAATTGCTAGAACCTTTTTGTCTTATCAAACCCCTATAAAAATCTATCTGACTGGTATCACTTAAAATTAAATTTCTAAGATAAGATCTAGACTGATATGCTATATTATGGTTTGCATAATCTCTTAATTTCTTATCTTCGACTTGATTATTCAAGTCAAAAAACCTTCTGAAGTTATCCGCAGATTTATCGAAATTCGGCTTTATTGTATTTTCGGTTATTATGAATCCAGGAGAAGTAACTCTACCATTCCAGTTCTTTGTTCTGAAAGTAGAAATTTTCAATCTATTTTGTCTTTGATTATATAAAGGATCAAAAATTATATCACCAAATATTGTTTTGTTATTTACATAAAAAGCATGCTCAAAAGAATTTAATAATAATCTTAACCCATAAATATTATTAACTTCGCTTAATTCTTTTGCTTCTATTTCAAAGAAATCATTCAATCTAAAAATTATGAAATTTTCCGTATTAACTATCGACCCATCTCTATTGAGTATGCTATACCTACTTTTCAGATAATCATTTATTGATTTTATATATCCGAAATCTGTTTTGAATCTTGCTTTTTTAGAAAAAGGAGAAATAGCAAATATAGAATTAACCGGGGGTTCTGAAATGATCCATTTCAACAATTCTTTAACCGAATATTCAAAATCAAAAATAACTCCTTCGCCGGTTTCTTCGTTGAATACATATTCATCGAAAATCCAACCTTCGCGTAGAAGGTATCTTTCATAATCAAAAATGAAATCAACCAAATCTTGAATACCAAAAATAATACTACCATAACCAAATTTCGTTATTTGTTCTTTTTCTACATCTAATTTTTTATTAACAACGAAAAATATATTTTCTACCGTATCAGAATGCAATTTCCATTTATTCAAATCATCTTCGAAATTTTTTGAAGATTTATGTGCTTTTATTGCCTTATAAGCATCATTTTCGTAATAAACGTAATCGCCGACGTTATATTCAGTATTAGGATTCCATTTTTTGGGTAAAATATTATTATTTAAAAATATCGAAATATCTTTTTTTCTTCCGGAAGAAGATCCTTTAATGATCTTGAAATTCGGATCAAGAACATCATATCCAAAAACCTGAAAAATATTGTTTCCTAAGTTCCTTACTAATATTCCGGAATAAAATGTTTCTTTAAAAGGTATGCTTTCGTATAAAAATACATTTATATCTTCTTTTGGTAAAAATCCGTATGTTTCTGAAAAAACAGATAAAAATTCGGAATTTATGAAACTACCAAATCTATAACCCAACTTTACATTCAAGTTTCTTATAAAATCCCCATAAAAAGTTTTTATATCTTTCGAATCTTTTTCAAGATAATGTGTTATGATATTCTGCAAGCCAAGAACATCATTTCTTTCCCCAAAGACTTGATACAATTCATGTTTAGGCCTAGATTTATAAAGAATATTGACCAATTGATTCGTTTTTTCTTTATCGTTGTAAATTCTTTTTATGTTTTTGGTGTCCCAAAATAACTCTACTGATTTTAAGGGTTTAGTTAGAAGAAGAAGTTTCAGCAAATCAAATCTATAAAATTTTGTTCTTCTCCATGCATTTTCTACCGGACCATAATCTCCGAATTTCCAATCTTCACTGAAATCATTGGATAAAACAGAATTATCGAAAATTTTTGCTTCAAATGGATTCAATAGATTCCCCAGTTCATCAACCGGTAGAATCTTCAATAATTCTGGTCTAGCAAATCGTTTATCTATGCCTTTTCTTGGCCCATTTCTTATTCTGCCATCTCTTAAATCCTCCCACAGTTTCAAGTTCAATGAAGTATAAGGAGGAGGACCATATTCGGAATCCCACCATCCTGGTTTTTCCGAAAAACCTAACATTTCCCAAGGAAATAGATGTGGTCTATCGGTATCATAATAATAATGATATATTGCTCTCCAAGAACCATTCAAAACATCACCTAGAGTAGATTTTGCGTTTCTAAAATTGAACGACCAATAATTATCAGCCGAATAAGTAACATTGTTTCTATAAGAAATATTATTTTGCAAACACCATATCTCAAAATATCTCGATAATATAGAATTTATTTCATTCATATTATAATCTGTTTTTCTCCATTTTCCCGGCAAGACATCAAAAATAGAAAACTCAAAAAGATTTTCGTTCTTGAATTTACTTTCTATAGAATTGTATAGAAATATCTCCAATTCCAAAATTACATCATCCCTAAAATCTCCAAAAGATTTTATTAAACTTCCATCGTGGCATAATATAAATTCCAGAGGTTCTTGTAAGGAAGTATCTATAAATTTTATAGGATAATAAGTTTGTAAAATTCCCAAATAACTCAACGACGGAGGAATAAAATTATTAATATCTCCAAAAAGAGATCTATAAAAAGGAAAATCGTTGGTTTTATTTTTATTAAGTTCTTTCAGTATTTCTTCTACCCATTTTCCCGGAGGATCCAATTGATTCAATATATTTTCGGTATAAAAATAATTTAATTTTTGAATAAATTTATTGAAAAATCTATTATATTCTCTAGACAAATAATCTATAGAATCAAAAATATTCAATTCACTTTTTGAAAAAATCAACGAAGCTTTCAAAATAGACTCTTCGTTTTGTATTATTTGTTCACCAAAAGACCAATTTTTTTCGCTATCTCGATATTTGTTTTTACTATAATATTGTCCAGGATTTACAAATTTTACAGTCGATAAGTTTTCTTGAATATTTTCATTGAAATGAATACCATAATTAGTCTTGGAAAGAAAAGTAACTTCTTCAAAGTTAGGATTTTTTGATAAATTCTGCGGTATTTCAAAATTTCCATTTCTTGAATCTTCATCATACACGGATATAATTTCTATAATATCATTTTTTTCCAACAAATTTTGTAGATTTATTATTGTTTTGTTTGTATCAATCAAATAAGTATAATTTACTTTCTTGCCGTTTATGTAAATTTCTTCTATTTTGTTTATTTTCCAATTTACTTCAAATATTTTTATTCCATCGACATCCGAAATCAATCTATTATAATAATTTTGTTTACTTTTCTTGTTTTTTCTATGCCAAGAATTGTAAAACTCGTCTTTTTCTTTTGTCTTTCCTAATTTATTATAAAAATAAAACCCTTTTATCTCTCCGTCTGAATATTGATATCTATCAGTCACTAAATTAAAAACGAAAACAATTTCACCATTTTTGTCATATTTAAGTTTCTTATTTAATACTTTATCTTTTTTTCCTTCTCCCTCAGCATAAGAAAATATCTTATTTCCATTGAAATCACTATTTGGATATCTTACGGAATCATTCAATTTCACACCATAGTTATTGATCGGATCCGCATCATATAATTGAAACAAAGGAGGGTTACCAAAATTTTTAATTTGAGATATATTCCAAGATATTCCATCGAAATAAAATTCATTTTCTTTGAATATTCCATCCTTTACATAAAGAATTTCTCCCTCGAACGGATCACCATTGGTCAATATTCCATCGGTTTCCAAAAGCAAATTAGGAGAACCCAAGCCAGCTATTCCACTTACCTTGAAAACTTTATTTTTATCCGATGTATTACTATTCAAAACGAGAATTCTCATCCCATCTTTTATTTTGATGTTTCCATAAAATATTTCGGATTCTCCTAGATAAGAATTTGGCCAAACCAAAGATTTTATGAAAAAAGAAGTATTTATTTCATTGTATTCAACATTGAAACTAGCGCCCGAGCCACCCACTAGAGTGTCCACAGTAACAGGACCGACCGGTATAGTCGTATATTCTCCTTTTGTTACTAATTGTACGGCTGTAACTTGCCCAGATGTCAAAGTTACTTTTACTTGAGCAGCAGTTCCGGTACCGCCAACAACATTGCACACAACTTCACCATTTCCGCCTAAATTGGTATATCCTGAACCAGGAGAATTTATTGAAATCGCGGATATGCAATATGGATTTATTTTATTTACATTTAAAGCATTAAGAAAACTATTTATGGGATCCTTCATATCGTTAATCACTAAATCAACAAATCCCCTAAAATATCTCCCATAATTATAAAGTTCCAAATCTCTTTCAAATTCAATTATAGGTCTTTTAGCTTGTATAGCTTTCTTTCTATCTTCTGGAGTCAGAACATCATAATGGAACCATCTATTGGTTCTACTCCATGGATTATTATTTAAGGATGTTCTTTCTATTGTTTCATATTCAGGTATATCGCTTTTTATAAGCGCCGAAAGAGGATAAAAATTTACGAACAAATCATTATCCCACGCTATACTATCCCATAAAAACAAATCCCATCCAGAAGTCAAGCTTGATCCAGTACCATCAAAAGCAAGCCTTATTTCTCTGCCTACTCCTTCTATTATCCATTCTCCAGAGTTATATACGGAAGGAAAAACATTATAAGAAAAAACTATTTTCATATTGGAAGAATAATAATAACCATTTATATCCTTTATGTGCTTTCTACCCAAAATATCTTCTAATACATTCAATATTTTATATACTATTATTTCTATATTTGAACCAACTATCACAGGATTATCGAAAATAACATAAAATTCTCCATTTTCTTCAACTATGGAAAAACCAGAAGTAGTCAATATATTGTTTATGAAAACTATAATATCCTCTTTTTTCTTACATATCAGAGGAACTTTATATTTTTTATTGACACCATCAGAAACATAAATTTCATATCCTATGATCTTGTAAGATATTATTTTTATTTTACTGTCTACGGGAGGGGAAGTATTAAAAACTACGGATCTATTCTGAATAACGTAATCCACTCCTAGGTTTTGTAACACATCATCGACAGTAACAATTATTTCATTCTGATTAATATAAGGTAAATCAAAATTATATATGGTATCTGTTCCATTAGATACATATTCATGTATTTTATATCCAGCATACCTGAATGTCGGGCCATCTTTTAACCAAAAGTATTCTTTGAAATTCATAAATTTATCAATATCTATAGGTGGACACCAAGAATAATAATAATTTTCAAATAACCTGTTTTGATTTTCTATGAAGCCACCATTCAATTTTATTGAATTCAAGAAACATTCATAAAACAAACTAAAATTCTCATTATTTCCGTTTTTACTAATTACAATCGGTTCAAATTGATATATTGTCCTATTGATATCTTTTTCTTTTATATAATTTTGTGAATTTTTTTCGTAATAACTTGTTATCTTACCAATAAAACCATCCAAAAACTCGCTATTTCCTTTATCAAAAAGATTATCAAAAGAATTCGTAAATAAATTTTCCAAAAATCTCGTTTTATAAGTAGATGGTAAGAGATTTATTACTTTTTTGTTTTCTTCTGACATTTTTTATAAAAAATATTTATTATCAAAAAAATACTGTTTTTTAAAAGACATCAACAACAAATCGCGCTAATATTTCAAACTTTTTTCCAGGTTCCGCCCCACTCTTTATATTTTTTTGCTGCCCATGCATTGGCATACGCAGAGGGATAAACCTTAAACCTTTTTTTCGCTTCTGCTTTTGCCCTTCCCCATAATATTTTATTTGTCGGTTCATATTTTTCCAACAGATAATTCATATTTAAATTCAAAAATATTTTTTTCATATATATTATTTATGAAATAAAAAAGGGCAGATTTTCATCTGCCCTTTCGAATGATGATAAATTTTTGTTCTTATGATTGTCTATTTTTTGCCCTTTTTATCATTTCCAATATTCTTCGTGTTTTTTCTTCTTCTACACTATTCGTATCATTTTCATCTTCTACTTTAGATTTTACAACGACTGGTGAAACCGAAACAACTTCTTTATCGTGTTCAAACTCTTCATCCTCTTGAGATTCATTTTCTACGATATTTTTTCTTTTTGAAGATACGTTTTCAAATTCAGTTGTATCTTTTTTACTTAACGATTTAATTTGGATCAATTTATTTTTCGTGCTTTCATTTTGAATCAAATCCGGTGCCTGGAAATTCATGGGTTTATAAAAGTCTCCCCACTTATTGAAATCATAGGCTTCTCCATTCACTGAAGCATGAAACATATCCATGATAACATTTAGTGTTTTATTGTCAGGCTGCGGAGGAAGATAAGTTCTTAAATCCGGCAAACCATATTCATTGATAGCTTCCCTTTCTCTCGAAGACAAAGGCCTTGTTTTTATGACAAATCTCGATGTAGAGTAATCAGAATATTGTTGACCTTTTTTTGTTTTTTGAATTCTAAAATCTCTTCCTTTTTCAAAATCAACAACTAAATCTTCAATATCAGGATCCATTAGAGTATTTTTGATGATTTCAAAAATAGATACATTTATCATAAACTTTCTTATAGGATTTTCTGGTTGATTTTCTTCATTGAGACCATCTTTCACTATAAAACCATGAAAAAGATATGTCTTTTTCCTCCAGTAAACTCTTGCGAGTTCTTTTAACTCGCTATCATTCCACCATGGCTTTGTTTCTTGCAATATAGGACAGGTCTTTCCATACATTTCCATGCATGGAACTTGAACATAAACTTCTTTATCCGTATTATTTTGACCATTTATTGTGCCATTGAATGGTAATCGGATTACCGATTTTTCAATCCAAAAGAAAGTATTATCTGGATTACCATCCGGCAAGAATCGTATTTCGCTTGATTCCCCATCATTCAAATTCCAAAACGGATAAACCGACTTGTCTCCCCCGATGCTTTCTTTTTGAGAAAGCTGGGTTCTCAATTTTTCCCTTATCATTTCTAATCTATTCATATTTTTTCTCCTTTTTTTGTATATTAAAGAATAATATATCTAGAGTCAATAAAATATTTTTTGTTATTTAAAATTTAATTTTAGCCTTTCAAAAATATTGAAAGCTAATGCATGATTAAAATCAAATAGTTCTTTCCATTCAAGTGAAAATTGTATCAAATCTTCTAGAGTGATATCTTTATTTTTTCTATATAAGATAAAAAAATCTTTTTTTAATCTTTTATATGTTTGTTCTGATGGTGTAGAAACAGAATGTATTAATTCTCTACCTGGATTTCTAAGAATTATATCGCTCTCTTTTACTTTTTTTTTAAATTAAAACTTTTAGTCCATCTTACTATATTTTGATATTCTTCATTCAGCAATGAATTTTTATAATTATTTTTCAAAGACTCTGCTATATGTGTTTTGAATCTAGTAAACATAAATTTTAAAAATTTGTTTATTTCATCTGAATTCAAAAAATAAGCAACATTTTTATTATAATTATATTCTTCCAGTTTATCCAGTATTCTAGCCCCTATAATATATAAAACTTTATCTCTAAGAGGCAAAGATTCAATTATAGAAGAAAGATAATATCCTATCTTCGTGCTAACAGGCGTAGATTGATTCATAATTGGTTTTAAAATTTTTTGAGAAGATGTTTTTTTCAATACTATTTCATTTTTCACTATTCTTCTTGCTTGATCCAAAAAATCAGAATCGTCCAATGTTCTTATGTTCAATTTATCTGCTGTTTTTTTCAAGAATTTAAAAACTTCATTCACTGATTTTTGAAAGTTATTTTCCATGTTTTTTTCTCTTTTTAACAAATATTTATTATAATAAAAAAAATTTGTTCATGTTTTGAACGATATCAAAAAAAAATAAAATTATATTCGTTAATTCATTTTCTTATAAATTGTCGATAATTTGACAAATAATAAATATCGAAAGCCCTACTTTTTTAATAGACGCTCATTATTTGCAATTTATCGCATTTATAAAAAAAATCAAAATATAGAAAAAATAAACTCATAATTGAAAAAAATAAAAAAAACAAAAATCATATTATATGATCATTATTTTTACAATCTAGAATTTTATAATACTGAAAATTCGTATAAAACAATATTTGGTGCGGGAAGGGGGACTTGAACCCCCACGATCTTTCGATCAACAGATTTTGAGTCTGTCGCGTCTGCCAGTTCCGCCATTCCCGCGAAACACAATTACTCAATATCATGATTGACCGAAAAGATCAAGAAAAAATTTTAAAATTATTTTTTGACCAAGATAAAGGGCAAAGGTTCTGAATTTTCATCTCCGTCATCAGTGATCTTTTCTTTCATGATATCTTCTATTTTTTCTTCCCATGAAGAAATAATATCAACTATTCTTATGCACAACAAAGTCGCCATGACCAAATCATCTGTTTCTCCTTGTTTTGCTTTATATGTCATTCCGGAATTTTCGAAATATTTCAATTCCCTGATCAAATGTTTCGAATAAATTTTCATTTTGTTTCTTTCGATCAAACTTTTTAATTTTGAACAAGCAAATATTTTTGTTTTCATCGTCGTATTTAAACCTTTTCTGAATCTTCTCATATTTCCTCTTTTTACTGGTTCACTAACGAAAATACCCGGAAAATTTTCTTCTCCGAAATCCTCGATGACAGACAAAGCAGCTTCCCCTAAAGTATTGTTTTCTATTGTCCAATAGATATTAAAATCATTGGATTTATTACGATTTTTTATTTCAGTGTCTATATATTGCAATATAGACAACAACAATTGAATCTGAAATCTTATAGGATGAACATTGCTTCTCCATTCTGCTACCTGTTCTAAATCCGGAATAGAAAAAACTTCTATCGCTGCCGGATCTGACCCAGTTCCCATCGATGGATCCAATGAAACAACGTATATTTTTTCTGGATCTATTTTCTTATACCATCTTACTTGTCCGGTTTGAAAAATAGGTTCTATGCCTTCCATATTAGATAAGAATATTTGATCTATAAGAGTTTCTGTGTGAGAAATGAAATTACAATTAAATTCTCTTTCGAACTTTGCTTCTCCTATTTTAGCTTTTTCTTTTTTTGCCCATTCTTCGTCTCTCTCAGGATGATCTCTCCATGTCGCTTTGAATGCCTTAAAGCCATTTTTTCCTACACCACCGGGATTTAAATTTCCTTCTATATCATAACAATCTTCTGCTTGACGCCACAAAAGAGCAAATAAATCTTCATCGGATCCTGGAGTGGAAGTTATTATGCAATCTCCTCCGGTTGCAAGCGTGGGAGAAACAGATGCCCAAAATTCTTCTTGCATTTTCTTTCTTATAAAACTCAACTCATCCATATACAACAAAGATATACTTAGACCTCTTGCTGCATTTACAGATGCCGCTCTCGAAATTATTCTCGATCCATTATCGAAAACAATAGATCCTTTATTATACTCTAATACACCGGGCTTGATAAAAAATGGTAACTCTTCATAAGAAAATCTTATTCTTCCTGTTATTTCCAATGCTTGATTAAGGTTGTGTGCAACAACGAGTATAGTTTGATCTTTTTTGAACATTGCTCTCCACAACATATAAGAAGCACAACAAGTTGTATTATGATGCAATACATCATTTGCATAATATCTATGATCCTCTCCTTCTATTTCAAAATCAAACATATTTTCTTTTATATTCAATTTTTTTACAGATTTTATTTGTTTTAATCCATATTTCGTATGTATTAAATCACCTGACTTCAAATTCTTTACATGAACTTCTTCAAAATTTTTATCGAAAACAATATGTTCATCTGCACAAAAAAAATCGAAACGAGTATCATAAAAATTTACCTCATATAAATCATATTTTTCGGTTTTGAATATTTTTTTTATGGACTTCCAGCCAGAATCGGTTTCTATATCCCAATCATTTATGTCGATTACTTTTTCAAATTTTTTCATCAAAAATATTTAACATTCAAAAAAACAAAAAAATTAAAACAATTGATGAAAATCAACCACTTGATTTTGCTTTGAGCATTCCGGTGTAATAAAAATACAAGGAGAATCGTCAGTATCAAATATAGGATACGCAAGTGCCGTATTTTGTTTCAATTTCGGGAATATCCATTTCTTGTTGTAAAATATATTGCATATCTCTATTTTTTCTAAATTGTACATGTATCCCGAAACAGGATTAAACGTAAAAAATTTGAAGTTCCTATCATTTATAGATTTCAAAGAAATAAACTCACAAGAAGAAACATTTTCATCTCCAATTAAAACAAACCAATCCAAGGGAAGTTGTATTGTAGTTCCCCTCAATAATATTTCAATTGATGGAGAATAGAAATTTTCCAAAAAAACTAAAGGAATGAAAAAGTAATCAACATTATTTTTGTTAGAAAAATCAAGAATACCATAATAATATTCTGAATTTGATTCATAAACAGACAACAAATCCAATGTTTTATTTTCGTTTGTTAAAATTTTCATGTCATAAATTTTATTATAGTAAAAGAATTAATTCAAATTTTTTTCAAATCTATATTTATCAACTGATTGTTTCTAAAAATTAATATGTTTATTTCATTCGAAAAATAATTAGTGATAATTTCGTAATACAATTCAGAAATAGAACTAATTTTTCTATTATTTATTTTTGTTATTACATCTTCCTTTTTCAAGTCAAAAACAAAATTGAAAAATTTTATAGAAAAATCTTCTTTTACATAAAGCCCGGAATTTACGAGAATCGAATCATTGAGAATTAAAAATTTTTTTCTTAAGTTATTTTTTAGACTCAAAATATTATCATCCATGGTTTTTATATAGTCTGTTTCCATATTCTTAGAAAGGATGTTATAAAAAACTTCTATATAAGCATGATCTATGATAAAATATACATTCTTGAAATATCTAGCATAAATCATGCTTACAATTTTGTTATTTTCATCAAAAATTGGAGTTCCAGGATGAACGCTTATATTATCAGAATAAACAATGGCCAATCTAATCGGAACAACATCATAAATGAAAAACTCATCAAAAATCTTAACATCAAATTTCATTGAACTATCGAAAATCGGGTGAGATGTAAACAAATGATATTTTTTTGTTTTATTTGAATTTTCTTTCGTGTTTCCTATATCTTTCTTATCGACATTTAAATCATAATAATCATCAAATCTTATATTATAATATAAAGGAGCTAATATGGAAAACCCAAGATTCTTGCTTTGATAAACTTTTTTATATATAAAAACGCTTTTATCGTATACGACATAAAAAAAATCATGATTCAAAATAGAATCAGTAATAACAAGAATATGTCCTCTTTCATCGAAAATAACACCAGACAAAAAATTAATTAAACCCATATTCAAATAAACAACTAATTCTTCATTGAAAACATTTATCTTGTTATCTATATAATTTCTTTCTATAAAATATTTTTCTACGGAAAAAAATTTATCAAAAAAATCACCATGCAAGGGAAATCGTGAAGATATTATCAAAGGAGACAAATATTGATCTTTTTTTGTTTTTTCTAAAACATCATAAGAATAACGTGTTTCTTCTTTTATATTGTTAAAGAAAGAAAAATTATCCGTTCGATAATACAAAAAAGGGATAAAAAAAGTCAAGAACAACAAAAAGAAAACAAAGAAAAATGTTATTTTTTTATTTTTTTTCAATTTTTTTATTATTTATCTTGATTATTGATTTTCTAATATTGTAGAAAATCCATTTTCTTTTCTAACCAAGAAAATCTTGTCGGCTTTACTTATCAATTCTTCTCTATGCGAAATGATGAAAACGGTTTTATTTCTTTCTTTTACCATTTTCTTCAGAATAGAAGAACTGCATTCTATGCCATTGAAATCTAAACCGGAATCAAAAAATTCATCTACAAATATCAAATTCACTTCATCATGTAAATTCTCGTATATATCTCTAAAAGCCCAAGCAAGAGCAAGGGACAATCTCGTTTTTTCTCCTCTGGAAAGATTATCATAATCAACTTCCCGGCCTATGTAATTTATTTCAAAAGATAAATCATTAAGAAATTTGACCTTATGTTGAACATTCAATTCATTTAAATAATAGCAAAGTCTAGTATTCAAAAAATTCAAATTTTGGTCCATTATTTTCTTTCTTATGAAACTATCCTTGTTTGTCAACAATTTAAACAAAAATTCTTGATGTTCAAAATAAAATCTCAAATTATTTAAATTTTCATAGTCTATTTTCTTTAAGCCTTCTTTTTGTAATTCTTCGATATAATCGATATATGGATTTCTTTCGTTTTTTTCTTTTTCAAGTTCAAATTTTATCTTTTCAAATTCAAAAATATCTTTATACATTTCTTCTTTCGAAGAATAAAACATTTTTTTCCTTTTTTTGTCTATTTCAGACAATATATTCTCTATTTTATCATTTAACATATTCAATTCTTTGACATAATTTTGTAATATGATTTGATTATTTTTTATTTGTTGATCAAATTCTAAAATTCTTTTCTCTAAATCCTGTATTTGATCGAAAATAAACTTTTCTTTTTCCGATTTCTGTTTATTTTTTTCCTCGATTTTCGTTTTTAAATCATCAATATACTTTTCTTTCAAAAATATGTCTTTTCGAATAAACGATATTTCTTCGTTTAGTTTTCTCCTAAAATCATCCAAATGTTTTTTATCTTTTATCTTAGTGTTACAAAAATGACACACTATGTGTTCTTTTTCCAACAAGATTTGTTTTTCTTCCAATGATGATTTTAATTTATCCAGCGTATCAGTATTTTTATTCAATTCATTGATCAAATCTTTGATAGATTCATCCAATAACCTTATTTCCTCTTTTTCACTAAAAGATAATATGGTTCTTTTCGTCAAATCTCTTTCTCTTTCAAGAAAAGAAATTTGTTTTTCCAGTTCTTTTATATTACATAATAAACTTGCCTTCTTGTCTTTTTCTTCCTTGAATTGATTTTCAAGATTTTCTATATCATTAAGATATAGAAGTTCATTATCAAAGTTTATTTCAAAATACTTTTTCAATTTTTGTTCTAAAGAAGATATTTTATTTTTCTTTTCCTTATTCCATTGTTCCGATTTATTTTTTTGATCTTCGATGATTCTTAAGATATTTTGATTGTTTCTTTCCAACGAATTTATCGTTATACTTTCTTTTTGAATTTCGTCCTTGGTTTGTTTTATCTTTTCTTTCAGAATTTCGGATTTTAAAGATAATTCTTTTATCCCAAAAATGGTTTCTATGAAATCTTTTTGTTCTTGATGTCTTAAATTGAAAAACGATTCTGAAAAAGTATTCAATGCAATAATATGTCTAAAAACATCGAAATTAAAACCAATAATTTTTTCCAATTCTTCTTGTGAATTCTCTTCTTTTTCATGAATAATGAAATTTTTGGTTAAATTCTTGAGAACAAAAAAATTGGGTTTTCTTCCTCTTCTTATTTCATAATCAAAACCATTTTTCTCAATTATGACAGAAACTTCCATATTTTTTTCATTGAATACATTTATACAATTATCTTTTCTAATGTTCAACAGAGGTTGACCAAATAAAGCATAACTTATGGCATTCAAAATAGATGTTTTACCGGAACCATTCCTATTATTTTGTACGTTATTTCCTACATCAAGGTTTTCTCCCAAAATAAGATTAAAAGAATTGTTATTCAAATATAGCTCTTGTTTTACATTACCAAACGATAAAAAATTTTTTAATTCTAACTTTTTTATTTTCATCTCAATTCAAGCTTTTGTATATCTCCAAAAGAACATTCTTGTCAATAATAGAAGATTCAATGAGTTCTATCCCCTTCAATACTATTTCATCTATAGTGAAAAATTCCAAAGATTCATTGGTCTCTGTAAAAGAATTTTCTTCAATATCAATAAAATTAAATATCATGTCTCTTAATATGCCATGCTGTACGAGTTTTTCTCTTATAAAGAACAAATCATCCAAATTATAATCTTTATTGACATTTATTTTTACAGTAGTTTTACTTGTTATTTTTTCATCCGATTGAGATAAAACCTTAAAAAAATCATTTACATTATAGTTCATGTAAAGAGGACAATTTTTCCAATCATAGAACTTGATTTCTTTGTCTCTCTCGAATATCATCAGTCCTCTTTCCCTATCATTACAGTCATTAAAATCATGTGGGAAACAATTTCCTATATAAACTATTTTTGTTCCATATATATTTTCTTTTATTTGTCTTATATGAAAATGTCCAGAAAAAACATATTTAACTTTCGGATTGAACCCATCCATGTTCAATCTTCCTACATCCGGCATTTCCTTGTTCAAATTATACTTAAAAGAGGATATTTCAAAATGTCCGAATACATAAGGTAAATCGAAACTTTTAAGTAATTTATGCTCGTCTCCGACCAACCATGGCACAAAAAGACAATCATTTATTTGCTTTATATCTTTTATTAATAGTAAATTGTTGAATTGAGAAAAAAATTCTAACGAATTTATAGTCCTGTCATCTTTCAACGACAAATCATGATTACCTAAAATGAAAATAACCAAAGGAAAATTATTGACTATTTTTTTTACGTTCTCGAAAGAACGAGAAAGAGTATATATATTGATCGACTTTCTATTATCGTGCCAATCACCGAGATGTATATAACAATCTACATTTTCTTTTTTTCCTATTTCTATTGACCAATCTATATATTCATCGCAGTCATTCAGAAAAACTTTTTCGTTATTTTTTTTACCAAAATGTATATCAGTATTGACTAACGCTCTTTTGAACATAAACTCCTGCTTATTTTCTGGCGACTTTCGGCAAATTAATCGCAAAAGCGGAACCATAATAAGGATGAGTCATATCCAAATATTTTATAAGATAATAGACTTCGTTTGTTTTGATGAAATTTATGACCCACGGTGTTGTTTCTACAGGAATTTTTCCTGGCTCTTGATGAATTATCATCAAATTCCAATCATTGGATTTTTCATTCAAATTAATATTATTTAATATGATATCTTGACAAGTGTATGGAGTTTTCAACAAAGTTAAATCTTTTTCAGGATCATATTTCCAAGAAACAACTTTTTTTGAAAGTTGTACATGCCTTTTTTGTGTTGGTTCTACCAAATTTAGATTTGAAGGAGGAATCTTAAATAAAGAGATATCGGGGTTTTTATTTTTAATAACATTTTCGTCACTAAGAATTGTCGCTTGATTTACGAAAAAAGCAAACAACTCCTTGACCATATTTGCTTTCGTATCATTGCAAATAACAATATTCGGATTAAGAGCTTTTTCGAAAATCATTCTATAACATTTTTTATAATTTTGATCATCTAAAACAATTTTATGAATTTTAACAACTTCTTCTTTTTCATCTTTCAGAGACTCGAACTCTGATAAAGTTTTTCCTTTTAAAATGACATGATATAAAGTTTTTAGTATATTTTGGCTTGTTTTAGCCATGATTTCAGGAAATAATCTATTTCTATTCTGAAAAATATCAATCATAGAGTTATAATACAATAACTCGCTAATAATAAACGTTTTTAATCTATTTTTATCGACATTGGATATGATCGCTTCGGAAAAAAATCCAAAATTTCTATTTTTCATGTTTTTCCTCAATTCGTAATATATGATATAGCATATTTCAATAAAATCAAGTTTTATTTTTAAAATTATCCTTTATCAAAGTTTCTTCGAGCGGTATTTTTTCTAGGCTAATGTCAGATCTCTTGTGATTATGAATGAATTTTTTTATCCATTCCGATTCCAAAGAATTAAATTCATAAATGTCAAAATCAAAATATTTTCTTAATTTAACACCTAAACTATGAACATATTTTTCTAATTCTTCTTGATTATTTTCTAAAAATTCATATCTTTCTCGATAGTAATTCTTAAGAATATCATAATCCAGAATAATATCATGAGAAACGTGATCAACCAACAATTCCCATGCACCGGATCTTGCCCCGAGAATAGAAAAAATCCCATTTGATACATCTCTGCCCAAATTCATCCAAAAAATCATTCTGATATAATTTTCATGTTGCATTTCTTTTTTAGGATTTTTCAACTTTTTACAAGAATTGTTATCAAAACAAAATTTAAGACATTCTCTGAATCCAGAACGCCATGCTTGATAAGGCGTCGCATTGATAACACTATAACCATACCAATTATTCATTTGTCGATAACTTATTTCTCCTATCCAATCCAATTTTCCGGAAGAATGACTTTTAACCCTTTTCAAAACTTCCGTTTTCCATATTTTTGGTCCACCATTACCATAAATAAGACCATTTACTATATTTTTAGAACACCAACTTGTTACACCTTTATCATTTAAAATTTTTTCCGGTCTTCCTTTCAAAAAAATATATTCAGAAAAATCATCAAAAATATCTTGTGTTATCCTAAGATCTCCATCTAAAATCAAAATATAATCCTTATCTGACATATGAGCCGCATACGAATGACTTTCATCAAATCCTTTTATGTTTTTCACTCGCTTTACCTTCGGAAAAATATCTTTTATGACAGAAAAATTTTCATCTGCGTTTGGTTCATCATAAGATATTTGAAAAACATCCATATATTGTTCGATTATTTCAATATTGTTCATTTTCGAATTCCTCTTTTAAAAGAGGGAAAATCCTTCTCCATTCGGTCTTCCTGGTTTGATCCAATAAATCCGAAATTTCAACAAATTTCTTTCTATGATTATATAAATCCTTTTCATTGAAGTTAATTTTGTACATATACTTTTCATAAATATCTAAAATTTTATTTGCATAATCATATCTTTTATCTTTCATATTTTTCCACTTTTCTTTGAATGATTTAAATTTTTCTTTTATTTTTATTTTGAAATTTTCAGACAATATATTGATATTATAATAATAAGGTCTTGTAACTGGATGTGTCGATATTCCATAATTTTTTTTCGAATTCTCTGTAAACTTGAAATTACTGGAATAAAGCCATTCGATAAACTCTGGAATAAAATATACGTTGAAAACAGATATGGACTTTGTTATCCAAATAAAGAAATTATCGGAAAATTGATCCAATTTTCTAAGATTTCGCTCTATTTGAGAAAAATTAGAAGGATATCTTATGTAATCATTCACTTCTCTCAAACCATCAACGGAAACACCAACAGAAACTCTATTAAATTTTACCCAAAGTTCAAAAGCCTTTGTAGGAATATTAGTCAAATTTGTATTATATTCTAAATTTATATTTTTCGAAAAACCGTTTTCTATACAATACTTCAAGAAATCATAGTGAATATCGATCAAAAAAGGTTCTCCCCCTGCAATATATATCTTTTTCATTTTTTGTGATCTATCTTCCAATTCTTTCCAAAAATAAGCATCATTGAACCATTCATATATTCCATTCGGCTCGAACCATCTATCTTTTTTCGAATCATATTCCAATTTTACCTTTATTCCCGTATCAGTAAAATATCTCGACTTGAAAATTTTAACATAATCATCATACCATTGATTAGAATCTGTTGAACTACACATGACACATCTTAGATTGCATAAGTTACCGAATCTTACATCCAAATATTGAACAGGAAAATCTTCTTCGTCTATAGATCCGTCTTCTCTTGTCTTAAGAAGACATTTTTCATAGGTCAAATCAGGAAACTCATATCTTTCATATAGATTTCTACTGAACATCCCTGATTCAAACTCTCTTTTACACCTTACGCAATCATCATGCCATTCTCCTTTTAACATTTTCAACCTGACACTTTTTAATTTTTCCGAATTTCTAACTTTAGTCCATTCTGCGTCTTTGGCATAAAAAATATTATCATTATCTATCACTCCTCTTGTTTCCGAAGAATGCGAGTGACAACAAATTCGAAAAGAACCATTTCCTTTTATACTTATATGATTCCAAGGTAAAGGACACCAAGAATCTGGGGCTTTTTTCTTCATTTTTTTATTATTTTCCTTATTTCCATAACCTCTTTTATATATTCTTTTTTTAAATTCTCATCACTGGACAATATATGTTTGTAATTGTTTATATCATTTAACATTTGTTCTATCTTTTTATCTATCTCCTCTTTTTTTTCCTTCGACCAAAAATATGTAGGCAAATTCACTATTTTTTCCAAAATTTCATCATCCGGATCGAATTCTTGTAATTCTTCCTTCATGTAATTCATTATTTCTTTTTTATTATGAAACTTTATGAAATTTTTTATTAGATTTCTTTCAAAACACTGCAATAAACAAAAATTATAAAATATTTCTCTCTCTTTTTCTCGTAATAATTTTTCGAATCTAAATTTATAAAAACCCAATCTCCAGTTCACAAAATCAATGACAAGACTCAATGGATCATTATATTGTTTTATTTTTTTTCCATCGAAATCTATTACAACAATTCGTTCTGTTACTTTCTCGGAAAGTTTCAGTTTTTTCAATAAAAAATCATCATCAAAATTATTCAAATCTCCTTTTTTGAATTTAATTTCTATATTTATTTCTTCGCTAGAATAATCATTCCAATCTTTTATAAAATCCGAATCCAAGAGAAAATCCAAATTCTTTTTTACTTTTTCTATACTAGAATACGGTGGTATTTCTCTGATGACAAGAACATCATTTTCTTTTCTTTCTATTTTTCCGTTTATTTCGTAAGAATTTTCTGATATTTTTTTAATATCAACATCCAAATAAGTAAATCTTGGGCTTAGATCGACATTATTTAAATTACCATTTAAAACTGCAATGGTAACATCAATCAATTGACTTAAAGATCTTGGCAAGATTTCAGTGCTCCAACCAACTGCTATACCAGAAACACCATTCAACAACACTAAAGGAAGTATAGGTAAAAAAGTTATAGGTTCTTTAGTTGATCCATCGTAATTTTCTTTCAAAGGAACAAGATCCAAGTCATTATATAATATTTTTTGTGCATAAAAACTTCTTTTGACGTAGGTATATCTGGGAGCACCAAAATCTTTGGGTGTCACTTTTGTACCGAAATTACCTATTCCTTCTATCAATGGAACGTTGTTATTGAAAGGCGACGCGGCCATAGAAATAGCCTCAGAAGCGGGAGCATCACCATGTAAATATAACCCAGAAGAAATCATTTCTCCAACTAAAGAAAGCGTCTTTATTTCATTATTTTTATCTTTCAATATCCAATGGGCTTTTCTTAGAGCATCTTTTAGACCATCAGAAACTTTAGGTATAGCTCTCGATTCGCAGACATAGATGGCATAATCCTTGTATATTTTTTCTATATAAGAAGATGAAATTTCTCTTAATTCCGTTGTTTGCATTTTCTTTTATTATAGTTCTAATCATAAGATTTTAACAAAATAAAATATAAAATTTAGTAGAGATTAATAAATATTTATGTGATAATCATTAAGAATAAAATTTTAGTCACATTGAATGTAATATACTATAACCCACAATATACCAACATACTCCAAGAATTTATTTGGCAAACAGAAGATAAATTACCTGAATTATATAGAATACATAAATTTTTGAATTTTTGGAAAAACAATATAAACGCAGTAATAAAAGAAATATTGGTTTCTTATAATTGCAATAATAAAACAGAATATATCAAAGTTGACAAAATATTTACAATCAACTAAAATATTTTTAGTATGTTTTTATTAGGTTTAGTTGGTAAAAAAAATTCCGGCAAAGATACTCTTGGTAATTATCTAGAAAAAAAATATAATTTTACTAAATTATCATTTGCAGAACCTTTGAAAAAAATAACATCTATTCTTTTCGAATGGGAAATGAATTTATTGGAAGGAAACACACCAAAATCAAGAATATGGAGAGAACAAAAAGATGAATACTGGAGTTCTAAATTAAAACAAGATTTTACTCCGAGAAAAGCTCTACAAACAATAGGAACTGATATATTCCGAAAAAATTTCGATGAAAACATTTGGATCTATATTATAGAAAAAAAGATTCTAAAAAACATAAATGATAAAAATCAACATATTGTAATAACAGATTGTAGATTCGAAAACGAATGCAAATTCATCAAAGAATATGGAGGAATATTGTTTTTCATATCAAGAAAAGAATCATTTTTAAATGATGAACATGATTCCGAAAACATAGAAAAATTGAAATCATTGTGCGATGAAAAAATAAACAACGATTCTACATTAGAAAATTATTTGAAAATATCCGAAGAAAAAGTTCTGAAGTATATTTCAATAAATTCCATGAAAAAATCATCATAGACGTTTTGTAAACAATCACAAAAACAAATTGAGAATGATCATAATGATCATAAATATGAAAGATAATGATAAATCGTATGTATTTGAACATTCATAGCAAAAAAAACTTTTATGAACCATCATCAAAAAATTTATTCATTGAAAATCAAAAGAAATAAACATGAACAACATATTAAAAACAATATATTCTTCTTCACAAAAAAATGTATCTCAAAACAATAAACAACCTATAAACCCATTGTTCGACTTCGAAAAAAGATCATTAAATCAAATTTCTGGATTAAAATTATCTAGCAAGCATCAATATATAATTGAACACAATGGCGAGCTTTTGTACCTGGCGAACTCCGGTTATGTATCTCTTTTAGAAAAAAGATTGAGAGAACAATCAAGAGAAATAAAGAATCTACAGAAAAAAGTAAACAGTTTAGAAAAAAAAGAAAAAAAATTAATAGATAAGATCAACGAACTGGTAACAGAAGTAAATAAAATAAAGACAGAAAAAATGAATTTCTAAACATTATTTGAATGTTTCACATAAATAAAAAATTATCAAAATCGTTTAATTAATCATATATTCAAAACAAAAAGGGGAAGGCAATTCCCCCTTCCCCTTTTATTTTCTATAAATTTAGTTTATTCTCTTTATTTCTATTGTTTTCGGTTTCAAATGTTCCGGAATATTTTTCTTCAGATGAATAGTCAATATTCCATTTTGCAATTTGCAATCTTCAACTTCGACATATTCAGAAAGTCTCCAAAACAATTTAAATTTTTTACTAGATATGCCCTTATGCAAGAATACTCTGTTCTCTTCTTTAGAATTTATGCCATCAGATTGTACTAGAAGTTTACCATTTTCATAAACTACGCTGATGTCTTTTTCCGAATATCCTGCCACTGCAACTTCTATCACCCAAGTATTATCACCAGTTTTTACTAGATTATATGGTGGATAACTGTTTACTTGATTTTCTAAATTATCAATGAAATTTAGTATATCTTCGAAACCAATGAACAAAGGGGTTTTAAAGTTTCTTAGTTCTGTTAACATGTTTTTTCCTCCTTTCTTTTTTAAGCAAAGTAGGAAGCTCCCTGATGGGCAGCATGGAAAGATGAAATTCATTCCGAACTTTCATCTTTCCAATATCCTATTTATCATATTTTATATATTAGTCAATATTTTCTTAATAAAAAATTCACCCAAATGTTATCATCCCTTTCGTCAGCTTCTCCTCTGAACTCCAAATAATCAAGAATGAACAAACCAGGAACAATAGAACATATATTTCGCATTAATTCCAAATTGATATCCAAGTAATATTTATTTTTTATTATTTTAGGTCCATTTCCCAAATAAAAATTAAGAAAAAAATATCCTTGTTTCTTCAGATATTTTGAAAACTTTCTTAAATTTTCGATAAGTTCATAACAATTAAAAATAATGAAAGTAGTATTAGCCCACAGTAAATCAAATTTTTTATTAATTTCAAAGTTATTGAGCTTATCAAGTAATTCGACATTGAAAAATCTCAAGTTTTCATTTTTATTTTTTATTGTTTCTATACCCAATGCATCGCAATTCATAAATTCAAAAAATTGCAAATCTCTGCATTTTCCACATCCTATATCCAACACACTGAACTTATAATCAAATCGTTTAATTACAAAATAATATAACATAGAAACATTTATTATATCTTGTTTTTTTATATAATTAAAAAAATCCACATTATCTAGTTTTCTGATATTAAACTTATCATATACTTTTGGTTCGTTTTCGTTCATTATTTTATGTTGTTCTCGATAAAAATATTTCTTTCAATTTTTCAAAATTATTTAACAATTCCTTATATTGATCATAATTTTTACATGAAAAAATTTCATCTACAAAATCAATTGCATCAACATAAAATTTTTTATAATCGAATTTTTCATTGCAATTTTTCCACATTTCTATTCTTTCTTCTAATACACTTGTTTTCTTTATTTCATAAGAATATTTTAATTTGAAATATTCTCTAAAAACACTTTTCCATGTATTAAACGGATCAAAATTATAATGATGAATAGATAATACCGAATCCTCTTTTTTCATGGAAAAGGAAGTGGTAAAATCAATGTATTTTCTAGGAAAAAAATCAATGACATGGTTTTTTTTCCATAATTTAACCGCCCCCCAACCATAAACACATCTATTAGTAAAATTACAAGAATTAAAAACAATAACAGAAAAATGATTAATATTTTTTATTCTTTTATACGGATCATATCTAAAAATGATTTCTTTACCCTCTTCCAAAAATATATTATCTGCATCTATTGTATAAAACCAGCTTGTTTTCGACAATTTGGCAGCGATTATATGTGCATTTGCAATGCTTTTTGCATTTTCAATTACTCTCACCCAATCAAAAAATTTTTTTATAATCTCGAAGTTCTTTTCTGCATTTTTTTCTTTATTGTAAAGAAAAAATATATCAAACATCTATTATACCTTCTTTTTTATAAAAATTTAAAAAATCTTCAAGAAAACTGGATGATCTAGAATCTCTTATTATAGTACACATTCTTATTCCTGTTATGTTTTCTATACACTTGCCCATATACTCATAATATTCTAACCATTTTTTAGAAAACGGTTTTCCGAATTCTTTTTCTAACTTTTCCTGTAAAGAATACAAATCATCTATTTGATTTATAAACGTTTCTTTATAATTTTTTATAGTTAAGAGATTTAACGTCGAAAATCTAGCCCCAAAACTTCCCCAAGAAGAAAAGCGTCTGTCCAATAATAAAGTTAAATTAGTCCATTTTATCCAAGCAGCTTTGTTTTCTTTTGGTAAAGAATGTACATCATTCTTTGTATCAAATCTAGCATCTTTTATTAATTTCAATCCTTCCCTAAAACCAGAAGAAAAAGATGCTTGAGAAGAATGAAAAGGATCTGTTTCTCCCGCCAACTGATTTATATGAATATATCTATTATCATAACAAAAATCAATTTTTAGGTGTTTGTTTTTTTCATCTACGTCTTCGTGCGATCTTAATTCCTCTAAAAATTTTTTGTTCCATAATTTCAAACCACCATTACCATAAGAAGAAAACAAAATTGGATTATATGCTTTCCAACACACACAACCATCGAATGATGGGACTTTTACTGTTGAATTTTTTATCCAATCTTCGTAAATGATTGAATCGGCATCAACTGTAAAAAACCATTCAGTATTTGCGATACTAGCTGCCTTTTTATGAGCAGCTGAAAATCCTTTTACTCCATGAACCCGTTTTGCATGAGGTACTTTTTTCTTTAGATCGAGAAAATTTTTATCTGCACAACTTTCTCTATATGATAGAAATATGAAATCAAAATCCAATGGTTTTCTTATTATATCTTGCATTAAAAATATTTATTTGACTTTTTTTCGAGATCTAAAATTTAACTATTTTGTTGAAATCTTTTTCCACGTCTTCTCTTAATTTTTTGAAATCGAAAACAAAATCTATTTTTATTATATTTTCTTTTACTTTTTTTGCCATAAGACTTTCCATGAATTTTTCTTTTCCACCACTTTGAATTATTTTCTTATTGCCATTAACGAATTCTACTTCTATTTTTTTTACATACTTTGTTGGAACTTTTTCTACCGGTATGCTCTGCAAATAGAAAGATAAGGTTTCATCAATAGTTTTTTCTAATTCATCTTCGTTTTTCATTTAAAAATATTTATTTTTTTATCATAAAAACAAAAAATTATAAGAAACAAAAAATTAAATCATAAAAAAACAACATATTTTTATAAATATATAAAAAATGAGTTCATATCCAATAAATTTATCAAACGGAACCCTTGCTTTAGTATTAAATAATAACGTATTCAATAACACTGCCTTTAATCTTACTTTATTCGGAAGAGGCGTGTCAAATTATGGAGAAGTTGTTGCAGAAAACTTCGTCAGATTATTGGAAAATTTTGCTGCACCACAACCTCCTGGAATAAATCCGAATGTTTCTGGATCTCCAACCACTGGTCAATTATGGTATCTCAATGATCCGCTAAATCCAGCAAACAACGGATTATACGTAAGAGATAATAATCCAATATACAATACTTTAACACCTTTTCCAAATTGGAGACCAGTTGTTGTATCAAATTCACCGACTCCAAATTCTTTTGGATTTGCAGACGGAACAGTAACTGCCCCAAGTGGATTTTTCACTTTAGACACGGACACAGGTTTTTTTAGGCCCGGCACAAATCAATTTGGAATAACTGCGGGTGGATCATTATCTGCGACATTCAATGCCGGAAATACAACATCTACTTCAGTTCTTACAATAAATGGAAATACATCGATAACTCTACCGGTTGGAACAACTGGACAAAGACCGACAACTCCTGTTGTAGGTATGTTCAGATATAATTCGACATTGGATCAATTGGAATTCAGAGATGGATCGAATTGGAATACAGTTGTTTCTACATCAAATATATCTACAATAATAAACAACAATTCTAATAATTTGATAGCTGGTTTCGCAGATGGAACTGTTACCAATCCCAGCATTTATTTCACTGCTGATACAGATACTGGTATTTACAGACCGGGTTCTGATACAATAGGATTTACTACTGGAGGAGTAGAGAAATTTAGAATTACAGCTACAGGAGGAACATTTACTGGAAACTTCAATCTTTCACTCGGATCTACATTGCAAGCAACATATGCTGACTTAGCAGAAAGATATGAAACTTCTGAACCTGTTGAACCAGGTGATCTAGTGAAGATTGGTGGAGAAAAAGAAATAGAAAAAACAAGAGAACCATATGACATAGATGTTTTCGGTGTTATTTCGAATAATTATGCATATGGAATGAATTCATCCGCAGGAAATGACGAAACACATCCATATGTTGCATTGACGGGTAGAGTGAAAGTAAAAGTAATAGGAAAAGTAAGAAAGGGAGATAGATTGACCAGTTCACACGTACCTGGAGTTGCAATGGTGTATGATAAAAACAAAAATAATATTTTATCTATTTTCGGAAGATCTTTAGAAGATAAAAATAGCGAAGAAATAGAACTAATAGAATGTGTAGTAGGAGTAAAATAATTAATGACATTTCCAGCAAATTATGCTTCAGGAAATATTATTTTTGCGAATGATATAAACTCGGCGATAGGAAATATAGATAGTTTAAATCCTTATCCTTCTTCTGCCGCAGCAAATTTACGTGTAGCTGCATTATGGGGAGTAGGATTTGGTAATTATGGGTATGGTCAAACAGTTCCAGTATTAAGCCCGGTATCAGTATCAAGTATAATAACAAGTACAACATGGATTAATTTAAGAAATTCGTTGTACACGATGTTACAACATTATTACGGAAATAATACTCCTGTCACTTCTTTGCCGCCAGTTAGTGCCTTATCAACTGGTCAAATTATAACCGCACATTCTGGTTCTAATCCATTTAATTTCAATAATGAAATTATACTTATAAACAATAATAGAAACAATTTTTTAAACAATGCAGCAAAATTGAATTCGACTACGCTTACAAGCAACGTCATTACTGTAACAAGAACAACACAATGGGGTGTAAGCCCAAACAACGGCATACAATCGGAAATAGACGTGATATTTCCAAATGAAAATTCAACTAGATATTTTTTCAATTCTGGCGGAGAAATAATAATAAACTTTAATCAAACTGGTTTAGGCAATGCAAAATCAGCAAACTGGGCTAACATTTTTACAAATAGAATAGGAACCGTTATTTTTTCTGCTAATAGATTGGAATGGACAGGAACATATCCAGGATCTCCTAATCTATCTGGTGGATATTACAATATTACAAATGTTTACACAACACAGTTTAATGGTATAAACATAGGTACTGGGCCTTATTCTATGAACGATGTATTCATCGATATAAGATATTCATCTGGAACAACAATAAACGGAGCAAGAGGATCTGTTGTAAGATTTAGGTTTAGACTAATAGACGAACATGCCAATCCATATCCATATTTTCCTTATGGTCAGCCTGTTTTACCAAATACGTCTGTTACTTTTTCTCATAGAAGAGCAACAACATACATTTCAGGTATTGTAACTCCATCTTACAACATAGTTTCGCCCTGGGTAAATATTTAAAAAATAAAAAAAATCAATAATAAATATAAAAAAATGTTGACTTCAAACACAAAAATAGAAGGTTTTTTGAAAATAATAGATATTCAAGACAAAAAAACAATATTAGAAACAAAAAATGCCATTCATTATGAAAATATGAGTATCGCCATCGCACAATCTTTAGCAAGAGAACCAGAAGGATACATATCAAAAATGGTATTTGGAAATGGCGGAAGTATAGTTTCTGGAACTGGAACCATAACTTATTTTCCTCCTAACATATCTGGTCTTGATGCACAACTATACAATCAAACATATGAAAAAATTGTCGATGAAGTTGATCCTAACAACACAAATCCATTGAAAAATAAAGTGAAAGTAAAACATGTTCCATCGACTCTTTTTACAGATATCATCATAAATTGTGTTTTAGAATTAAACGAGCCATCTTCACAAAACGTTTTCGATGACAACACAAATTCCGAAGATACATTTGTATTTGATGAAATAGGAATAAAAAGTTACGGTCAAACACCAGAAAGAGAAAAACTATTGACACATGCTATCTTTTCGCCTGTAGAAAAATCCTTGAATAGACAAATAGAGATCATATATACCATAAGAATATCTATGTGTTAATTGAAGCAATAAAACTTTAAAACTTATCTTTCAAAGAATCAAAATCAATAGAGTTTAAAAATTTCTTGATTTTAAATAATTCATCATAACCTAATATATAATAATTTCCAGTTGTTGTATCTTCTAATATTGAATCAGGAAAAAAATCCAAGTGTTTGGAAACAGGGTCGTTTTTTGGATAATTTTCAAGATTATAATCAGATTTCCAGACTACCTTATCATAGAAAAAAGCATTAGATAAATCTTGAAAAGTATCATCAGGATGAAAAAAATACAAAGCCAATTCATCTAATACAACTTTTTTTGATTTCATAAAAATATTTATCATTTGCGTATAAAAATAAAAAATAATACATAAATATTTTGGATGCCAAGAATTAAATTCTGGAAACCGGAAAAATCGCAAGATTATTATTTTTTTGATAGACAGGTAAGAGAATATTTCTTTATTGGAGGCACAAATATTTTTGTGCATAAGTTTATCGGCGTAAAATCAGAAGATACTGATGACCAAACTTTGCCTAATTATAATGAAAAAGAAGTACAAGAAGAATTACAGATACAAGATTTGTTTTTCCTAGAAAACAGAGATAGAAAATATGATCCTGATATATATGATATTAATGGAATATATACCGTTTCCGACAACGATATGGATTTAAGACAATTTGGAATATTCTTAACTGCTGATACATTGATAGTATATTTTCATTATAACGAAATGATAGAAAAAATAGGAAGAAAAATAATGAGTGGGGATGTTTTGGAATTCCCACATTTAAGAGATACTGACTTATTGGATAAAAATTCTCCTGCCATAAACAAATATTTTGTTGTCGAAGATGCTGGAAGAGCAGCAGAAGGTTATTCAATGACATGGAGAACCCATGTTTGGAGAACAAGAATAAAGGCAATCCAAAATCAACAAGAATTCTTTGATATACTAAATAGAACACCTCTTGGATCAGATGGTTTGGAATCTCTAACACCAGAAACGACAAATCCTCTTGATTTGACAATCAAAGATATAGTATCCGGTAAAAATACTCCCGGCAATGATCAAAATATATCAGACGAAATTTTCAATCGAGCCAACAGTGTTGTTCCTTATAGAAATTATGATCATGCTCATCTGTATTTGTTCCCGTGCGAAGATAATGCGAAACATCCCCCTTATCTACATTTCGGTGATGGTATACCCCCGAACGGAGCCATTTTAGTAGGAAAAGGAACATCCTTTCCAACTAATCCTTCAGAAGGAGATTATTTTTTAAGAACAGATTTCGAACCATATGGATTATACAGAAGAAAGGCCTCCAAGTGGGTAAGGATTGAATATGCTTGGAGAAAACCATTCGTTCCTCCACACAGAACGTTGGAATCTTTTATCAACAACAAAAACAAACATACGGATTCATATTCTAAAGAATATGATGAGAAAATTTATCTGTCCAAAGCTGTAAAACCAAAAGTTGACTTTGGTTCGCCTTACGATGAAACAGAAGAATAGAATAAAAAAAAGTACTATTTGTTTTAATTCAATATAAGTCTTTTTCTGAATAATAAAATCATCACTTGCATTCTATGATATCAAAACCATAGCCATACTTATCCTGATCGATAGAATATACGATTTTCTTGATACCGAAAAAATTAATACAATTCATACAACCTTTACAAGGCTTACTAAGCCCCAAAATCTGGTGCTTTTGTCCTTTATTATTCTTTAGCTTCAATCTTACGACATACATTGTTGATTTGGAAAAAATAGAGTCATCTATGCCATTCTTATAAGCATTATAAATTGCATGTGTCTCGGCGTGCCAAAAAGTAGAGTCCTGGTTTCTGCCAAATCTGGCAGCAAACGGATGTGTTTTTTCTAGATTAGTACCTACAGAAATAACCTTGTGCCTATGAACAATCATGGCAGCAAACTTATAGCCAAAACGATCATTTTGACTTTCTGCAATCTTCTTTGTAATATCAAAAAAATACAAATCTCTTTTTAAAGTTTTTGGAATTTTAATAAAACTCTTCTTGTCGTCTTCAGACTTCTCTCCTTCAACGTCACCTTCGTCTGTTACATTTTCACAAATGAACATAGACGACCTCTTCGTTTAAGCAAAAAGATATCAAAAAAATCTAGCTTGTCAAGTTTTTATTAAAAAAAGGAGATAGAATTTTTCTATCTCCTTTTGGTTATCAAACGCTTAGAATATTCACATCATTAGGAATTGTAACATTTTCATTTGTTTCTACATTAACCGAAATCTTTCTTGTAATTTCCCCCCGTGGTTCAGAACCCTTCCTTGGGCGACCCCTGCCTCGCGTGGTATACTTACTTGGAGGAGAATTTCTCTTCTTATCTTCTAGAATAATAGCACCAGAAATATCCACCCCATTATCTCGCAACGTATCAAGAAATTCCCGTTCCGAGATATTATTTACTTGATCATTTGTATACTTTGCTGTATAACCTCCCGGGAACCGAATTGTCCAGCCGCGAGAGTTCCTACCACGATTATATTCGCATGTTCCACCTAGATGGATAACATGCAGCTTCATTGTCTTGGAATACATATGTTTCTCCTTCTCCCTTAATTACAAATTTGAATGTATATCGGTTTTTCTTTTTGTCAAGAAAAAAACTTCTATACTTCGAAAGCAGAGGCATGCAAAAATTGAAATTCAGATATGTGATACTCTCATAAAATATTCTCTTGATTTGTAGAGAACTTAAAATAAAAAATCATGTAAGGAAACAGAAGCTAATGACGGATCAGATCAAAATTAAGATTTCTGGATTTTATAAATCCACGAAATATGAAGAAGATTTTGTTTATCTTGTTTCACCCCCTAAACTCGGTAAAAAGGGTTGGTTTATCACTGTAAACGGAGAACCATCTCTTTTCATGCCGAAGCACGTATTTAGGCTTTTAATTAGCGAAAAAGATGCAAAAAGAATTTTAAACTATATCAACAACAACGAAGATAAAAACAAGATCAATAATAAAAATATTGATGAATTGATCAAAGATATCAAAAGAAGGTTTGATGTTTTGGATAATCTAACGAATGGTGTTGTGAACGGATATATTCACTCGGTAATCGTAACCGGAAGCCCTGGTATCGGAAAAAGCTTTTCCATAATCAATAAACTAAATGAATTGAACAAAATCGAAGACGAAGATTACGTACTAGTCAAAGGTCATATTACGTCCATTAATCTATACAGACTTATGTATTCTTATAAGGATAAAGGAAAGATTATTATTTTGGATGATGCAGATAGTATTCTATTTGATGAAAATGCCTTGAATATTTTGAAATCTGGATTAGATACAGGAAAAAGAAGAAAAATTTCTTGGATGAGCGATGCACTAAAAAATGAAGACATTCCCAACAGCTTTGTTTATGAAGGATGCATGATGTTTTTATCGAATATTAATTTCCAACAAATTATTGAAGAAAACAAAAGCAAGATTGCCCCCCACTTAAATGCTCTCATGAGCAGAAGCCTTTATTTGGATCTCAATCTTTGGACAAAGATTGAAATTTTTTCTTGGATTAAATATGTGTTTAGCAACACCGTATTCGATGAAAACCTAACAAAAGAAGATAAAGAAAATATTCTTATCTTTATTGAACAAAATCTTGAAAAATTTAGAATTCTTTCATTGAGAGAGTTGAGAAAATTGACATCCATTTATTTAACTGACAAACAAAATTGGCAAAACATTGCCTCTGTTCTTCTTCTAAAGAAAGAACAAAGACATATCATATAAACATAAAAAAACATTATGAAATTTTTATGCCCAATGCCTTATTTTCTGATCTTCTATTTTATTTAAAAACAAACTACTATTGTGTTCATAATAAACCAAATAACCTTCTGGTACTGCTTCTACCAAATAACCTACCCACTTTTCATTTATTCTTTTTTTCATATTTTGTGTTTTATTTCTTAAATAATCCTCTGCATCCTTTATATTTTTGAACAATATGGTTTTGTTTTTATTATCATTCATGACTTTATTATGTTTATTATTCTTTTTTGTATTGTTTTCATTATTGTTTTTATTGGTTTGTGTATTCTTTTTCAACATGATTTTTCCTTTCTTTTCATAAAAGATTATTCGTCTGATTTATCACTTTCAAAATTAAAGACATTTTCTTCAAAATTTTGACCTATTTCGTTTTCATCTATATCTTGTATATCGATAAACATAAAATCATTATCATAGATATATGGCGGATGATATGGAATTTCTAAATCAAACATATCCAATGCCAATCTTGCTTCTTCTGACATTCTGGATTTATCCCATGGCGGGTTCCAAGTCATATTGATATTTATTTTCATTTCAGGAAACTCTGAATTTAATTTAGTTACAATTTCTTCAGGAATTTCCTGCGCAGAAGGACAATTTGGAGAAGTTAAAGTCATAAGAATGTCTATTTTGTCATCTTCTATAGACAAATTATAAATTAATCCTAAATCATATATATTGATAGGAATTTCCGGATCATGCACCGACTTCAATATTTCTATTATTTTTTCTTTTTTATTCATAAAATTATTTTATAATAATTTATTGAAAAAAACAAAATATTTTGTAAAATGTTATAGTAAAAATATAACCATGAAAGAAAAGATAGAAAATTATCTTTGGGTAGAAAAATACAGACCGAAAACCATAGAGGATTTCGTTTGGAACGATGAAACACTGAAAGAAAATGTTTACAAATGGATAAAAAATAAACAAATTCCCAATTTGCTTCTAACAGGAACACCAGGAACAGGAAAGACAAGTTTAGCTTTACTGCTATTCAAAGAACTTAATATAGACAAAAACGACATTTTATTTATAAATGCTTCCTCGAATAGAGGAATAGATACCATAAGAGATATAATAATAAACTTTGCTTCTACCATGCCTATGGGAAATTTCAAGTATATTCTTTTGGATGAGGCGGATTCATTGACTCAAACTGCCCAATTATCTCTAAGAAACGTAATAGAAAGTTATGTATCTATATGTAGATTTATTTTAACAGGAAACTACAGCAACAAAATAATACCTCCACTGAAAAGCAGATTTCAACATTTTAACTTCAAATCTCTTGATAAAGAATATTGTATAAAAAGAGCAGCAGAAATACTTCTGAATGAAGGAGCAAAATTGGATGAAAACCTAATTACAAACATAAGTGAATACGTAAATAAATTTTGGCCAGATCTAAGAAAAATCATAAACAATTTGCAAAAAAACTGGGACGGAAAAACATTAAAAAACATAAAAAATGAACAAGAAAACGAAGAATTTTTTAGAATTTTTTATTGTTTCAAGAATAAAAAAATAGAAGAAGGGAGAAATTTGATAGGAAATCTTTTATCAGAAAACGATTATGTAATATTTTTCAGATTTATCTACAATAATTTGGAAAAATTAGGTTTCAATAGTTTCGAAAAAAAAGCAATGGCTTTGGTACTGTTGTTAGAAGGCATGAAAAATCACAGTATAGTAGCTGATCCAGAAATAAATCTTTCGGCTATTTTGGTCCAAATGATTCAAGCATTAGATAATTAATATATCTTTTTTTATTTTCGATAAAAACATTTGGTATATATTGCTTTTAATCACAATAACGGTTATATATCGAGCCATAAAACTGCGCGTCTTACTGCGAAAATTCAGCACCAACAACGCATGCCGCTCGCATCTGAAATTGGTGCGCTGACTGCATGGCTACGTTTGCAACCGTTGCGGTTCCGTGGACAACACCACGCCGGGCAAAAGACGCGCCATATTCTGGCGCTGCCGCGACTGCAGTAAGCAGTTCAGCGTGACAGCGAGTCACTTTTGAATGTTGCTCATATCGTATCCGGCGACTAAAAGCAATAAGCGCGAAAATCGTTTTCGATATAAAACAAACAAAATTTTTTTAATATTTTTATCTTAGTAAGAATTTAAGAATTTTGACTTTATTTTTATAGATTTTTATAAATTCTTCTATCTTAAAACTAAAATTTGAATTAGTATTTGAAAAACTATCCTTTTTACAAAAGATATTATGATTATTCCCGTTTTCATCTATAAAATCAATAGATAAAGCTATATCACCATAATAATTGTCATTCAAACTAAACCCCAAGGTAAACCTAAAATTTTTTATGTTTTTGCTCCACTCGTAGCAAGATCTATATTCGGTTTCGCCTCTTTCATTTTCATAATAAGAATTGTAAAAAACATACTCGTTAAAAATCTTGTTCAATCTTTCTTTAAATTGTTTCAAAACATCCTTAACAATCAAGTTGTTGTTTGAATTTCTTTCTATTTTTTCTATATCTTCTTTTATTTTTATGATTTCTTTCATTTTTTCTTTTTTTCTTTTTTATTATTTATAAAAAAAGATTTTTTTTGGTAAAAAACTAATTAATTTTTTACTGGTCTTCTCCAGGTTTTTCCTTTTCTTGAGTATCAGGAACATTCATTTCATCATCTTCTAAATTTTTATCCGTATTATCAACGATATTTTCCTCTTCATTTTCTTCATCGAAATTATCTTCTTCTCCAAACCTATTGATTATATCCTCGTCCCTCGTGTTCATATTCATCATGCCGTTATCAAACATGTCGGTTTTTTCGTCTTGATTTTTAGTTTCTTGCTGGGTGTCAGAATTCTCTTCTAACCAGAGTTTTTCATTTTCTATGATTTCGTCATCAGTTAATCCAAGATATCTTTTTGCTATAAACCTTTTGCTCAACCAAGGTACATCTGAAAGTGAAGAAAATATCTGTATCTGTGCCGCATCTGTCTCAAGTTGTCTATATTTACCGAAATTCTGCGGTTGCCAGAAACAAATATAGAAAGAAGAAGTATCTACATTTATTCCATTTACTTTCAAAAAATACTTAAATTCTTTATCTATGGTAGGTTGCAACAAATTCTGTAACCTCTGCACATATTTCGAAAATCTATATTCTTGAATATAAGCATTGCCTATCTTACCATCGTTGAAAGAAGTCTGGCCATCTTCTGGACCTGATGGAAGATATGAAGAAGGAACTCTCAAACCTCTTTTCAGTTTGTTATCAAAATATCTCAAATCGTCAATCTGACCTAAATTTTCACCGGCTGGCAAAGTTTCAACTTTGCTTCCTCTTCCTTCCGCCGTTATAGGAAAGAAATAATCTTCCAAAATAGAATTATGAACAAATATTCCGGCAGAAACGGCGAACCAATGAGAACCAGAAGGAGAATCTATCTGTATATCTCCCACATCATGCACTCCTTCCAAATATTCTATTTTCGTTATTTTATGGTTCAATTGACTATCCTGAAGAACGTTTTTCTTAAATTCGTCAAAATTAGCATAACCATTCGAAATGACAAATGTTCTAAGATGCTTATAATTAAACTTATCGAAACTTTTTTTGACTAAACATTTTTTATGTAATTTCTTATTGGAATTTTTCCAAGAATCTAAAAACGATTTATTTTGGTTTATTTTCTCCAATAAATCCCTTATTCTAAAATCTTCATCAAAAGAAGAAACTATATTCTTTATGAAATCTTTAGTATGTTCATCAAAATTACAATTTTGATAAAATACCGAATTTCTTATTTTTTTTGCCTTGATTTGCTCGATTCTGAATTTTTTCCAACTATCATAGCCGAAACAATTTATCAAACATATAAGATTTCTTCTTGTAAAAACAGAAAAATCTTTGTTGGCACATTTTGTCTTGTTGTTTATTTTCTTGAATTCCTCGATAAATTCTTTATTCTTGTTCAGTATAGAAAGAATCTTTTCTTGATTTTGCGAATTCTGCGAAAAAACATTCTGTAAAATACAAAACATTTTTTCAGAATACCTTATTTTCTGTTTTTCTATGACAGAATTTCTGAAATTATCGTCTTTCCATCTTCTTTTATTCAACAAAGATATTTTTTCTCTATTAACTTTACTTTTTGCCGCTTCACTATGGAGCAACCAATGATCTATAGAATTCATAAGAACCAAATTTTCCGGGGTATTATTAAACCTATTGAAATCTAAATGATGAATGACTTCTTTTGGTTTATTCTTATATTTTTCATTATACACATGATCTTTAATGGGATAATTGTCCTTGACCAATCGATGCACAAATTTCCATTCATTTGTCGAAGGATTATAAATCTGAAGATAAGTCGTTTTGCAATTTTTTGATAATTCTTTTTTTCTTAAATAAAAAGGCATAAGACTGGTGCCAATCGTCAATTCTTCTGCTTTCACTTCTTTGCCGTCTCTGGTTATGAATCTATGATCCGGAGTACAATCAACATAACACGAATTATCCAAATGTATTCTCATGAGTTTTTTGTTTTTCCCAGTGATTTTAGCCGAAACTATCCTGCTGACTTCAACTTCCAAAGTATTTTCATTGATTGAGTAAGTATAGAGATTTTCGCCTTTGTTTTCATAATGGTCGATTATCTCTCTAATTGTTTTTTCTGTATTATTCAATAAAGGAATCTTAGTATCCAAGGAAAGACAAAGAGGATTATAAGAAGCGTCCAATATCGATGTACCGCCTCCCGTTTTGTTAGGTATTCTTCTTTGATGTATTTCATTTTTTATCCTCTCTACGTAAGATATCGCTTTGTGCGGAGGCATGTTACCTACATCTATGTAAAAAACTCTTCGTTCGGGTGCTCTCTGTACTCTATAAATTATGAGCGCGTCTTCCAAAAGCTCTTTTTGTTTGTAAACCTTGAAAACACTTTCCAAAATAGAAGATCCGAAAGGCCAAAGTGCATCCAAACCTTCACTTAAGGAAAAATGCACTATATGATCGGCATTCACTGCTATTTCAGATCTTGGAGTATTGGAAACACCCCTGAATTTCCCGATCCAACTAGTGACATTCGGTTGATTATAATACAAGGTATGTTGCAACTGTTCTCCTTGTGGTTTGTTCACATAATATAAGGAATTTATCATATTGACTGCATTTTCCCTAGGCAAGGTCGCGACCTTGGTTTGCAAATTTATATCTAAGTCGTTTATCACATAATATTCCGGCTTCTTTCCTTTTGCCGGATTGACTATTACCGATTGCACCTTATAATGATCTATCCAAAGAAGCTCGAAAGTTTCCGGATCTCTCAAGAAAAATTGATCTCCGTATTTTATCGTAGATCTGAAAATTCTCCAAAGTCTTGAAGAAAATTTATTTATTTTGCACCATTTTATCAATGCTTGTTTTATTATGTTCGTTTCGACCGGAGTCGGAGAACTACTGTCAAGGAAAACTATTTCAAATATAAGATTGCTGTTTTCCGGCACGGACGTAGCAAAATCTGCAATAGTATCCAAACTAGCGTTTATCTCGGAATCTTGATCCATTTGATCATATTGTTGATATCTTTCCAATCTGTTGGAAGATCCAGAATAAATTTCCGGCAAATAAGACGAAAACTTATTTGCATAAGCAGGAGAATCTGGTTGATTTTGTAAAGCTGAAATCTTCTTATCGAGAGTTATAGTTTGAAAATACTTTTTCCAATTTGACATTTTCAAATATTTATTTTATATTTGTCATAAATAAATATTTCGGATGAAAAATAAATCAAAAACAAAAGGAAAAAACGGCGAAAGAGAGTTGGTAAGAATATTAGATGAAATTTTTGGTGAAAAATTCGGTAGGGTATTCGGTTCTGGTTTACTTACAGGTGGAAAAAATCAAGAAAAAATAGAAAAATTGAACGAAATACAAATATTGAGTTCCACCGGAGATATTATTCCACCGGAAAAATTCAAAAATTTTGTTTTCGAATGCAAATGGTACAAAGATTTTCAATGGTTCAAATTATTTAAAGAAAAGCATTTTTCGTTGCTAGAAAACGAAAATGGTTGGATTTCGCAAATCTCAAAAATATCAAATGAAAAAAAATGGTTCTTGTGTATGAAATTCAACCACCAAGGATGGTTTGTATTGGTTGATAAGGAAAACGTGAATTTCGATGAAAATTTCTTGACGGATTTGACTTATTTGAGATGGTATTCATCTAAATACGATAGATTTTTTTATATATTCGAATTAAAAAAATTTTTTGAAAAATATAAAGAATTACTATAAAATATAATAAAATGAAATATTTAACAAACGAAAACATTTTAAAAGAAATAGACGAAAGCAAAAAATCGTTTTGTTTTTTTAAGGAAAAAAGATTCGAAAATTATGACTTCATCATAGAAGATAAAAAAAATTTAAATTTTAAATATTTGAATACTTTACTAGAAAAAAAGAAATCAGAAAATCCAGAAAGGGATTATATAGTAGTAAGAGTAATGGATGACTCTCATATACCAGAAGAGTACAAGGATTATACAAAAAGAGTAAGAAAAAAATATAGTAAAAATTATGACTTGTTGGAGGAAATGGAAATACAAAAAAGAAACTCCAAAAAAGAAAACATATTCGTAGACTTCTATGATCAAAACATGAAATTGAATTTCAAACCATTCAAGCATTATCTTTATAAAGAAAATTATCTAGAAGAAGTTGGTAGAAGTCATTGGAAAGGCGATCTGGAAAACGGATATTTTTGTCAAACACACGGTAAAATAACAGACAATCTAGGTAAAATGTTCATGAAACTGGTCGAAAAATACAGTCAAAGAGGAAATTGGAGATCTTATACGTATTTAGAAGAAATGAAAGGTTTTGCTCTTACTCAATTATGTCTCATTGCTTTAAAATTCGACGAAAACAAATCATCGAATCCGTTCGCTTATTATACTTCTGCCATAACGAATGCTTTCACTCGTGTTTTGCATTTGGAAAAAAGAAATCAATCTATAAAAGATAATATATTGATAGATAGCGGTCACAATCCTTCTTTTGGTAGACAAATCGACGAGGAAGAAAAAGATAGATTACATAAAGAAAACGGAGAATTGTTTTTCGAATAATTTTTTTTTACCTTATATGGTTTAAATTATTAAATGTTTTTAATTCAAATTTTTATTTTGATTCATATTAAAGAAAAACATATTTGATCATAAAAATTTTGACATTGTAAAAAATGAAAAATATAATTTAATCATGACAAATCTAGAAGAAAAATATTTGGACAAAGGATTTGTAAGATTAATAGACACTATGCCCCAAGCCACTGAAGATAATCCAGGAGATTGGGCCGTAGTTCAAGCAGCAAGAGTTTCTTATGGAAAAGGAACGAAAACAAAAAGAGATGATGAAAAACTCATAAGATATCTGATGAAACACCGGCATACTTCACCATTCGAAATGATAGTTCTCAAGTTTCACATAAAATGTCCTATCTTCACTGCTAGACAAATGTTCAGACACAGGACTCATTCTGCAAACGAATATTCTCTGAGGTATTCCGAAATAGAAGATAGTTTTTATGTTCCGGAACAAAGGAGAATAAGAACTCAATCGAAAGAAAATAAACAAAATTCAAGCGACAGAGTTCTCAAGGAAAGTGAAGAAATCATAAAAAAGATAGAGGAAGTAAACAATTTTTGTTACGACACATACAAAAAATTACTCAATTATGACAACAGCTTAGAAGAGCCTGTTTCGAGGGAAGTAGCGAGAATAGTTTTGCCTTTGTCATCTTATACCCAATTTTATTGGGTACAAAATATGCATAATTTTCTTCATTTCATTCATTTGAGAATGAGTGAAAATTCCCAAGAAGAAATCAGACTACTCGCAGAAAAAATGTTCGGAATGGTAAAAAAATTGTTTCCTGTAACATGTCAAGCTTGGTATGACTATGTTTACAACTCTGTCACTCTTTCCAAAAACGAACTTCTATATCTGAAAAACTTATGGCATCTTACGCCACAACATGGTTTAATTTCGGAAAAAGAGGAAAAAGAACTTATAAGAAAAATAGAAAGGATCATACATTCATAAGCCAAAACCTCTTACTAAAAAATCCAAAAAAACTAAGTTCTTTCGAGATATCTATGATCTTTTCGTGAGATTTAAAAAAAACCTCAATTTCAGTCTAGATTTTTTGTTTTTGAAAATTTTCAGATCAAAAGATCTAGAGAATCATAAAAAAAATAATGCTCTAGTATCGATTTCTATAAAACACAAGAATCGCATTTCTCATCTTCAGCGGCATTAGTTTTAGAATTTTCTTCATAATTATTTCTTATTTGTTCTTCTATTTCATTCACGATCAAGTTCTTTTTTTCTTTCGATTTCAATAGCTTATTTACATCTATTTCGCCTTGTCCGTCATATGTATTGAAATAATACAAAGTTTTCAATCCATATCTGTAACACATCATGAGATCTTTCAGTAACACACTCATGGGAATCTTTTCATCCTTGAAGAACATGGGATTGTAAGATGTGTTTGCTGAAATCGTTTGATCTATGTATTTTTGCAGTACTGCGCAAATTTTTATGTAACCTTGAGGAGATTTTTGATCCCAGAGTAATTCATATTTATTTTTCAATCTTTTGAAATCAGGGACAACTTGTTTTAACACACCTTCCTTCGATTGTTTAACCGAAACGTAAGACCTCGGCGGTTCTATACCGTTTGTTTCGTTGGCCAACTGACTACTGCTTTCGGATGGCATAAGAGCCATCAAAGTTGCATTTCTTATTCCGTATATCTTCAATTCTTCTCTAAGATCTTTCCAATTCATTCTTTCTTTATGAGGAACCAACTCATCGACTTCTTTTTTATATGTGTCTATGGGCAAAATACCCTTACTGTATTTCGTGTTGTAATATTTCAAACAAGGTCCTTTCTCTTTTGCAAGATTGACACTTTCCTTTATGAGATAATAACTCCAAGCTTCCGCAAACTCATCTATAAGATCAAGATTCGGTTCAGTATATTTTATATCGTTTTTTGCCAACCAGTGAGCAAAACCTATAATACCTATCCCTAGCGGCCTGTAACACATCGTATTGTTTTCTGCCGCATATAATGGATAATCCTGATAAGACAACAAAGCATCCAATCCTCTTACCGCAAGTTTGCAATATTTTTCGAACTCTTCTTTTTTGTTTATTTTACCCCAATTTATCGCAGACAAAGTACATAAAGCTATGGATCCGCTTTCCAGATCCATCATTTTTTCTTCAAAATATTCATAATTATCTTTATCTATTTTTTCGTTTATTATATCATTGACTATGGTAATATAATTTTCTTTTATATCTTTTTCTTCCGGAATGAGATTCTTGAATTCCTTTCTCCAATTTTTATAATCACTTACCTTATCCTTGTGAATTTTTACGAAAACCTTCTTATATCCGCAATCTGGATTCCTAAGAGGAACAGTCGGCAAGGTTATTTCCAAACATAAATTGCTCATTCTGATAGGAGCTACGTCTTCCATGAAAGAGGAATGTGTATTTGCATGATCGACATTCAAAATATATATTCTTCCCGTATCTTTTCTTTCTTGCATAAGTAGAGAAAACAAATCCTTTGCTTTTATTGTCTTTTTTCTTATGTTTGGATTTTTTTCAGCAAGCTCATATAATTTCTTGAATTTTTTCTCGTCATTAAAAAATGCCTCATACATTTCACTATTTTCATGAGGGGAAAATAAAGTTATGTTTTTATTTTGTATCAATCTCTCATAAAATAATCTGGAAATCATTACACCATAATCCAAATGACGGATTCTATTGTTTTCAGTGCCTTTATTGTTTTTCAAAACCAACATATCTTCTATTTCATAATGCCAAATAACAAAATACAATGTTCCAGCACCACCCCTTACACCGCCTTGAGAGTTATGAGTCAATATCTGCTCATCTCTTTCTTCCGAAGAACAAAAAAAAGTATTGGTTTCCTCTACCTCTATATCATAATAATCTTTATCGTTATTATCTTTTTCTATTTTCAATAATCTTGTAAATACATTTGAATCTGTAACTATTTTATCATTTATGGAAATCATTAAAGGATATTTTTCTATTATATTTCCTTCATAGTTAATCATTATAGGATGATTCTCAGAACACCTCAAAATAGTTCCATTATCAAAATAAAGAACATATCTATCTTCTTTACTTACTTCGGTCTTACGTATTTTTGTTACTTTCTTGAAAACTATTTCACCTCTTTCATTTAGAGTTTTTATTTTCATTCCTTCTTTCAAATCTTTTATCTTAATGAATTTTGTATTCATTTTTTTCTCCATTCTTATGATTTTATATTATTATTGTTTGAAATTCAATTTTGATAAATCTATTTATTAACATAAAATGCAAAATTAAGACAATATACTTTTTTAGAACATTGAAACAAATATTTTCGAAAATTCATGTTTTAGAAAATTGATATTCAAGAGAAACATAGAATATAAGTTTATAAAATGTAATCCAGAAATAAAAAATAAATTTGAACTTATATAACATAATAAAGCATGAAAATATAAAAAATAAATTCATAAGTATAAAGAGAAAAGATATAAAAAATATTTCATGTATTATAAACCAATAAAACATAAAAAAAAATTTTACGAGACAAGAACCAAATAAAATGAAAATTCTTAGTATATTTTACAAAAAGATTTTTTATTTTTGTTATTTTTTTTTTGTTTTTTTAAAAATTGGTTACTTTTATAAAAATGTCTTGTGTAAAATTTCAATTAAAAATAGAAAAATTTGGACATAATAAAGGCTTGATGCAGTATTAATAAAAATAAACGAAAGAAACAAACTACAAGAATATAAATTTATTTGTTTTTATTTACTTCTTTCTATTTCTTCTATTTCTTCTATTTCTTTCTATTTCTTTCTATTTCTTTCTATTTCTTATGTTTCTTTCTATTTCTTTCTATTTCTTCTGTTTCTTTCTATTTCTTCTATTTCTTCTATTTCTTTCTATTTCTTCTATTTCTTTCTATTTCTTCTGTTTTTTACTTCTTTCTATTTCTTTCTATTTCTTCTATTTCTTTCTGTTTTTTACTTCTTTCTATTTTTTACTTCTTTCTATTTCTTTTTGATTTTTTACTAATTTTATTTTTTTTTTAGAAGTTTCATTTTATGTAAAATTTGAATTAATTGCTATATATCTTATTTTATTTGAATTAATTTTAGTGATTGAATTAATTTATGTTAATTCTATATAATAATCAACTTTGATTTAACTTATTTTTTTTTTTAATTTATTTTCATTTAATTTAACATATTTTTTT
>JANWZV010000019.1 GCA_025061805.1 Candidatus Dojkabacteria bacterium | reverse complement strand
TTCATCATCTTCTTCTTCTTCATCATCTTCTTCTTCTTCATCTTCTTCTTCTTCATCATCATCTTCTTCTTCTTCATCATCATCTTCTTCTTCACCTTCTTCATCATCTTCATCATCTAGAAAATCAAAAATATCTTCTTCATCATCATATTCTTCATCTGTATTCAAAAGTCTAGATACCAATTGAACTTCATCACTTACTTCTGTTTTTGTTCCTGATGGTTTGTCAACAAAAGTATCATTAACAAAAGTTTCTGGAACTTCAATTTCAACCTCAAATCCATTGTCAAAAGGATAAAGAGCTAAAGAACCACAGAATGGATCATATGGATCTACACAAGCATCATTATAAATTGCATTATCATAATTTGTTGGATAATTTTGTCCATACAACTCTTGTTCTATGCGATTTAAACGATCTTGAAGGTCTTGAATTCTCTTTGCTAATTGTTCTTTATCAGCAGATTCTAAGATCTTATTCTTGAAAATTGTTCTTAAAGCTCTTTGTGCAAGATACTTGGATAATTCAAGGTGCTCTCTTGCAAGACGGTATCTTTCACGCAATCCTTTGATAGTTTTGTTTTTCTTTCCCATTTCACTTGGATTTGTTATAACTTCATGAGAAACACCAGAAATAATATCATGTTCTTTCTTAATTTCTGCTTCCTTCCAAACCTTTAACCATTTCTTCATGTACTTCTTGCAAAACTCTTTTGTTGGAATAGTATCAATTATTTTAACATTTCCATCAAGATAAGAAGCAATAACCTCTACTTTATCTTTTGAAATTTTATAAGAAATTTCCCGAACTTCTTTTCTTTCCTTTTTCTTTATGAATTTCTTGTCAAGATTTGGATTTTGAGAAATAAATCGAGAAATTATGGAAAGAGGAACTTTGCAAATATTCTTTTTTCTTCCTTCAAGAAGAACTTTCTTGGAAACTTTCTTCATATATGATTCAAATGTTGGTGATTCAACTGATGGAGTTGATGGTGAAATAACAGTTGAACCAATTGGAGTTTGAGTATCAGTAACTTCTGAAGCTGGTGCAATGGCATCTGGAATATTACTCAAAATTTCTGGAAGATCAGAGGCTGAAAGTGTTCTATTTTCCATAGAAATACGACGAATATTTTCAAAAACTTTTTGAATATTCTCTTTTGCTCTTGGATCTGAAGCAGCCCATTCAAGAATATACTTTAAAGTATCAAATGAAAATGAAACATCTGTTGGAATAACATCATTTTCATATGAATTTCGAGTTGATGGGTAAAGAGAATGAAAGTTTTCACAAAGCTTTCCGCCAATTTCATAACCTTTTTCAAGGCTTTTACGAAAATCTTTTGAGGATATATTTACTGCCATAAAATATGCTCCTTTATGTTAGATTTTAGTTACTTTAATTTTTTCTTAATTTCTCTAACTATTCTTCCTACAACTCCTGGTTTTTTATCAAGGAAATCCTGGAATGATTTTGGATAAAAAATCCAATCATCTGCATTTGAATCATAAAAGGTATAAAATTTCTTTCCCTTATATATTCCTCTTGCAGATTTCGGACCATAGGACAATATTTTAATTTTTTTAGGTTTTTTACTTACTTTTTTGGGGCTTTTGGGGGTAATTTTTTTGGTTTTTCTTTTTTTAAAAAATCCAATTTTGAAACCTCATTTTCAACATCTAATTCTTCAGTTTCTTCTTTTTCTTCTTCCCCCTCTCCAACACCGGCCCCAGAAAGGAATTGTTTCCATTCTTCTGGTGTAAGAGAAATTGATTTATTGGTAATTCTTTCATCACTTGAACCAGATTGCAAGTTTGTAATTTCTTCTACATTTTCATCTGATTCATCTGATTTTTCATCTGTTTCTTCATCTACAGGAAGATTTACCTTCTTATTCTTCTTAGAAATATTACCAAAATCCTCTTTTTCTTGTGATGTCCCTTCAATACCCTCTGCTTCTCTCAAAAGCTTTTTAAGAAAAAGAATTCTACGCTTTCTTTGAAGTGATTCTTTAAAGCTTTCTGGGGTTACTGGTTTCTTTTTACCTTTACTAGCAACAACATTTTCAAGATCCTCTGGTGTTTCTTCACCAGTTACTTCTGTTTCTTCTGTATCTACTTCACCACCAGTTTCACCACCAGCTATTTCTTGAGCTTTTGCAACATCATCAGCGTCTAAATCTTCATCATCTGAGGCTACAGTAATATAAATCTTCTTGCCTGGGAACTTTTCACGGAGTTGAGAAACAAGCGATGCAACATCCTCATCTCCACCAGCTCCTCCAGCCATAGGCAATTCTTCACCAGCTGCTCCAATATCTTGGTCAACATCATCACTTACATTTTTGGTAGCATCATCAATTTCTTCTGCTTCTCTCAAAAAGCGGGTTTTTTTCTTATTTCTAAGGTAATTTTCTTTAGCTACCAATTTGCTATTTACTAACTTTCTCTTTGAATTTTTTAATATCTTTGCATCTGGAGCTACACCAACTTGTGATCCAACATCCGCAGTATCAACTTCCTCAAGCTCTTCTAATTCTTCATCTTCCTCATTAAATGCTGAATTTAACATAACTTTATCAAGTTCTTCAATATCACCCATTGGATCATCATCTTCTTCAATGGAATCAAATTCATTTTCAGTTAAATCTTCTGTATCATCTTCTTCAATATCTCTTGAATCTTTTATGAACTTATCAATTTGTTGAATAGCACTTGAATCTGGTGCACCTTCATCTTCTGTAAATTTCTTCCTTCTTCTTTTCTCATAAACAGGTGTTTCAGTAAAATCTTTATTATCTTCTTCATACTTTGAATCTTCTAATGCTTTGCTCAAAAGTTTATCTAAATATTTGCCATCTGCTTTTTTATTTTTATCTTCTTCAAGTTCATTTAAATCAATTTCCGCAAGTGGTGGAGCAACTAAATCATCATCTGTATTTTCCTTAAAAGCACTTTCTTTTGCCCATTTTTCTTGCAAAAGAAACCACTTTTTGCGAAAATCTCTAAAATCATAAGGATTGGTCATGTCTGTCTCCTTTTAAATTTCTATACTTATATTTATAAAGTTTTTTTAGATAAAACATCAACAATTTGTAGATTATCTAATTTGTAAATAACAAGTTTATCTTTTCTTTTTTCTGTCAGTGCTCCTAAAACATAATGTAACATTGCAATTCTTTTTAACCCTTCTTTATTATTTTTAATATAATAAAAAAGAAAATCTTCTATAAGAGGAATATAACAACAAATAAATTTTTCCAAAATTTTTGTTTTTACTGGAAGTAAATGTGATGGAGATGTTTTATATTGATGAAGAATAATATTTTTATTTATTGAACCAATAATTAACCTTTGTTCATCATTTTTTTCTTGATTTTTCAATTTTTCTTCATCTTCTAACCAGTAAATCCAATCAAATTCTTTAATATATTTCTTAGAATGTCGTTTCAAAACATCATATAAAGGAGAATTTAATTCAGCATCTTCTATTAAAGATGGAAGCAAATCTAAATTTTGATTTTCATAAAAAAAAATTCCAATTCTTGTTAGAAAATCCATATCATATTCATTTAATGCTACAACTTCTTTAAATAAACTTGATTCTTGCAAATATAAAAAATGCATTAAACGCTCAATTTTAGAAGACATAAATACCCCTCTTATTATATCATTATTAACTATTTTTATTTATAAAATTTATAAATTTTTAAGATAGATTTACAATACTATAAAAACACAACTTTTTGAAGAATATCATTGACATCAAATTTAATAAAAGATTCATCATCACGAATACTTCTATCAAGAATTTCCTTAAAATAAGCATATGCTTTTATTTTATCAGATTCTTTTTTTGATATGAAATTTTTATATAAATCATTACAGGATAAATAAATAAATCTTTTAAGAAGATCTTCACGGTATTTATAAAATTCTTCTAAATTTTTATAAGTTTCTAATTCTAATTCTAACTCCTCATAAGTTTTTTTGGGTTGGGGAATTGTTTGGGATTGTTCCATAGATTTCCCCCTTCTTTTAAATTTTTATACACATAAGAAATATACATTAAATATTTATAAAATACAAAAATTATATAAATAAATCTGAAACCAGAAAACTTTATGGAAAACAATAAAAACATTACAAAATCATTTGAAAATAAATTTAAGTTTATATTAGAAAAAGAAGAGGAAGAATTGTTTTGTACAATCAGAAATTTTTTAAATGAATATTTTAAAACAAATTCAAAAGAAAAATTTCAAAATATCTTCAAAACCTTTTTTGAAAATGAATTAGAAATTTCTTCAGAAGAAATTTTAAAATTCAGCTATGAATGTTCATCTATTTTTTCCTATGAAGTTCCAAAAAATAACAAAAATATATTACCATTTTATTATCAGTATGAAAAAGACTATGATTATTTTCATTATAAAGTTTCATTATTTGAATTATTTTCTATTTTAAAATCTTTTCAATGTTTTCTACATTTTTATTATAACAATATACCAGGTTGGATTGAAAATTTGGGAGATATTTGGAATATTCCAATAAATTATGAAATTTTATTAACAAAAGAAGAAATATTAAAAAACAAAAAAAATTTTTATGAATATAAAAAATCAGAAAACAAAAAAATATTAAAAGATCTTTATCAATCTTTGTATGAGAAATATAAAGAAATAACAAAATATAAAAATCAAAATGATTTTTATCCATTAAATAAAAAATAAAACAAGGAGAAAAAAAATGAAAAAAGATGATTTTAAAAGAATGTTTGAACCACTTATTTGGGTTTCACCAATTATTATTATTGGTTTTATTGTTTTTATATTAAATGAAGTGTTTTCTTTTTTCTAATTAATCTAATACATCTCTTGAATAAGATTTTCCAGTCAATCCTTGATAAAAAAATGTTAAATAATAAGATCTGCCATCTCTTATAAGCTTAGAGCATTCTTCAGAAAAATCATCTACATATTTGCTATTGATCTTTTGAGCAAAATATGAAACAATTCTTGCCAATAAACTTAGTAAGTAAGAAGGATTTTTATCTGGTGAATAAACTTCATTCTGAAAAATTTGAATAATTTCTGTTGTTTCATCTTCAGAAATATCATCATATATAAATTGTGATAATTTTTTAGTAAATGTTGCAGAATATCGAAGTGAATTTTTTAATGGTTTAATAATTTCTTCAACATCTATTTCATTATCTTCTATAAAATCTCGAGTTGCTTTTCCAATTCTATAAAAAGCTTCTTCTTTTTTCTGTATTTCTTTATCTTTTGTTCTTTCAGCAACTATTTCATCAAAATCTCCATGTTCTTCAAAAAAATCAACCCAAAATTGTTTTACACTTTCTTCAACATTTGGATTATTTAACCAATAATTTTGTACAATATTTTTAGTTGCATTATAATGTGTAGCAAAATTAACAGACAAACGTGTATCAATTTTTGGATCATTTTTATACTTTTCTCGAATTTGATCATTATAATAAGTATCAGCTTGAAACATTTTTTGTGTAGCTTGATAAAAATCAACAACATTTTTTGCTTTTATAACAGAATTAAATGCATCAAGAAGCATTTTAACTACTGGATGATCTTCAAGAAGAAATAAAAATTGTTTTCTTTTTTTCTTTTTACTCATTTTGTTTCCTTTACTCTCCATTACATATTTATTTATAAAAAATCAAATATAAATAGTACAATATCAATAAAATAAAGGAAGCTATATGGCCAATAAAAACACTTACGAAAAACATAAAGATTTAATAAAGTTTATAAAAAATTCTATTTTACCATTAATAAAAAATGGAGTTTCTCATAATGATATTGAGTATTATTTAAAAAAAAGTTTCTTAATTGAATCTTATAATTTTTATGTAAAAAAATATTACAAAACAACACTTATTACAGCTATTCATAAATTAAATCAAAAAGATCTTTTGTATTTTGCAGAAACAGAAAAAAATTTTCAAGATTATAAATTTAATATTGAAAAACATGATCCTTATAAATGGAGAAATATTAAAATATAATAGTATTAATATATTTAAATTTTATAATCAAATAATTTAATTTTTTATAAACATTTATTTAAAGTATGAAAAAAAATCCTTATCTTATTTAATCATTTTTTAAATATTTTATTTATTGAATAATCAATATCGCCGAAGAAATGAATAATATGCCAATTTAAAATCCGAAAGTTTTTGTAGTGCATTGAAAACATGTTTAGGATTAATAGGTGAGTCAACAAGTGTAAAATCTGTTCCACGTACTAAATGTTTAATCACATCAGTCTTTGTACATAATTCATTCATAAAATCTGGATATTTTTGGAATAAAAATGAAAACTCAAAGGCATTAAGATTTCCTTGAGATGAAATATATTTCCACAAACCCTGTCCTTCATAAGAATCCAGTAAGTGTTTAAGATTCCCAGAATTTAATGCATGTAATGGTTGATCAGGAATTTGTGCTGCCATATGTACAGTAAGTGCATTCTTCGCAAATAAATCCTTTATTCTTTCTAACTCTTCAGGTGGTATATTTTGTCCATATCTACTTGCAAATTTATTAAAAGCTCTACTATATTCTTCTAAATTTTTATCTGGAAAAAATGGTGGTTTTTCTCCTTTAGAAGCATAATCACTACCATCATTATTAGATTGATCTTTACCAGACTTTTGATCAACCATTTGTTGGGCTTGATCTTTAGAAATACCATATTTTTCAAGGAGTTTAACAACTTCTTCTTTCAATTGTTTAGCTGCATTATAAAGTTGAATAGCATTAATAACAATCATGGTAGCATGGAATAAGAAAAGTATTGTTTTAACTGCATCTTTCTTTGTTCTTGGAACTAATGTTCTGAATATTGCTTTAATAACTCCAATAAATCCAGTTTCGCCTTCTTTCATGTTTGATTTAACTATATTGATTACTTCTTTAGTGGAAGAATAAATTGATTTTACTGCTAATATAATTCTTAAACTTAGAACTAAAATTGCCCCAATTGGCCCAGAAATAAATGTTAAAGCATATTGTAAAAGCCAAATAAGAATAGTAGTAAAAATTGTTTTTAAAACTTTTTTACCTTGTGGTGTAGTAGTCAAAAACTTCCACAAATTGGATACTGCATTCTTTAAACTTGTCCACAAACTTTCTACTTCTTGTGGTTTTTCTTCCTTTATTTTTTCAAGTTGTTCTAGGTATTTTTGAGCTTCTGGATTTCCACCAAATACTTTCTTTAGTATAAAAAGTGTAGCCTTCTTTACTCCTTTTTTAACTTTACCCCAAGCATAGGAAAAGAAGCTTTGTTTTTTAGATCCTACTTTAGATTCAGGATTCTTTTTAGCTTGTTCATAAGTTTCATCATCATACTCTACTTTATTTCCTGAGTTGGTTATAATATCCTTTAAATTATTTCTAACATCAAATTTAGCCAATTCTAATTTTTGTTGTTCTGGATCTAAATTTTTAATAGACTGTTTAAATTTATAACGATCATAGAGCTTTTTTTGTGTTTTAGCTGAAAATGATTTTTCTCCACCACCTGGCTCATCATCTGGAATGTTATAAATTAAATAAACATTGTATCCTTTTTTATAATAGTTTAAATACTTTATAAATGGTTGAATATCTGGAGCTTTTGGTTCTTCATTAGCTACTCTTTCCCAATAAGCTACTGTATCTGGATTTTGATCATCTTTATTTTTAGGATCTAATTCTTTTAATGGATCAAATTTTGGTCTTTGTTGTTTCTCTTGATTAACATTTTCTCGTTCAATTAAATACTTTCTAGTTACAGGTTCAAATAAAGTAGTATAATGATGATATATATTGTAAACAAAATCATTATGATTAGATGATTCTTTCAATATATGTACAAGAAAACTAGTCATTACATAATCTTTAATATACTTCTTTTTGGTTCTATCTGATGATTCTATTAATACAAAATGAGTATACTTCTTTGATTCTTTATAAGATTGAATTATTGTTTTTAGAAGTTTTTGATTTTTATAAATATAAGACTTTGGAAGGTGGGGGAAAAGTGTTTTTGCTTCCTTTAATAATTTTAAAGAATTATTCATTTCTTCTTATTCCTTTAAATATATTTATAAAATTAAATCTTAATTAAAGAAATTTTATTATTATATAATTTAAAAATTTCACTTCTTATTTCATCTGGATAATCTTGTAAGTAAAAAATCTTTGAGATTTTTGATGGAATAATCCAATCTATAAAACATCTATGACATGGTAAATGAGTTACATATAAAGAACATCGTTCAATATCAGAACCCAATGCCATAAGAGCTTTTCGGATTGCATTTGCTTCTGCATGAATTACATAATGATATTTACTATGTAAAGATTGTTTATTTCGATTATCCCAAATTTCTTTTAAATCTGGAAAACCAGAAGGAAATCCATTATATCCTAAAAATAATCCACCTGTTATTGGATCATAAACACCAGCACCTACTTTTGTGTTTGGATCTTTACTTCTTAATTTTGCCCACAAAGAAATAACTTCTAAAATTGAAATATGAATATTTTTTTCTGAATTGTAAATATCTGAAGAAATTGAAATATCCATTTTTATACAGCTATTGGAAAAATAATTTTTTCACCGCATTTATAATTTTCAAAAACAGTATCTTCTGCTTTCCAATCAAAAATAGAGGTAAAATTCTCTGTTTTAACAGAAGGAAATGGAAAAATTGGCCTTGTAATAGCTTCTAAAACACCTTCCACTTGATTTTCATAAATATGACAATTTGAAAAGAATCCAGTAACTATTCCTTCTTTATATCCAGTTTCTTTACAAAGAAGATGTAAAAGTAAAGCATAACTCATTACATTAGCAGGAACACCTAATGGAAAATCTGCTGATCTTTGAAACCAACTTAAATGCATTCTTTGATCTGAAGTAACAAAAACATGCCATAAAACATGACAAGGTGGTAATGCTTGTTCATGTAATTCCAATGGATTCCAAGCAGAACATACTAATTGCCGATTATAAGGATTAGTTTTTAATTCTTGTATTATTTTTTGAAGTTGATCATACCCTGAAGAATTAAAATTTCTCCATTGATACCCATAAATTTTTCCAAGATCATTTTCAAAAAACATTTTCTTTTTTGTTTCTTCATCATGAGCATAAGGAACTTTTTGTGGGTTGCACCATTCATCCCATATATGACATTTTCTTTCTTGATACCATTTTTTATCAGTGATTCCCTTAATAAAACCTTCTAACTCCACTTTAAAAGTATGAACAGCCATCTTTTTGTGAGTAAAAAGTGGAAACCCTTCTTTAAAATCAAAAGATAATATAATATGTGGATAAACATAACAATTAATTCCGGTTCTAGATGGTGTTTTAATACCTTCTTGTAAAATTTTTTCAAGTGCTAAAAGATACTGTAATTCAGAATGCATATAAACAAACCCTTTCAACAAAATTATATATTATTTTTTCTTTTTTAAAATTAAAATTTAAGATTTAAATTTTTCACGTATTTTATCAATTACAAGATCAACATCAGAATCAATAATTTGTCTAAACTTTGATTTATAATCAGGTATCTCATGTTTATATTTTTCAACTGCTTCTACTACTTGACATAAGCTTTTTCTATCACTGCGCCAATAGTAAATTGCTAAAACAAATAATATTCCAATAATTCCCAAAGCAATCCAAAGAATATATGGTAAAATTATAGCAAATATAAATGAAAAAGCTGAAATTGAACAAAGAATAAGACCACTTGCAAATAAAATTCTTGGTAATAATGGATAGCTTCTTGTGAAAAATGATGCAACTATTAATAAAATTCCTACAATAACACTTATTAAAGCTATTCTCTCACTCCACAATTGAATAAGTCTTTGTTTTTCTAAATCAATTTGCTTTTCTAAATCTTTTATTTTTCTTTGATTTTCTTCTACTTGTTTCTTTTTTTCTTCTATTTCACTGCGAATTTGAATATTTTCAGATAATAAACTTGCTCTTAATTTTTCATAATATTCTATATTTTCTGTAGATGGTTTTGATGATGGTGGTAGTGGAATTTCTTTTTTGTCATCTGTTTTTAAAGAAGTTTGTGTTTGTTCTACTTTTTGTTCATTGTTTACACTTTCTGTTATTTTTTGTACACCTTCTCTAATTGGATTTGTAACACATGAAGAAAAAAATAATAAAAAACTTAAAAGAAGAGAAAATACATATGATTTCATGCTTTTATTTATATTTGAAAAATAAAAACAAAAAATTAAAATACACATTCCAAGGTTATAAATATTTTTCACCAATATAAAAAATTGAAGGAGAAAAAAAAATGATTGAATCAATTTATGTTACAAAAAGAAATGGAACAAAAGAAAAATTAAATATTGAAAAAATACACAAAGTTTTAATGTGGGCTACCGAAGGTCTTAAAAATGTTTCAGTTTCTGATATTGAAATTAATGCACAGTTACAATTTTTTAATGGAATTCAAACACGAGATATTCATAAAATTCTTATTCAATCAGCAGTTAATTTAATAAGTGAAAAAAATATTAATTATCAATATGTAGCAGCTAATTTACTTAACTATTACTTAAGAAAAGAAGTTTTTAATGCAAAAACAGAACAAGAAATTCCAAGTTTGTTTGAAATAATTTCTACAAATGTTAAAAATGGAATTTATGATAAAATATTGCTAGAAAAATATACAAAAGAAGAAATAGATTTTTTTGAACTTTTCTTAGATCATAAAAGAGATTATTTATTTACATATGCTGGATTACAACAACTTGTTGATAAATATTTACTTAAAAATAGAAAAACTGGTCAAATTTATGAAACACCACAAATTATGTTTATGGCAATTGCAATGACTGTTTTTTCTTCATATCCAAAAGAAATTCGCCACAAATATATTGAAAAACTTTACAATTATATATCAAAATTTTATATAAATCTACCAACCCCAATTCTTTGTGGTGTGCGAACTCCATTGCATCAATACTCTTCTTGTGTTCTTATTGATGTTGGAGATAGTTTAGAATCTATAACTCAATCAAATACAGCAATTATGAAATATACAGCAAAAAGAGCTGGAATTGGATTAAATGTTGGAAGAATTCGTGCATTGGGGTCACCAATTCGCAATGGGGATGTTATTCATACTGGTTTAATTCCATATTTAAAATTATTTGAAGCTGCGACAAAATGCACAACACAAAATGGTGTTCGTGGTGGATCAGCAACTGTCCATTTTCCATTTTGGCATTTAGAATTTGAAGAGTTAATAGTTTTAAAAAATAATAAGGGAAATGAAGAAAATAGAGTTAGAAAGTTAGATTATTCAGTTCAATTAAATAAGCTATTTTTTGAAAGAGTAAAAGAAAATAAAAACATAACTTTATTTAGTCCACATGAAGTTCCAGATCTTTATGATGCATTTCTTTCAACAAATATAGAAAGATTTAAAAAATTATATGAATATTATGAGTCAAAAGATGGTTTAAGAAAAAAGATATTATCAGCAAGAGATATGTTATTAAAAATAGCACAAGAAAGATTAGAAACTGGAAGAATTTATTTAATGTTTATAGATAATGTAAATAACCACTCTTCATTTAAAGATCCTATTAGTATGTCAAATTTGTGTCAGGAAATTACTCTTCCAACAACTCCATTAGAAAAAGAAGAAAATGGAAATAATGGTGAAATAGCTCTTTGTGTTCTTTCAGCTATTAATATTGGAATGATTAAAAATTTAAAAGAATTGGAAGATATTGCAGATATTATTGTTAGAACTTTAGATTTTGTTATTGAAGAACAAGATTATCCGATAAAAGAAGCAAGAAAAATGAAAGAAAGAAGAAGTATTGGAGTTGGAATTACTAATTTAGCTTATTATTTAGCAAAACACAAAGTAAAATATACTGAAGAAAAAGCTTGGTATTTAGTTGATGAACTCGCAGAAGCTGTACAATATTATCTATTAAAAGCTTCAAATAATTTAGCAAAAGAAAAAGGAAAATGTTTAGCATTTGAAAAAACAAAATACGCAGATGGTTTACTTCCAATAGATCATTATCATAAAAGAGTCGATGAAATTGTCAAAAGAAAATTATCTTTTAATTGGGAAGAACTTAGAGAAAACATTAAAAAATATGGCTTAAGAAATTCAACTTTAACAGCACAAATGCCATGTGAAAGCTCATCGGTTTTAACAAATTCTACAAATGGTATTGAACCAATTCGTGATTTAATTATAGTTAAAAAATCCAAACAAGGATTAATAAAGCAAGTTGTTCCAGAAGCAAATAAAATTGGTCATCAATACACTTTTGCATTTGAAATGGAAAATAATACAGGATTTTTAAATATTGTAGCTATTTTACAAAAATATTTTGATCAAGCAATTTCAATGAACACATATTATGATTTTACAAAATATAATGAAAAAGAAATTCCGATTTCACATGTTGTAAATGATATTTTATATGCATATGCATATGGATTGAAAACTATGTATTATTGTTTATCTAATGATGGAAAAACAGATGAACATATAGATCAACAAAATGGTTGCGCTGGTGGTGGTTGTACAGTATAATATTAAGAAATATTAAAGGAGAAAATAAAATGCAAGAAGTATTAAATCTAAAAGATGATATTGATTTTACAAAAGAACCAATATTTTTGGGAAACAATTTAAATATTCAGCGCTATGATCAATATAAGATAAAAAAATTCTTTGATTTATTTAAAGAACAACTTTCTTTCTTTTGGAGACCAGAAGAAGTATCTTTACAAAAAGATATTAATGACTATCAATTACTTACAGATCATGAAAAATTTATTTTCACAAAAAATTTGTTATATCAAACAATGCTCGATTCAGTTCAAGCTCGAGCTATTCCATTTCTAGCAAAATATACATCACTTCCAGAGTTTGAAGCATCTTGTTCGGCTTGGCAATTTTTTGAACAAATTCACAGTTATTCTTATACATACATTATTAAAAATGTTTATCCAAATCCAAAAGAAATTTTTGATTCTGTATTAAAAGACCAAGAAATTGTAAAAAGAGCAACAAGTGTTACTAAACATTATAATGATCTTATTCAATCTATTCATGAAAATTCATTAGAAAACATCAAAAGAAAAATTTTTCTTACTTTGGTTTCGGTAAACATTCTTGAGGGAATTCGTTTTTATGTAAGTTTTGCTTGTTCATATTGTTTTGCACAAAATAAACTTATGGAAGGAAATGCAAAGATAATTTCTCTTATTAATCGTGATGAAAATTTACATTTAGCCTTAACACAAAATACTTTAAAAATTCTTAAAACAGAAAAATCAGAAGGATTTGTTGAAATTGCAAAAGAACTTGAACCATTAGTAATTCAAATGTATGAGGATGCTGCACAAGAAGAAATTCAATGGGCAAATTATCTTTTTTCAAAAGGAAGTATGTTAGGATTAAATAGTCACATTTTAGAATTGTACATGAAGTATTTAACAAACAAAAGAATGGCTGCTATAGGATATAAACCACTTTTCAAAAATATTGAAAATCCAATTCACTGGATTGATTCATGGATTAAAGGAAAAAATGTTCAAACAGCACCACAAGAAACAGAACTGGAATCATACAAAATCACTTCTATTAAGAATGATGTCGAAAATATTAAGTATGAAATTATTTAATAAAATTTTTAATTTTTATCCAAATTTTTTCCCAAAAACTAAATTTTAATCGGGGGTATGATGTATTTGTATCCTTACAAGAATTTTCTAAATAAGAAAGTTTACTTTCAAGAATATTTAATGAATGTTTCATGTCTTGTATATGATTTTTTATTTCTTTTACTTGTTTTAAAACATGATTGTAATCCATAATATTCCTTTTTTATTATTTATTTTTTATTTCAATAAAATATATAAAGACATTTAAGGAGGATTTATATATGCTTGTAAAAAATTCAAATGGAGAATATGAAGAATATAATCCACAACAAATTAAAAATAATATTCTCACTATTTGTAAAAAATATAATGAAACTATTGATGAAAAACTTGTAGAAAGTATTATTTCAAATCTTTATGTGTATGATAAAATGGAAACAAAAGAAATTCGTCAACAAATTGAAAATGCACTTATGTCAGTAAATAAAAAAGTTGCAAAAAAATATATTCAATATTATGGTTCAAAAGAAGAACAACAAAAAAATTTGAAAAAGCAATATGATTTTATAAAGAATTATATTAATGCATCAAATGCTGCTACTGGTTCTACATTTGATCCAAATGCAAATGTAAGTTCTAAAAATATTGCTACTCTTGCTAATGAATTATATAAAGAACATAACATAAAACAAAATAGGTGGATTTTACATAATAAAATAACAGCTCTTTTTGGAAAAAAAATAGCAGATGAATATATTGCTGATTTAGAATCTCATAGATTATATAAACATGATGAAACTGTTGTTCCAGGTATGCCTTATTGTGTTTCAATTACAATGTATCCATTTTTAATTGATGGTCTTAAAAAACTTGGTGGACCATCTGGCCCACCTACAGATACAAAATCATTTTGTGGAGAATTTATCAATTTAGTTTATTCAATTTCTTCTCAGTTTGCTGGAGCAGTTGCAACACCAGAATTTTTACTTTACATGGATTATTTTCTTAGAAAAGATTATGGAGAAAATTATTATCAACATACAGATCAAGTTGTTGATTTATCAAGAAAGAAAAGAACATTAGAAAAAACAATTGAAAACTTTTTCCAGCAAGTAGTACATTCAATGAATATGCCAGCTGGAAATCGTGGATATCAATCTGTATTTTGGAATATTGGATATTTTGATAGTTATTATTTTAAAGGAATTTTTGATGGTTTTGTGTTCCCAGATGGAACTACACCAAAATGGGAAAGCTTAAATTGGTTGCAAAAGAAATTTATGAAATGGTTTAATAAAGAAAGAGAAAAATATCTTTTGACATTTCCAGTAGAAACAGTTGCTCTTCTGTCTGATGGAAAGAAAATACTCGATGAAGAATATGAAGATTTTATTTGTGAAATGTGGGCAGAAGGACATAGTTTCTTTTGTTATATTTCAGATTCTCCGGATAGTTTAAGTTCTTGTTGTAGATTAAGAAATGAAATTGATAAGAAAAATACCCATCAATTTTCTATGGGAACGGCATCTGTTGCAACTGGTTCAAAATCTGTTATGACTATTAATTTAAATAGAATAATACAAGATGCTGTCCGAAAAATTTACGACGCACATCAAACAAATTCTTCTGTTTCCGAATTTTATCAACAACAAAAAGAATTTGTTCTCAATACAATTCGAAAAGATATAAAACATATGGTTCAAAAGGTTCATAAATATCAAATTGCATTTAATGAAATTATAAAAGATTTTTATAAAGCAAATATGTTGGATGCTTATTCTGCTGGTTACATTGATATGAAAAAACAATATTTAACAATTGGAGTTAATGGTCTTACCGACGCTGCTGAGTTTTTGGGAATTCCAATTAATGATAATGAAGATTATAAACAATTTGTCAATGTTATTTTAGAAACAATTTATAAATGCAACAAAGCAGCAAGAACAGATGAACTTATGTTTAATACAGAATTTGTTCCTGGAGAAAATCTTTCACATAAAAATTATAATTGGGATAAAAAAGATGGATATTATGTATCACCAAAACACCAAATTTATAGTTCTTATTTCTTTAATCCAGAAGATGCTTCTATAACTGTATTAGATGCATTAAAATTACATGGAAAAGAATATGTTCAATATTTAGATGGTGGATCAGCTTGTCACATTAATTTACAAGAACATTTGACAAAAAATCAATATAAAAAACTTTTATCAGCTGCTGTTCAATTTGGAACAAATTACTTTACATTTAATGTTCAAAACACTTATTGCAATGATTGTGGATTTATTGATAAACATACAAGAGAATCATGTTCAAAATGTGGATCAAAAAATATTGATTATGTAACTAGAATTATAGGATACTTAAAGAAAATTTCTTGTTTTAGTGAAGGAAGACAAAAAGAAGCAGCAATTAGGAATTATAAAAAATTATGATAAAATTTCTTAAATATGACATTGTTTTTCAAGAAATTCCAGATCATGTATTTTTAGCATTTAGTATTACAAATTGTCGAAATAAATGTGATGGTTGTCATTCACCAGAACTTAGGCTTGATGTTGGCACTGAATTAACACTAGATTTTTTACAAAAACTTCTTTGTAAATATAAAAGTGGAATTGATGGTGTTCTTTTTCTTGGAGAGGGTGATGATACAAAAGTTCTTTTAGAAACAGCAAAGTTTATTAAAAAACAAAATTTGTTATGTGCATTATATAGTGGAAGAGAAGAAGTTGAACCAGAATATTATGAAATTTTTGATTTTATTAAAATAGGACCATATAAAAAAGAATTAGGAAATTTAAAAAATCCAAATACAAATCAAAGATTATACAAAATAATTAATGGAAAAAAAATTGATATAACTTCTTTATTTTGGAAAAAATAATTAATTTTTTTAAAAAATGTATATAATGTATAAGGACATGGAGAATAATTCTATGAGCAAGATATATTATCTTGTAAGTAAGCCAATTTATACACTAGATATTCCAGCAGATGTTCTTGTTGAACCGACGAAAAATAATGCAATTCGAATCTTACCTAGAAAAATTGGAAGTAGACATTATAAAGAAAAAATTATTCAACATGCATTTTCTGATTTACAAGAAAAAGGATATATTATTCAAGTTAATAGTGAAAGACTTATTCAAAAATTCAAGGTACTAAAACAATATCCTGGTTTACAGGAAAAGTTAAAACAAGAAATAGAAGAACAAGAAAAAAATACATAAGAATCATTTAATTTTAATGAATGAACAAAAGGAAATTATTTTAGTTTAATACAGTGTTTATGTTTTTATTTAATTAAACATTAAAGTATAACAAATAAGCTATGATTTTTTAGATCCTGCAAAGTAGTACCACCAGCATAACTAATTGCAGATTGCAAATCCTCCTTTAACTCTTTAATTAAAAGATCCATTGAACCTTTGTAAGGAATTAAAATTTTCTTTCCTTCTACATTTTTATGCTCACCTTTATTGAACTCAGAAGCAGATCCATAATATTCTTTATATTTTTTATTATTAATTTCAACAATATATCCAGCTGATTGATCATAACCAGCAAAGAGGCTTCCAGCCATAACCATTTCAGCACCTAAAGCTAATGCTTTTGCAATATCACCATGTTCATTTATTCCACCATCAGCTATTATTGGCTTTTTTGCTACCTTAACACAATCTAAAATAGATGTCACCATGGGAACATGAAAACCAGTTTTATTTTTAGTTGTACAAACTTTTCCACTTCCAATTCCAACTTTAATAGCATCAACTGGCCAACTTTGAACTTCTGAAAAAGCTTCTGCAGAAGCTACATTTCCAATAATTAAATATGAATTTTCAAAATATTGTCTAACAAATGAAACCATATTTTTTGCTCTTTCATACCAACAATGTGCAATGTCAATTGTAATAAACTCAACTGGAATTTTTTCTTCAGCTAATTTTTGAATAACAAATTTTGATGAATCATTAATTCCAATACTAATACTCACAAAATGTCCTTTATTATACATGTTTCTTGCAAATTGAACAATATCAATTCCAAATCGATGCATAATATAAAACATATTCTTTGAAGCAAAATATTCACATGTGTTTTCATCTACAACAGTTTTCATGTTTGAAGCAACAACTGGTAAAATAAATGTTCTTGAAAAAGCATGATTTTTTAGTGTTAAAGAAGTATCACAATGAGATCTTGATTCAACAACACACTTTTTAGGAATCATATAAACATCAGAATAATTATATCCATCAATAAAAGTCTTTCTATTTGTTGAGCTATAGAATCCAAGAATTTTGGATAAACTCATATACAATCTCCTTTCTCGCAAATGACAATACATATTATATACTTTTTTAAAAATTTATAAACAAAAATCCCAAGGGATGTTTATCCCTTGGGATTATATTAATTTATATTTTTAATTCTTATCACCCAAAGAGGCTCAAAATTTGGCCAGCTCTTTGATTGCTTTGCTGCAAGGTTAAAAGAGCTAACTGATATTGTGCAAGTTGCTTATTATAAGTAACAGATTCTTCAGCCATATCAGCATCTTCAATTACACCTTTGCTCTTCAAAAGTTGTTGTCTTCTTTCATTAAGGCTATTTAAATTTGTTTCTAATGTATTAGATTGGAAAGCACCAAGTCTTCCTCTCTCCGCTGTTACATCGTTAATAGCATCATTAATAACAGCAAGAACATCGCTATAATTAGCTGTTCCTGAATTCAAACCATCAAGCGCATTTAAGTTTGCATAAGCATTTCCAGTAACAACACCAATTTGTGTTGCCTGCATATTTGAAATTGAGAATGTTACAAATTCGCTTCCACCTTCACCAAGTTGGAATCTTCTATTTGAAAATGTACCATCAAGTAAATTGGTTGTTCCAAAACGAGTATTTTGAGCAATTCTATTAATTGTTTGAACAATGTTATTAATTTCTGTCTGGTTAGCTTCTCTTGCTTCAGCTGATGTTGATGCATTGAGATTGTCAAGTGTTAATTTTTTAGCTTTTTCCAAAAGTTTATTCATTTCATCAAGTGCATTTTCTGCGGTCTTTATGAGAGAAATTCCATTTTTAGTATTATTGATGGCTTGTTCAACACCAGCAATTTGTGAATCTAATTGCTTTACAATAACTAATCCAGCAGGATTATCTGCCGCTGAATTAATTTTTTTGCCTGTGGCCATTCTCATTTGTGTTTTTTCTAGATCAGATGAAATTTTAAAAGCAATTGTTGCTGCATTAAAGGCTGGTTTGTTTGTATTGATGGAAAGCATAATAATTCTCCTTTCTTTCAATTTTATTATCGGAAATTAATTAAAAATCTTTAGAACTTTTTTCTTTTTTAGATTCAATTTCTGCCTTTTCAACCTCATCAATAATTTGTTTTAATTCACTCAATGAAATGTTTGTCGCTGAGAGTAATTCATATTCTAATAGTGCTGCTATTTCTTTCTTATTTTCAGGTGGAATCACCATATTTTTTAAAATATTTACATATCTTTGAATATCATAATTTTTAATATACTCTTCATTTAAATTTTCTTTTTGATTTTTTTCTGTCTTTTGTACTTTTTTTATATTTGTTGATTGTAAAACATCTTTGGAAGCCTGAACATAAATATGTTCAGAGAAATTTCTTACTTTATTTAAAGAATTATTTGTGTCCATAGTTTCACAACCCCAGAAAGAGTATCGGATAAACTTTAAAAAACTTTAGTAATTAAATGACTCTTTTTTAACCCATTCTAAAACTTCTACTTTTGAATCTTTTATCCAATATGATTGATCAATTTTAAAATTTTTTACTAATGAAATTATATTAAAATATTTATCTCCATAGACATCTTCATGAATAATTGAAGTATAAACTTTATTTAATATATAAAATCTTTTTTCCAAAAATAAATCATAAATTGATTGTCCACCACACACCCAAAGATCTTTTTCTGAAGAAAAATTTTGTTTCCAGTGATAAATAGCTTCATCAATATTTGTAAAACAATAAACATTTTTATTTAGTTGACTATCTGAAAAAGTTTGAGAAGAAACAACATAATGAATTCTATTTGAAAGTGGTTTAGATGGAAGAGATTCCCAAGTTTTTCTACCCATTAAAACACAATGAAATTCTGTTTTTTGTTTAAAAAATTTTAAATCTTCTGGAACATACCATGGAATATTATTTTGAAACCCTATAATTCCATATTTTGAGAAAGAAACAATCATATTTATTTTATTAGTTCTATTAATCATAATTTTTCTCCTTTATAAGCCCAAAATGTGCTAGTATTTCTAATCTTTTTTTTGCTAAATATATATTTGTTTTTTCAGAAAAATTATTCTTTTCAATTTGAAATTCCATAACAGGAATATTTTGTTCATTTCGAACATTACACACAATTTCTCCATTTTTTGTTTTTCGAAAAGAAGCTTTAAAAACTCCACTCATAATTGAATACTTGCAGTTCTAAATTTTTTATAGGAATCTGAAGATGTTATTATACTATCTATGTTAAAAACTTCATTTTTTTCATCTAATAAAACAACATCTAATAATAAAGAAGACCACTTCATTTTAAATAATCTCAGCAAATTCATAAAAACATAACGACTTTCATCTAAAGAAGAAAATGAAGTATTTTCTATAATAAATTTTTTCCAATTATTTAAACTTCCAGAAGCAATTACATTTAATGTTGCACATTGTGGAATTGCATATTCAATACACTCTTGAATTTTTTCATTTGCATAGTTTTTATTTTTTAATTTTTCAAAAATTTTTTCAATAACTTCAACATAATTTACTATTTGACTTCCCACTTCAAAAGCAATTTCTTTTTCTTTTTCTAATACTGATGGAAGCCAAAAATTTAATTTTTTATTTAAATATTTACTAAAAATTACTTTTCCTTCAAATGTTTGAAATAAAAAAGAAAAATTTTTACTGCATTTTGTAAAAACAACAGTAACATATAAATGATCTAAAACTAATTGCATTTTTTTATTTTTACAAACATATAATTTATTAAATTCTTCAGTTGTCATTTTATTAATAGCTTCATTATTTGTAAATTCAAAAAACACTTCTGTTAATTTTTCCATATCAGAAATTGTTAAATTATTATTTCTTCTTTTCCATTTATCATTCCATGATAATTTTTCATTTTCAAAAATTTCATGAAAACAATTATCTAATGATTGAAAATTAATTTTAGTTTCTGAAATAATAAAAAACTTAGGATAATCGTTTTCTACTTCCATATTTTTATTTTATCCTTTTTAAAATATTTTTTCTTTGATATGTTAAAAATGAAATTCTTTCTAATAGCTCTTGATTTAAAGTTTGTTTTAAAGCATATTCGTGTAAAATATAAGATAAATTTTTCCGAATTTCATTATCAACTTCTTCTTTTTGTTTCAATATTTTTTCATATTTTCTTTTTTGATAATCATCAATTTCATCAAGAAGATTTTTTTTATATTTTTCTAAAATTTTTGAAAATTGAAATCTATTCATATATTATTCTTTTGGTTGTGTGTGAATATATAATAATTTATATTCAAGAACTTCAAATTTTGCATTATGATTTCCTCTTCCAACTGGAAAAAAATCAATTCCACCAGCTATCGCTAATTCTTTTACAGCATTTACAGCATGGCCGGCTTGTTTCTTTAACAAAATCGATGGATACTTTAAAGAGTCATAAGGCTGTGCCAAAGCAATATCTTTATCAAAAAACTCGGCTTCCGCAACAATTTGCATGGATGAATCAAATTTTGCTTTTCCTTGTTTTAAAAATCCAACAGCTCGAGACATATCAACTTCTTCAGTAATACCAACTCTATTTACAATAAAAATTGTTTCATTATTAATTTGCGAAATTATTTTTTCGCAAATCTCATGTGGAAAAAATCTACCAGTTTGTGTTTTCTTATTAGAAAATATTTTTAATGGGACCAAAACCATATTAATCTTTATTAAAAACCTCTTTAATTTTTTCTTCTAATTCATCTTTCGGTGGTGGCAATTGCTCTTTTCTAAAAATAATAGATAATGTGTTTACATAACAATATGACAAATATTTAAATAAGTGAACTACAACACTTGCTAAAATAATACCAAATATTGTTGATATAATTGGGTGTTCAGCTATAAAATTTAAAAGTTCCATACTGATTCTCCTTTCTGATTGTTTCTTAATAAGAAATAATCTTTATCATCTAAAATAATAAATATCTCTGTATCATCGAAATGATTCTGAAGCTGATTCATTTTCCACTATTTTACCATTTTCATCAAATTTTATGTTATAAAAATCTTCTTGCAATGTCATGACTGCAGTTTTTAACATTTCCATTTTTCTATTAATTCCATATTTTACTTCTTTATTTAAAATTTCTTCAATTTGACTTATTTTAGTAAAAATAAATTCTAATTTTTTTTCTATTTCTTCTATTTTATTTTTAATTTCTTTATTATTTACTACATTTTCTTGAATAGAATCTAATTTATATTTTAAATCAAAAAATGTATTTTGCAAAAAATCTTTTGGTTGAGATATTGGTGTGTTATCATCAACTTTTTCTAAAAATATGTACTTCATTTCATGATCGCTTTCTATAACTTGATTTGGTTCAAGAATAATTCTTTTGCCATGAAATATAATAGATTGTTTAAATGGAGAAATATTTTTATACTTCATTGACATTTATTCCTTGAAATATAACATATTTTTTATTATTAATCCATTCTGTAGTTTCTAATAGTGACTGAACAACTCCCATATCAGACCAAAAACCCTGGAGTATTGAAAAATATGCTTTTCCTTGGGAAGCATAATAGTTATTAATATCTGTTATTTCTAATTCATTTCTTCTTGATGGCTTTAATGTTTTTGCAATTTCAAAAACATCTGGAGTAAACAAGTAAAGACCAGTTACCACAAAATTACTTACATATTTTTGTGGTTTTTCAATTATAGAATAAATTTTATTTTCTTTTATTTGGGCTACACCAAATCTTTCTGGGTACAAATGTTGTTTTAAAAATAAATAACAGCCATAAGGTTCTTTATAAAATGATTCAAAAATTTCTGGAAAAGATTCTTCAAAAAAATTATCACCAAGAATAACAGCAAAATTTTCATTACAAACAAATGGTTCACATAATTTTAAAGCAGATGCTATTCCAAGAGGAATATTAGGATTATTATGATCTTGGACGCGATAGCTTAATGATACTTTAAATCGAGAGCCATCACCTAAAAATTCAATAAAATGACCACAATGTTCTTGTGAAGAAACAATTAAAATTTCTTCGACACCAGAGGATATTAAAGTATTTAATGGATACCAAATCATTGGAACAGCTCCCATATGTTTTGTGTAAATCGGGAGCAAATGTTTATTTGTTATTTCTGTTTGGGGTTTTAATCTAGTTCCCCTTCCACCGGCTAAAATTACACCTTTTTGAATTCTATTCATATCTTTAATTATAACTCCTTTTTAAGATTTTCTAAATAAGCCACATACCATTCAAAAGTGTTTTTATCCTTATCAGTAATATAAGAAGCCAATGTCTTGGCATTAGCAATTCTTACTAAGCCCTTCTTTGTTCCATAAAGCTTCTTAACCTCATTTTCCAATTCAAAAGCCTTCTTCTTAAAAGAAGACAAATCAACAACTGTATTTTTCATAGCTTCTCCTTTAATTTATTTGGTTTGTGTTATTTTATTATAAACTATTTTTTTTATTTGTCAAGTAAAATTTATGCTTTCATTTCTTTTTTCAATCTAAAACCATATTTATTCATAATGTATTTTACAAAAGGAACTTGATCATCATATACAAGAATGTTAACATTATCATCTAACCTATTAATGTAAATGTAATTAATTCCATTTTCTTTAAGTTCTTTTTCAGCTCTCATTAATTTATTTAAAATTTCTTCATCTTCATTAGTAAACATTGATGATTTTTGTTCATTATCTTCATCAAAATCTGATATATCATCTAAATTATCTTTTGTTGAATTTAAAAAATTTGATTTTGGTGGATAAAAAGATGACATAGGAGATTTTAATCCAAGATAATAATCTAAAGATACTTTATTAAAGTATCTTTCATTATATAAATGTTTTGAAATAATGTTTTTTATATAATTTTTATACATTTTTATTCTTTCTCATTATTATTTATAATTTTAATACCATCTGGAAATAATATATTGTGGACACGTGATGGATCGTAACCATTTCCTAAATAAAGAGTTAAACACCATAATAACCAACTTGTAGCTGAATAAAAAAATCCATTTAAAATATTATACCAAGAAAAAGGACCAAAAAAGAAACCAACTATTAATCCTAACCAAAAAGATAAACACATTGGACATGTTATGAGATCATAAAAAAATGTGCATTTATTTTTTAAATAACTTCTCAATGAATGAAATATTTTACCTTGTGATAAGGTAAGACATATTCCAAAAATAGATAAACAACAATAAAAAATAATCATATTCATACATTTATATTTTCTCTATCATTTACATTTTCTTTATTATTTAAAGTTTCAAAACTTATTTTTAAATCTTCCATAAAAATTTCTAATAATTTTTCATTTTTAATTTTTTGACAAATATCATAAACCTTCTTTTCAACTAGCTCTGGATTCCAAAATTCCGGAGAATCAACAAAATCAAAAGGTCTATCTTTAATTCTTAATGCTGATAAACCAGCCCATAAAGCATCAATCAACATATTTTGTGAATCATAAAAATACATTAAATCAACATATACTTCTCTTCTACCATGACCAAAATATAAAGCTTCACGTAAATTTTGTAATAATAATGTTGGTGGTGTATTTAACAATGCCAAAATTCTATGATAAATTAATAAAGAACAACATTTATAATTATTTTCTAATGATGATTTCTTTATTTTTTCTATTAATGGTGGACATTTATGAAATTCTCTGCTATTATAATATTCTTTTAATAGATAAAACAACGCCATTTCATACTCTGGTCTTGTAAATAAGCATTCTTCAAGATAAGATTTATAAGTTTTATGTATATTTGGTCTCATTTTTTGTTTTATTAAAACACGATTTATTTTAAAAATCATATCATTTTTATTTAATAAATCAGGTAATTCATGAACCGGATTAATCCATTTATAAGTTTGATTTTTAACTATTTTACCAGCATAAAAAGCAAAATTTGGTTGTGTATCATCTGGTAGATAAAGATAAAAAATCTTCTTACAATTAAGTTCATCAGCCTTTTTTAAAATATTTTCCAAAGTTATTTCTTCAATATCATTATCATTCCATTCAACATATTCATCAATATCTACATTTAAAACCCAACCATCATCTTTTGGCAACATTGCAGAAGCATCATTTCTTGCAACATCAAAATAAAATTTTGTATATGTTTTTTGATTTACAAATAATTTATTCGGATACTTTTTTGTATATTCAAGTAATTTTTCATATGTACCATCAGTTGATCCTGTATCCAAAATATAAATTCCAGTTATTCTTGGTTCATTTATATGTTTGTTTATATATTCATCAATAATATCTATTTCATTTTTGCAAATAGTATTTAAGTATATTTTCATATATTTTCTCCGTTTTGTCGACAAATATTATAAACTTATTAGTTATTTTTTATAAAAATTAGTTTTATTAACTAGATAATAATTGTTGTAATAAATTGTTTATATTTTGTATTGTTGATTCCAATTGATTAATTTTATTTTCTAATTCTTGAATTTTATTTCTTTGTCTTTTAACTACAGAAACTAAATGTGGAGTAAATTTTCCATAATCAATGCTAATTGGTGATTGGGTTATACCATCTTTTAATTTCTTTTGAGATGTGTAGAAATAATTCCTATAACTTATTTGAATTTTATTATTATTTGTCAAACTAAAGAGTAATGAACCAATATTTTCATAATTTGTTATATAATGAGTAACATAGTATATCTTTTGAATGTTAAGAGAACTCAAAAATTCATTAATTTCAGAAATTGAACACAATTTAATATTCTTAATATTATATTCATTAATAGAAAAATCAGATATTATAAATGATTCAGGATTTTCAGAAATAATTTCCATGTTTTCAGAAATTAAATTAGTTAAATGATTATACAAATTTTCTTTAATTAATGAGAATTGATCAATATTTTCAATTTCCACCAAGCCTTTTATAATTTTATCCTGAATATTATTAATAAAAATAAATTGATTAGAAGAATTATAAATTAATAATGATTCATTATTATTTAATATAATTTTCTTTTCTTCTGGTTTTATAATTTTAACATCAACATATTCATAATCATCTTCATGATACCCCCAAACTACTAATCTTGGATCAACTTGTGCTACTTCTTCAGCAATGAACCCATAATGAGAATGATTTAAAGAATCATTTTTCAATCTATAAAAAACAGGTCTTAATTCTAAAATTTTATCAGCTGCTGAATCCCACATATCTTCAATATCTTTTTTATATTTTAAAGAAGATGTCTCTATAATTAATTCTTTGGTAGAAGTGATTATTTTTACAGGAGAACCACCACCACTAGTTGGTGAATTAGTAATATTTAAATAAACCCTATTACTATTTGTAAGATAATTAGAATTATATGGGAAATCATTTCCTATAAAAATATTATTTTTACCTGAAAAAGTTGTGTTATTTGGAGCGTAAGACAAAATATTATTACCAATAATAATATTTTGTCTTCCAGTCATTTTATAAGTATATGTTGATTCTGAAGGATAGAGAATAAAATTTCCTAAAATAATATTTTGTCCACCATTACCAATTTCACAATCTATACCATTGCCTATATTACTATTTCCTAGTATTATATTATAATTCGTATTATCATTATTGTTTTTTCCTAATGATCCATATTGAATATTATCAAATCCTATAATAATATTTTTATAATCACCTGTAGATGAAATTAATCCGCTATTAGTTGCATCAAATTTTCCATTTCTGAAACCAATAACTATATTATCAACTACATTAACTGAAATAGTAGATTGAGTTCCAGAAAAGAAACCATTTACTCCAATAAAAATATTATTATTAAATTTTTTATTTGATTGTATAGGTGTTTGACATTGAGTGGGTCCAATAACAATATTATTTTCAGCTAAAGAACAATTTTTTAAACCCCCTGCCCCTATTACAATATTTGAATAACCATCTTGAAATGAAAATAATGTATTATAACCAACAGCAATATTGTTATATCCAGCTATATTTGAATTTAAAGACCCATATCCTATAGCAATATTTTGGTATCCAGCTGTATTTGAATTTAAAGACTCATGTCCAATAGCAATATTTGTATTTCCAGATGTATTATTACCTAAAGCTTTATTACCAATTGCAATATTATAACCACCAGTTGAAAGAGCACTAGAATTATTAAATGTTTCATTTCCTATTGCAATATTACTATATCCAGATAATTTTTTTCCAGCACAATAACCTAAAGCAATATTTTCATCATTCCAACCAGGATTTTGTAGAGATTCAAAACCAATACCAATGTTCTTTGTACCACTACAATATTGTAAAGCACTTGCACCAATTGCTATGTTATAACCATTAGGTGCAAATGGATTAAAATAATTTTGAAGTGCGCGATCGCCAATTCCAATCAAATTTGAAGAATTAGTATTTTGTTTTAAAGCTTCATAACCAATGGCAATATTTTGGAATCCAGTTGTATTTGAATTTAAAGCTTTAATACCAATGGCAATATTGTAGTCACCAGTTGTATTTGATTTTAAAGCTTCATTACCAATGGCAATATTGTAGTCACCAGTTGTATTTGATTTTAAAGCTTCATTACC
>JANWZV010000192.1 GCA_025061805.1 Candidatus Dojkabacteria bacterium | reverse complement strand
CAATCACCAAGAAAAAAAGGATGTTCAAGACAACAACTTATCAAATCTTATTTCGGGAAAGGAGGTTGTAGAAAGACAGTTTGTTTTAGATAATTTTATCAACCGTATATGAAGTGGAAACTTTTTTGTCGAAGGTACACGAATAACCAAACAAAAGGGGTAGACGATTGGATGGTTCTTTCTCATTTAAAGATAGGATTTGAATTCTTAATTTTTTTCTTATCTTTGCCCCTAAATATGAAATGTTATGCATCTTTTGAAGACAAATTTTGAATGCAAGGGAAGGGTTTTTATCGGTCCTCTGTGGAGTGGAAACTTGTTGTTTGTGAACGTAATGGTGTTCATATACTAAGTTTTTATCGGTCCTCTGTGGAGTGGAAACCTAATATAAAATACACCATTTATCGGTCCTCTGTGGAGTGGAAACTGGTTTACAAGCACTTGATTCATACATGCAAACTCCGTTTTTATCGGTCCTCTGTGGAGTGGAAACACTCTAAATGGAGCAAAAGTTCA
>JANWZV010000191.1 GCA_025061805.1 Candidatus Dojkabacteria bacterium | reverse complement strand
GATCAATCAGTGCATCATAGCTCGAGAACGTCGAGCCCAAGAACACACTCAGCTTTTGTCTCGATCTTCTCGCTCTCTCTTGCTATTCTTGTCTCTTGTTTAAGCATTCCTCGATACTTCTCCTGCTTCTCTCAAGAGTCTTGGTACTTCTCTTGCTTCTCTCGAGAGTCTCGATACTTCTCCTGAGGTCATACAATCTTTCAAGACTCTCGATAACTTTCGAGACCTACATCAATAATCATGATGATCATGTTCGAACAATAACATCAAGTGGGACGATTCCCGAGTCGATCATGAAATTTCAAAAAAATATATAAAAGTTTCAAACAATCAATCATTTATAAAAATTTCAAAAGTGATTCAAAAATTAAAGTCTTAAAGAAATAAAAAACAATCAAAAATAAAAACATTCAAACAAAGAAATTGATTTAAAAAATAAGAGTCTTAAAGAAATAAAAACTTTAATAAAAAATGAANATAGAATTAACACAAGAACAGAAAAAACAATTAGATAGTATTATCAATGCT
>JANWZV010000190.1 GCA_025061805.1 Candidatus Dojkabacteria bacterium | reverse complement strand
TTAATTTTATATTTTCCTTGTAAATTTCCTTCTTTTCCAACAATTACAAAAGGTTCAGGATCAAAATGAAAAACACCTTTTTTGATAACTCCTATTTCTCTAATTGGTTTTCTGAAAACAATTGTTCCAATTTCAAGAGATGGAATTTTAAATTTTATAATTTTTTGACGTGAAAAATCATTGCCAAAAAATACTTCTTTTGGAGTTGATTTTATTGATGAATGAAATTTTCTATTATAATACCATGTACAAGCATCTAAAACTTTTTGAGCATCTTTTTTCATATCATTAGTTTTTGGCCATCCATATTTATAAATATATTTTAAAATTAATTTTTTTAATGTTTTGATTGCTCTTTCAACTATTTGATTTTTTGGATTTTCATGAGGTTTCCAAAAATATGTTTCTATATTAAATTTTTTACAATAATCTAAAAAATCTTTTTTGTTAAATTCATGATCTGCTTGAATTTTTATTGGAATTCCCATTTTTTTCAAAATAATTTTATCAAATGCATAAATTTTATTTT
>JANWZV010000018.1 GCA_025061805.1 Candidatus Dojkabacteria bacterium | reverse complement strand
AGACCTGCAAATAATCCTGCTCCGGCAATTAATGCCACCTGGGGAGATTTACAATCATTTAGTATTATAGAACAAGCTAATGGCACGAACGATTGTTCTTTTTCTGTTTTGCCAAATACTGTAAATGGCATTGGAAGTATATCTGTTGTTACAGTAACAGGCCCTACTACTAGTTGTATTGCATTTATAGGGTCAGCAGCTACGGTTCCTCATGCTACTTTTAATGCGCAAAATTTACCTTTAGTTATTATGAAAGTTAGACCTTCAGCTTTAGTCCCAAATAACGTTATTAGAATTGGTCTTGGTGATACAGTAACGGCCACAAATACTGATCCAAATGAAGGTATATATTTTACTAATATAGGAGGCGTTTGGGCTGGTGTAACTAGATCTGCAGGCATTTCAAATCAAATATTATGTGTAGGTCAAAATATATCTATAACATCATTTGCACTTTTGAAAATAGAAACTACCCCAACTAATGTACGTTTTTATGTTGATAACAACGTAAATGATGGCGTGCAGTGGAATTATTGTGGAGCATCAAACGTACTTATCCCAACAATGAATTTAACAGCAATTTTGAAATGGACTGCAACCGGAGTAGGCCATGCATTATATATAGATTATTTTAGAGTATGGCAGGATGATTCTGATGTCGCTACACACGACAACACCATTAGTTACGGTATGAACGATGAAAATAGTGAAAATACTACACCTATGATCAGTATTGCCAGCACTAATACATCTAACGATATTGATTTATCAACAAATAATATTCAAGCTAGTGATATTATTAACTATACTAACGGCAGCGATACCACTGATATATTTATGGCAATCAATAATTCTAATTTACAAACAAGCAACAAAGAACACAATAATAATTTTATCAGTAATGTTGACTCCAATATTGGAACCCAGCCAAATATTGTATTGGTTAATAGTAGCCATGAAAATAATTATAATCAGAACAATTTTACTCAATTAAATTTACAATTTTCAAATGGATCTACAGAATTATCAATAACAGATGATAAAAAAAATAGCAACGATGCCCATATTCACAATACTAGTTCACAGGTTGTTTCAAATAATACGTCTATAGGTTTATTAGATGTAGATGTACAAAATGATCCTGAAAATATGAAAAAATTTTTTTCTTCTTGGTTTGAAGTTTTGTATCCTTCAGTATTAAGTTTAGAAAACCTAAATTTTACAATAATCCCCAGCATGTTTACAATAAATTCTAATGTAACTATCAATGGTAATTTAATACTATCCGGCACTATTTCAATACATCATGACTTACATATCTATGGTGACATATACCTAAAAAATAATTCGTCGCTATTTACTTTTGTAATGCCTAGTGGAACGTCAAAACATGAAGTATATTTGAATAAAGTTTACTCAAAAGTACCTCATGTATTCGTAACACAAATAAATGGCCCTGCTGTACCATTTTTTGTTATTCCTCATTTAGATAAATTTGAGGTAATAATTTCGAACCCAGTCGATTATGATATTACATATAACGCTCTAGTATTGCATTCACACTGAGTTTTTTAAATATTGGTGAAATAAATAATACAAAATAATATGAAGATCAACATCCCACTAGATAAAAAAAAGATATCTTTTAATTGTGATAGCGATAAAAATAGCTTGTTTACTCGGATTAACGATCACAAAAATACTAAATCAAAACAAGATATACAAATAAAACATCTAAGCAAACATGTTGAACAACCTAAGTCAACAACTTATCTATGGTTTTCTCTAAATACATTGTTTAGAATTATACAATTTATGTACGCTTCCTTTGTTCGTCTTATCGCATTATTTTTTTTCTTATTTAAATATTTGTATAACCAGATACTTTATAGGTGTAAAGTAGCGTTATTGCTATTATTATGTTTGGTGTTTGTATTGTTTTTTGTTAGTTTTAGGAGTGATTTTATAATAAATAGCTTTACTAACTCAAATGAACATATACAAAAAATATCTGATTTATTTAATAGTAGTAAAAATTTTAATATCGTGAAAATAGTAGACGTCAATTTAGTAAGACAACACAATCCAGAAAATGCTCTATTTTACGAAGATGCACGAAACGGAGATATTATAGTAATAATGTCTGACTTAGAAATTGTTGCAATATATAGGCCAGATGAAAACAAAATAATTAATATTGCAAAAATAAAATTTAATACAAAATAGTTAGATTATTTTCGTACAAAAAATAAATATAAAATATATATATAATTATTTAATTAAATTTAAGTATCACAGCAGAATGTTATCTCAATTGGTAAAAAGAGTACATTCACATCATTCTGTAAAAGTCATAGGTATAGCAGGTACTAGAGGTAAAACAATAACTGCTCATATTCTATTCGATTTGTTAAAGACATTTCACGATCGTGTAGCTTTATTTAGTAGTATTGGTTACGATATTTTTACTGAATCTGGTAACGATTTTTCAATTCACGATGCAACTAGTACAGATATCAAAGAGTTGCTTAAAAGATTAGTTGCAGAAAAAGTGGATTATTTGATATTAGAAGTTACATCAAAAAATTTAAAAAAAGGTATATACGATGATATTAAATTTGATGCTGGTATCATTACTAATATTTATGATGATAATATTGAATATTACAAGGCATCTGCTGAATACATTAATACCAAAATTAGTTTTCTTAAAAAATTTAAAGATTATTCAACGTTGATTTTTGCGTCCGATATTGAAAATATTTTATTGAACCATAGTTTTCAGCTGCGTCAAAATATAGTTTACGACACCTTTTCGCTGCAAAACGATATATCAAATTTTATGTATCTAGAAGATGGTATACAGTTTGTGATTGCAAATAATCAAGTAAAAACAAATACGTATTGTATATATAATTTGCAGAATTTATTAGCATCTATTATGTTACTTAAGTTATTGTTAAATACAAATATAAATTATCAACTTTTAAATAATATAAGAATAGGAAGTGGTAGAATTGATGTTTTACGGTATAATGGAGCTAAAGTAGTTATAGATTTTTCGTATAAGCCAGATATGTTGCAGTTATCACTAGAGCATTTTATTTCGATACGTAAGCCTGGTAGTAGAATTATTGCTGTAGGCGGATCTCAAGGTAGAAAAAATATATTCGATAGAAGTATAGGAAAAGTATTAGCAAAACTTGTAGATATTGTCATTTTAGTTCCTAATGACCCTAAAGATGAAAGCGTTGAAGATATAAACATGCAAATTTTTAAGTATGCAGAAAATGAAAAAGGGGTTATAGTAGAAGATTTTATATCAGATTCACTGTATCAATTAATGGATAAAAGTAATTTGATAAGACGAATCAATACTGTATTAGAACATGGTAATAAGCCTTTTATACTATTTAATTCTAATAATTTGAATGCTAGGTACAATGGCATAGATCTAGCGTTAAAATTAGCTCAACCAAATGATATAGTATATGTTTTTGGTAAAGGCGGACAACAATATATGGAAATGGAAAACGCAAAACAGAAATGGAGTGATTATGATACTATTTTTAGTATGATAAATGCGAGATAACACTATCAATTGTACAAAAAACTATATTTTAAATGTAATTGTTTTATTTAATATAAATTGTGTTAGCGTTGCGGGAACTATACTAATAGCCTTTGAAATGTTAACGTCTATTTGCATGATGTCATGCATAATGAAAATTAGAAATGAGCTTATCATCAAACCGCAAATTCCTACTAAATAGAATAGTAAATACCTAATTATGGTTTTATCATACTTTCTAAAATTGTACTTTCTATTCCAAAAAAAATTATTAGATAATCCAATTGTAATTGAAATAATGTTTGATATATATTGATTAACTTTGAAAATTGTAGTTAACAAATAAAAAAACAATAAATCTAAAAAGACTCCAGTCATACCAATAGTAGCGTATATAATAAATGTCGTATTATTCTTAACAAAATTTGAATTAATCATTTTTTTTATATATGGAAGAAATTATATAAATCGGTCTAGCAAGGACTTCTGAATGAATACGAATAACGTAAATGCCTATGATCCCCAGCGATATTAGTATTATGCTACCTATAAGCGTAATTAGTAGTACTATTGCCTCTAAAACGTTAGATAAAACAGTATTTTGAGGATATAAATCTATGTACATCATTACTGGCAACCACAATATACTTAAAAAAAATAATACAAGTCCTATTTTAGAAATTAGTTGAATTGGAAAATTTGAAAAATTAACAACTGCATCGGTAGCAAGTTTTATCATCTTTTTAAAATTATAATGTGTTGTACCACTAAACCTTTCTTGTCTATCAAATAGAATACATGTTTGTTTAAAACCAACTAACGATACTAAACCTCTTATATATCTGTTTTTTTCTTTATAGTTTTTTAATGCTTCAACAACTCTTCTATCAATTAATCTAAAATCACCAGTATCTTTTGGTATTTTAATTTCTGCAATACTATCTAATAAACGATAAAAAATATATGCTGTAATCTTTTTGAATATATTATCTTTTCTAGTTCTTCTTTGTGCATAAACAACGTCAAAACCTTCTTCCCATTTTTTGATAAGATCAAGAGATAGTTCTGGTGGATCTTGTAAATCAGCATCCATGATAATTACCGCATCACCAGATGCAATGTCTAGTCCAGCAGTAATAGCTGCTTGTTGTCCAAAATTACGCGAAAAGTTTACAACAATTAACCTCTCATCTTTATAGTGAATTTTTAATAATTCGTCTAATGATTTATCTATACTACCATCATTAATAGCTACAAATTCTACTTTATACTTATCTACTATTTGTTTTGTAACTTTTATTAACCTTTTATACAATTCAGGAATATTTTGTTCTTCGTTGTAAATAGGTAGTACAAACGATATTTTTTTCATTATTTTAAAATGTTCTTAATTAAGTTAAGTACGTACCACTTAATAACTGATATTTTTTTCCGGATAGAATAGTGGCGCAAAGCTATTAACAACCAAGTATAGTTTTTTATTTTTGTAATTTTTTTGTTACCAAACTTATTAGTAGATTGCATGTATTTATGCCACACTATGGCTTTTGGATAGTATATTACTCTATATCCAATTTTTTGTAGCCTAATAAATAACTCAACTTCGTCCATATATAACTTTATTTTCTCCCAATATAATCCTACTTTAATTAATGCTTCTGTTCTAAATAATATACAAGCTCCAGTAACTCCAAATACTTCTTTTTCCTCATCAAATTGGCCGTTGTCTTTTTGTAAGTATCCTATATCATATGCAGATAAATAGCCATCGTAGAAAAGACCTGCGGAATTTATTAAGCCAAAATCTCTTGAATTTGCAAATTTTACTTTTGGACCTATTGCACATATATTATTTGGAAGACTTTCTATTCTGTTTATCATTAGTTCTATTGAGTTTTTTTCTAAAATTGTATCGGGATTTAGTATTAATATATAGCTAGGTGCAAAATATTTAATTGCGTATTGTATTCCTTTGTTATTTGCTTTAGTTAAAAAGTTATTTTTTCTTTCCTTTATTAAAAATAAATTATCTTTATCTTGTTGATAACTTTGTACAATTTTACAAGTATTATCACTTGAATCATTATCAATTACTATAATCTTAAAATTGGTGAAAGTTTGTTCATAAATTGAATTTAAGCATTCAGCTATATCTTTTTCCGAGTTCCATGTGACTATAATAATACACAATTGGTTACACTTTGGTTCCATTTAAAATGACGTTAATATAACAACTAAAAGCTTGTAGTTACTAGTTATTAAATCTAAAATCAGATTTTTGTTTTAATATTTTATTTCTATTAATTTATTTTTTGTTTTTATTATATTGCAATTATATTATAAAATAGTTAAAACACTAATTTTTTTATTGTATTCATCTATTGTTTTGTTTATGAATAATTTTTCTTTACGAATTATTCCTATTGTTCATGCCCAATCTATAGATGCAATCGCACAACCATCATTTGGTACTTTATCTAATGGTGGTATTCCTATAGATAACTCACTAGTTAAAATAGATTTAGAATCTCAAAAAACTACCTTTGGCATAGGTGAAACTTTTAAAGTAAAAGTTAAGCTGGTAAGTCAAGATGATTTATTTATCGACAAAATCTCTTTAAGAATACTTTATAATCCTAATTTATTAAGTGTTGTAGACAGCGATCCAAACACAACAGGTACGCAAATAAAAATTTTGAATTCTAACTTAACTTTAGCCAATCAGAATGATAATAATGTAAATGCATTAGAAGGAATAATCACGTTAATAGTAAATGTAGAAAATAATATTAATTTTAAGGGTTCTACTGAAATTGCTGAAATTACTTTTAATACGCAAGCTCAAGGTCTAAATAGAATTGCTGTACAAACTGGTTCTAATGGAACTAGATTAATTAAAGATTCTTTAAGTATTGGCTATACTGCTTCTGAATTACAAGTTAATATAACTAACATTAAAATTACACAATCTGTTTTACCAACACTCACTAACACTCCTACTCCTATGCCAACAAGTTTAACAACGCCGACTGTTACACCTGTCCAAATTAATAATCAAACAAATATACCCAACACTTCAGTCAGCAAAGAACTTGTAGATATTCTAGTTAATTTATTTTTTGGAATATTGGTTGTTTTAACAGGACTAAATATTTTTTTAAAAGCAAAAAAAAGGAAAAAATAAATAAAATAAATATTAAGATATATTTAAATGATGTTATAATTAAAAGCGTTTTTTGTATATTTGTTTAGTTTAAGTATGTAATTTGCTAATATGTCGAACAAACCAACTAATAGTATAATAGTAGATGGAGTAGTAGTTGCTATATTTTCTGGTATTACATATGATGTAAAAATAAATTACCATTCAGTTGAGCATATTGTAAAATGTAGCGTATCTGGTAAAGTACGTAAGACTTTTGTAGACATTAAGGTTGGTGATAAAGTGTCTATATTAATTAATCTTGAAGATATTAATAAAGGTAGTATAGTAAGCTTGCTAAGTAATCAAACAAAAAAATAAGAGTTGATATTCTGTGTTATTATTTGATATAATGCTTTGGCATGGTGTTCTGATGACTATATTTTGTATCTGTGTTCTTATACAAAAAGAATGAAAGTAAAGTCAAGTATAAAGCCAAGATGTAAAGATTGTTATGTAGTAGTTCGATCAAAAAAAACACGAACAAAGAATGGACAGGTTATAACAAAAAGAGTTTGCTATATTTATTGTAAATCCAATAGAAAACACAAACAACGACAAGGTTAATTATTAGTTAATGTTTTTATGACTAGAATTGCAGGAGTTGATATTCCGAATAATAAGAGGATAGTCATAGGATTGACATATATATATGGTATTGGTCTACCGACAGCACGAAAAATATTGCAAGAATTACAAATTGATGAAAATAAAAGAGTGTACGATCTGTCACAGGAAGATTTAAAGAAAATATATGCATACATAGAAAAACATGTTCCTGTGGAAGGTCAAGTAAGACAAAAAGTCTTTATGTCTATTAAAAGATTACAGGATATAAAGTGTTATAGAGGATTACGCCATAAAGCTGGGATGCCTGTAAGAGGACAGCATACAAGAAAAAATGCTAGAACACGAAAAGGCAAATCGATAGCAGTAGGAGGTACTTCTAGAAAAGAAATAAAAAAATAATTAGCTTAGAACTTTCTTAACGTATGGCTAAAAATGTGTTAAATAATCAAAAAAAAACTAGATCGAAAAGTAAAAAAATAATTAAAAAAGACAGAAAAAATAAGCTTGCGCTAGATAAGGTAATTGTTATGCTACGTTGTACCTACAACAATACTATAGCTTCTGTTGTAGATTTATATGGTAATGTAATAGCATGGAGTAGTTGCGGTTCGTTAGGATATAAAGGAAGTAAAAAAAGTACGCCATATGTCTCTACTAAGGTTGGAGAAGATGTAGCTTTGAAAGCTTTAAAACTTGGTGCAAAAGAATGTGATGTAGTTATTCGTGGTGTAGGAATAGGTAGACAAGCAGCAATAAAAGGTATACATTCAACAGGCTTAAAAATAAATGTTTTAATAGATAAAACTCCTATTCAACATGGTGGAGTAAAACCAAGGAGAAAGCCAAGTAAATAAAATAATTTTTATTTGTTTAAGTATATGCGGTATATTGGTCCAAAGTGGAGAATAAATAGAAGAGAAGGTTATACTGTCTTAGGTAAAACGGATAAATGGAAAAGAAGATCAACTTTACCTGGCCAATTTCCTGTTTTACTAAAAAAACCATCAGAATATGCTTATCAATTTAGAGAGAAACAAAAAGTTAAACGTATGTATGGTTTAAATGAACGCCAGTTTAAAAACTTGTACAGGAAAGCAGTAAAATCTAGGGGAAATACAGGTTTAGTTTTTCTACAGCTTTTAGAGATGAGATTAGATAACATAATATATAGGTTAGGGTTTGCATCCACACGAGCACAAGCAAGGCAGTTCGTGACTCATGGTCATGTATGTGTAAATGGCAAACGTAATAATATACCTTCCAGTATTCTGAAAATAGGAGATGAAATAATACTTGACGATAAAATTTTAGAGTCACCTGTAGTGATGGAAAATGTACAAAATAAAGATATTAAAAATTTTGTACCTTCATGGCTTGAATTAAGTTTGAAAGGTGGAAGAGTACTTTCTAAACCTTTAAGAAGTCATATAGATATGTCTATACGTGAAAATTTAATTATTGAGTTATATTCAAAAACATAATTCTATTCTATATTTTTATTTTATTATTTTAAACTTATGATAGACTTAAAACTGTTAAAAATAATCGAAAAACCGAACGATGATTATGGTTTCGATTCGGTATTTGAAATAGGACCGCTACCAAAGGGTTTCGGCGATACATTTGGAGTCCCTTTAAGAAGAATATTGTTGTCTAGTATACCAGGTAGTGCTATTACAGCAATAAAAATAAATGGCTTATATCATGAGTTTACTACTTTAGCAGGTTTGTCTGATGATATTTTAACTGTAATCTTATCTCTAAAAAATGTTGTAGTAAAATTAAAGACCCTCGAATCTCAGACTTTAAATATTGAAGTCAAAGGTAAAGATGGAGTCGCAATACCAGTGAAAGCAGGAGATTTTGAAGAAAATCCTTTCGTAGATATAGTAAACAAAGATTATGTAATTACCTACATTACTGGTTCGGACTCCATATTTAAAGCACAAATATTTGTTGAAAGAGGAGTTGGATTTAAAATGTCAAGTTCAGAAGTGAGATCAGAAATCGGTAAAATTCCAGTCGACGCTAGATTTTCTCCTGTTACTTTTGTGCATTACGCTATTACAAATACTAGAGTAGGGCAAGAAACAGAATTAGATCAATTAAATATACATATAAAAACAAATGGTATAATTACTTCAAGAGAAGCATTAAATTTGGCAATAGAAATTTTGGGAGACGGAACTAATCATATTAAGAATGTTGCAAATAATTTATTAAATGGGAATGAAATTTCTATAAAATTATACAATCAAAGTAAACATTCTAATGAAAAATCAGTAAAAGTTACCAATACGACAAATGTGTTAGTTCAACAGTCTAAAGTAGATGATAGTAACATTCCAAGTACCAAAATAGTTGATTTAAAGCTATCAACTAGGCTGACAAATGTACTGTTAAAAGCTGGTATCACAGATTTAAAACAGTGTAACGGCATGACAAGAGAAGAATTAGCAAATATTCGTGGCTTGGGAAGCAAAACCTTAGAGGAATTTATAAATGTTTTAGAAAAGCATTCTATAAATTTATTATAAATTCTTGTTATGTATAAAAGAATAAAGAAAATAAAAATAAATAAGTCTGATAAGGAACATGCAATGTCTGTTGTAAAAAATCTTGTATTTGATTTGTGCAGATATGGAAAAGTTAAAACTACTGTTGCAAAAGCAAAAGTCGTTAAAGCCATATTTGATAAGCTTGTCACTAAATGTAAAAAAAATACTCCACATACAATTAGACAATTACAATCGTTTTTTAATAACAACCATAGAATTGTTAAGAGGCTTCAAAAACTAGTGAGTAATTATTTATCAGATCGTAGTTCTGGTTATACTAAATTGTTAAGAACTTTGCCAAGAAAAGGTGATAATGCACAAATGGCATATTTGTGTGTTGTAAATCTAGAAAATAAAGATTATGAAAAAAAGTCTTTGGTTGATAAGTTACGTAATGCTGCTATTAATACAAAGAGTTAAGCTAAGTGTGGTAAGTTGCTGTATTGTTTTTATGTTTTTAAAATTTTGAAAATGAGAAAAAATATTTTGTCTATAAGTCAAAATGAAATACAAGAATCTAAATACTTAATAGATGTATCTGGTTATAAAATAGGTAGATGTGCTACATATATTGCACAAATATTACTTGGGAAGCTAAATCCTCGAGTACGTAGTAATCTTGACCCAATGGTAAAGGTGTTCGTAATTAATGCTAGCCAACTTGATGTGACGCAAAAAAGAAAAGAAACTACATTTTTTTCTAGGTATTCCGGTTATCCCGGTGGACTTAAGTTTGAGAACTTAGGAGAACTTATGGAATCTAATCCCGCTAAAGCATTGATATTAGTAGTTAAAGGCATGCTACCAAAAACAAAAATTGGGAGAAAGGTGATTTCTAGACTATATGTATATAACCATGGTATTGACAATAATTATGAACAAAACGTATTAATAAAATTAGATTTATCTAATTTAAAGTTATAGTTTTAGTAGTAGATTGTTATTTAAGATTGTATGAAAGATGTATCTAGTAAAGAATTAGATAATAGTAAATATTTTTATGCAGTTGGTAGACGAAAAACTTCTGTTGTAACAGTGAGATTATATAATTCCCCGGGTAAAAGCTTAATTAATGACTTAGATGTTTTTAAGATTTATACGAAAGATTACGAGTATAAAAAGTTCTTAAAGCCTTTCGAGTTATTGGGGCTTGATTACAAAAACTTTCACTTTACAGTAAAAGCTAAAGGGGGAGGTAAAATGTCTCAATTGGATGCAATGGTTTTAGGTATAAGCCGTGCTTTAGTAAAATTTGACGAAAGTTTTAAGAAACCTTTAAAAGATGCTAAGTTGCTAACTCGTGACTCGAGAGAAGTGGAACGAAAAAAGACGGGTAAAAAGAAATCTAGGCGTAGCGAACAGTATTCCAAAAGATAATTTGTTTTTATCATTTAACAACTTGACATTTGTACATTCAAAAGAATAATATATTTGTTCGTCCCAACTTAAATTTTATTTTAAAATGATAATATGGTGAAGCAAAAAGTACAACAAGAAGATTCAAGTTTACACGATAAAATAGGCAAGCACCCAAAAATTAGTAAAAAAAGAAACAAAAATGGTGATACATTACGTAAAACAAAAAATACAAGTAAAATAAAGCGCAAAAAAGAGAAACTAGAGAATAGTGAGAAAAAAAATAAAAAGCAAAGCAAGAGTATCAAAAATAAAAGCGAGGGAAAACTATCATATACAATGGGTAATATTAGTGTGGCAGGTTTAAATCTAGCAGAAAGTGATGACAATAGCTTGTTTGGAGGACGTCTACATGATATTGATTTGGATCAAGAAGGAATATTGAGTAGTGGGCGTGTACATGACCAGTTAGGTACAAGAGAAGATGTATACGATGATGATAGCTATAACTACGGTTATACTAATGATGAGTATGGTGATTTCTTAAAAGACTACGATCCAGACAATCCATATGATTATGATGATGTATGATGTATGATGTATGATGGTTAAAGTTAATGGTAGTAAAAATAGTTTGAAATATATAATATAGTAGTAACTTTTTATCAGTTGATTGATTAGTTTTTGTGCTTAACATATCGAATAAAATTCCCATGTTTTAGGAAAATATTTTGATAGAAGAAACTTAGCCTGAGCTAGATTTTGATTTTTGGGATACTTTTGTGTCAAATAATGTCGCTTTATAGAAAATACAATTTATAAAATTTAAAGTTTATTCTATCACCAACTAGAACATATTAACTAGTAGACAAAAAAGTTTTTTGTAAATACTTTCATGATACAAGCAAACAAGGTAGTTGATAATCTAACAATAATATTTTAAGGAAAATAAGTATTTACTTGGAGTGAAAAATGAAAAGTGAATATACGTTTTGCTACAAATTTTTACTTTTTCTATAAAATGTGCTTTTGTAACATGAATAACTTATACTTTAAAAATGTATTTGTAGAAAATTATTATAGATTCACGTGAGATAGTTAATTTTATTTCAAATAAAAAAGACTCACTTGCTTTAGAAGAAAAATATACTACTAGATTATCTTACATGACTATATACTTGTGATGTCCGTAAAACATCTTTTTTATATAAAGTTAGATCATGTGTGTAGACTTTTTTAAGGTGTTGTGAATGTGAAATAAAGTCGATTTTTGTATTTTATACAATCAAGACTTTAAATATTCTTTAAAATAATTCCAATGAAGATTTTGATAAAAAAAATAAACCAATTGGATATTTTGAGAAAAACTTAGGATAAAATATATAAAAAGTATAAAGAAGAAATATTGGTATCTATGTTAAACTACTCTATATACGTCGAGTCACAATCAGATAAAAAAACTATTAAGAAATATAGCAACAATAATCACTTTAAAGTTTTAATAAATTCATTAACAAAATTTTATCAAGATAAAAAATAACTAAAACATACTTTTAAAGTACATTTAATTTCACTAATTTTGTTCGTTAGATATATTTTTTTATGTTATTTAATACGTGTTTAAATTCGCTATAAATATTGTTGAATAAAGTTGCAGTTAAGACTATAGTTGATATTGAACATATTGTAAAAATCCAAAAGTGTGTGATTCCATTTAATGTATTTATTAACATAACAATATTTATTAGCCAAACAAATATTAACCAGACAAATGCTTTATTATACACGTCATACGAGTTTTGTATAATTCCAAGAAGGTTCTTATTTGCTATTTTTATTAACAGAGCAGGTTTAATGTTTGTGATACGCAAAAATAATGCTTGTATAAGTCTGATAGAAAACCCCCCGCATATTACTAAATACGTAACTAAATCAGAATACGAAACTATGTCACTTATAAGTTCTTGTGGTACTGTCGAACTCAAAGAGAATATCGATCCACTTTCTAGTCCAAAGCTCCAAGGAATACCTAAAATATGTAGCATTAAGACAACAACAAATAACTTACATACAATTGCGAGAGTTGCAGGTATTAAAGATCTATCAATTGCTTTTATAAATGTATCAGTCATTTTTTGCTAAGACTGCTAACTTAATTTTTTTGGATAATCTTGACTTTAATCTTGCAGCTTTATTTTTATGTATAATGTGTGCTTTAGCAGCTTTGTCAATTTGTTTATATGCTTTACTAAGTAAACTTAAATAATTTTCTTTGTTTATTTTATGATCTCTAATTGCTATATTAATAGTTTTTATAGCCATCTTAACTTTTGTGGTTCTTTTTAAATTTATCACTCTTTTTCTTTCACTAGCACGAATAGCTTTTTTAGCAGATCGAGTATTTGCCATGCAAGATAGTTAGACTTAAAATATATTCGTTCAAATTAAGCTTACTAATTATATATCAAATTTATACATGTTTGCAAACAAGATTTTAAAATTTATGAAATTAAATACATTTTTTGATTCACATGCTCATATCTTTGCTTACACTGATAAGCATAAAAGAGATATTCAAGATTTATGTAATAAAAATAACATTACAGAGGTATGGAATATGTCGTTAGGGCCTGAAAATTTCAATACAGTAGTAAATGACTACTATGATTATAACAAGTTCTATAAACCATTCATTGGTTATTCTCACGATTATGTAATTAATTTGTTTATTAAACACGTGAACAAAGAAATTAGATTTTTTGAAAAACTTGCTTACAATAATATAGAAGTCTTGGAATTATTTATTAAATATCAAATGTACAAAAAAGTTGATTTTTTTGGTATCGGTGAAATTGGAATAGATATGCACCATCCAAAACGATGCTTGAAGTTAGTCAGTGAAATACAAGCATGTCTACAAGTGCAAAAAATATTTTTTAGCTTACAACTAGAACTAGCAAAAAAATACAATCTTGTAGTTAGTGTACATTCTCGCAAAGCAGAGATTGAAATTATAAATATTTTACAGAATCTAAACTATTTTGAGAATGTTATTATGCACTCGTTTACTGGGTCTAAAGAATTATTTGTAAACTTGCATTTAAAAGGATCATTTATTGGTGTTAATGCTATATGTACGTATAGAAGCGGAAAACCAATAATAGAAGCTATAAGAGAAATATTAATTAAAAATAAAATAAATAAAATTTCAACGATAAGCGATTTGTACTTAAATAAAATATTACTAGAAACTGATTCTCCATATCTTTGTATAAATACAAGCGAAAACATTAATACTCCAATTACTTTGTTAGATATTTTTCATTATTTAGTAGACACATTATAGTTACTAGCATCTAGTTCTATTATTTGGTAGTTTTCAATAAGTTTGAATCCCTTTTTAGCGTAATATTCTCGTGTTCCAATACTAGATATCACAGCTAGCCTATAAAATTTATTTTTAACGCATATTTTTTTTGCAATTTCGATTAATTTGGTACCAATTCCTATATGTTGTGGTTCATTTATTGATGTATTTTCTACATCTACTACAGGTCCATATACATGTACTTCTCTTATTATTCCACATTCATTTAATTCTGAAGTAATAGGATTTATTTTATTGTGTGGTAAAGATAATCGTAAAAAACCGATAATTTCATCTGAAGATGTTACGTATTCAATAAAATATTCATCTGATCCAACACATTTGTATTTTGTAATTTTCTTTCTTAACTGATTTATGTTAAATTCTTTATTTTTGATTTCTCTATTTCTAATGTTTTTGTCTAGGAGCTTGTGTGTAGCAATATTTTGTTCTATTATTTGTCTTAAGTTAGTAAGTTTATTACCAGCAACTATTTCAGTAGATGGTATATCTCTAACTATTCTTGTTAATCTACAGTATCGTGGAGTAGATGTAACGCATTTTATTAATAAATTTATTAATTCTTCTTTAGAATAAGGTTTGTACTCGCCTTTTAATAATTTCTCGTATAGCTCGGTATTTTGTATTACAGATACAGGATATATTTTTAATTCATCTGGCCTGTATTTAGGATTGTTAAAAATTTGTTTGTATACTCTGTAATCTATTGTAGGATTTGAACCATAAAGATTAGGCATAAAATGCCCATGTATTTTAAATCCTGCTGCTCGTAACAACCGAAATGCCGTTGCAACTTGCTCTTTTGTTTCGTTTCTTTTGTTTAACTGACTAATTTTATCACTTAACGTCTGAAACCCAAGTTGAATTTTAGTAGCACCAAGCTTTCGCATTTCCAGGACTTCTATTGGATTAATACAGTCAGGTCTGGTTTCTAGAACTAGCCCAACGCATCTACATTTACTAGTAGAATTTTTTTCGTGTTGATATTTTATAGAGTTTTCAAGTTCTTTTAATGTAAATTTATTACTATCATCAAATACGTATTTGTCTGTAAAATGTTGTATATATTCTTGATTTTGAATTAGTTGATTATATGGCTTGTTACCTACTTTTGTACGTATGAACTTATTTATGTCGTTATCTTTGTTTTGCAAAATATCTTGTATTTCTACATTGTGTTCTGATGTACAATTTGGATTAAACACATTGTCACCGAAATCGTTTAGTGCTCTAAAGCATTCTTTAATAAACCATATTTTGTACTTTTTTGGGTAATACGACCATGTTCCTCCTAGTATTATTAATTCAATTTTTGTTGTTGGATGTCCTGTATTTTTTAATGATTTTAATCTATTGTATACTTGTAAATATGGACTAAATTTATTCGCCAAGGCTCTTTGTGCTCCTGGTTCAGTAGCTATATAACTTTTAGGCATTCTAATGTCGTTGGGACAAAATATGCATTGTCCAGGACAGGCAAAAGGTTTTGTTAATACTGTTACAGTTGTTACACCTGATATACTACGTGTTGGTTTCAGTTTTAGTGCATTCAATATTTTATGTAATATTTTGTTCTTTTTTTTCGATTCATTACATACTTGTTGAACATACTGAATTATTTCGCTTTTAGTAATAACATGCTTACTACCCGTAGAATACTTTTTTTGAAGCCTCGATATTATTTTTTCGTTAATTTCTAAATTAATATTTTGTTTTTCTGTAAATACTTTTACTAGCTCTGCATATAAGTTTTTTATCTTATCGTTATTCATACTATCCATTTGTACTTTATTTAATTTGACAAGGATATAATTTAAGATGTAATTAATTATTTTTCGTAGTTATTGTATCATATTATGTTTATCCTTTACTTTTTATAAGCATGTATATTTTAGGAATAGATACCTCTTGTGATGAAACATCTGCCGCAGTTATTGAAAACAGCTGTATATTAAGTAATGTTGTTTCTTCGCAAGCAAACTTCCATAGAGCATATGGTGGAGTAGTCCCGTCTATTGCTAAATTGAATCATCAATTGAAGATAGATAAAGTTGTTAACATGGCATTAAAACGGGCTGGTATACAGTTTAATGATTTAGAATATATTGCCGTTACCATAGGACCTGGATTAGCAATAGCACTAGAAGTAGGCATTAATTTTGCTAAAAAAATATCTACTGAATTTAAAATACCAATAATTCCGATTAATCATATGGAAGGACATTTGTGGTCGTTTTTCTTGCAACCACATAAACGCGACTTTGACAGATGGAGTAATAATAATTCAATTTCATATCCGTCTTTAGGTGTTTTAATTTCGGGGGGACATTCAGAATTTATTCTTGTTGAAGGGTTCCGAAAATATACAAAAATAGGAGAAACTCTCGATGATGCTTGTGGGGAGTGTTTAGATAAGTGTGCAAGAACAATAGGACTTGGATATCCAGGAGGAATAGTGCTCGCAAAATTAGCAAACATTTATAGACATCGTTTTATAATTAATGTAATTAATAACATTCAGCTAAAATATGTTCAAATAACATCCAAATACGATAGCAATATATCGTTTATGTTACCAATTCCAAAATCAACTTCTCTAGATTTTAACTTAAGTTTTTCTGGGCTTAAAACTGCATTTAATAATTTAGTAAGTTCTATAAAAAAACTTGATAAAGAAATAATTTTTGCGCTATGTGTTTTGCTTGAAGCCACTGCTATGTATTCTATTTTAGTTAAAATAGAGAAAATTATAGAAAAATATAAAGATATCAAGGAATTGTGGCTTGGTGGAGGAGTTGTTGCTAATAATTTACTAAATAAATTATTAAGAAGGTTTGCCAAACAACAAAATTTGGTTATACGTAAACCATATAGTAAAAAACTTACAGGTGATAACGCTGCAATGATTGCGTTAATTGCATATTTAAACTTTATTCATAATATCAGATATTCATATAATATAGATAAAATTGATAGAATACCTAGTCTAGATATAACAGAGACATCACTATTATACTGAATACTGATTGTAGATTATATATACTTGTGTATCATATTTACTCATTTTTACTAATTACAGTACAATTCAAGAATAATAAACAATGCATTAAATGTTTTTAAAATAGGCTACATATAAAATTTTTATTAATTTGGGTCTGAGCGAAAAAATTAAATGATTGGTTTTGTTGTAAATTTGTTTCTTTTGTTGTATTTATAAGAAAAGTGAATATAAAAACATTCATAATCATGTAACTAACTAGATTAGTTGCAAAAGTTAGTTGTTTAAAATATAAACGTAGCCGTTATTAAAAGAATAAACATTCGTTGATCATCAATTAAAAACGTCAAAATTAGAAAAGATTAAAGCTAGTTTACATTAAATATTGAAGTTTAAAATACTAATAATCTTAATAAATTTTGAGATATTTTACTTTTAGGTACTAGTTTCGATATTTTTTGACGTAAGGTTAAAATAAAATTATACTTAAGTCATATAACCTGTTTGAATTTATTACTAAATAAAAAAAATATACTAATTTTTACTATCTATATAGAACATTGTAGGAAAAAATTAATTCAATTCCATTACAATTTATAATGTTTCGATGTATTTAATTCATTTAATTAATATTTTAGCGTAACAGAATTTGTAAAAATTTTCATTTTATGCATGCACTGATTACCGATTGAATTAATTATCTATCTATTATATGTTTGTCGAATCCATAGGATCTAATAATATGTTTATGTAATTGCCACCTCTTTTAAGATATAACTGTAAGTATCCTCCTTCAACAGCGTTGTTTAGCTGCATTTTAGATGGGAACTTATAGCAACTGGCAATCACATCAATTAGATAAAAACCTGGAGTAAGATAAAAATCAAAAAATCCACTAGAATTTGTTTTCTTTATATCTACTAATTCTTTGTTTAAATTAAAAACTTTTATTGTTGCAAAAGGTATTCTGTATCCATTAGTTGAATCAATAATACTCCCAGGTTTATATCCATGTTTATCTAATTTTACTGACTTAAAATAGAAAATGAGAATGTAGACAAACAGTATAAAAATATTTAGTATATTAGGATCCAATATTATTGATAATATCCCAAATATAATGCCTAAAATTAATAATATATTTGAACTAATATTTAGTAGCTTAGTGAAATTTGACTGAACTATGTTACTTTTTCGAATTATTTTGCTATTCAAATCGGCACGTTTTAAATATATCTCATCTGGCAGATTGTGTTTACTATCAGTTACTTGTACATTGTCGTAAACCATATGTTCATATCCATCTTTAACTATTTCTATTCTATATTTACCATCATTCACAAAAAAACCGTATCTACCTTCTAAGTCAGTAATAGATTGTGCGACAACAAATAAGGTATTATGGTTATATATCCTAACAGTTACAAATGGTATTGGCATACGTGTAACTTCATCTACTATTATGCCCCATATACTATTTCTTTTCTTGTACGCAAATAATAAAAGCAAATTTAACAAAGTCAAAGGTAAATTTGTAAAAACTAGTAGTGGTAAAATACTTGCTAGAAGAGACAATATCGAAAATAGAGTAAGATTTTGACTATTACTATTCAAAAATAAATTTCGAATAAATTTAGAAAGTGTAGAATTTGAATTTAGAATAGTATTCTGATTAATACTATAGCTAGCATTGTTACCTAAATTCAGATTAGTTGATGCATGTACAGTTTCAAACACTAAAGTTGTATCAGTATTATTGCCCAATTTATCTTTTGTTTTGGCATATATGGAATATTGATTTGGTAATGATAAAAAATTTGGATTGATTATAAAGATATACCCATTATTAATATTTTCGACTTGTACACCAGCTGAATTCGAATAAAAAGTAATATTTTCTATTTTTACTTCTGTACTATTAAGATCTATACCACTTTCATAGTCTTCAAATTTAATTATAATTACAGATTCTGGACTAATTTGTTGGTTATTAGCATATGGATTAATAAATGTAATAATAGGACTATTTACATCTTGGTTATTTATTTGGTTATTACAGCTTACGTTCCCAAAATAATATGTACCATTTACAACACTGTTTAGTAAATCTACATTCGTATTTTTTTCTGCTATATTACTATCTAACGTGTTACCTATCCCATTAAAGGTTATGGTAAATGTTGTTGAATTTATTCCATTTTGTGGAATAAATTCTATTGTTGCAAACTTTTTAATCCCACTTACATAACTATTTAATGACATTCCTGCAACTTTTATTTTACCGATATTTTGAAATACTTGGTTATAAAAGTAAGATTCGTATGCATTACCAGGTTTTATTTGTATTCCATTTTCTATAGAATCGCTATCAACTATGGTTATTTCATTGGGGTTGTAGTTTATTTCTATATCTGCGGCATTGGATTGGTGTGATCCTAATTCTATTTGTATGTCTACCGATACAGAGCAACCGCTGTTTGGTAATGTTATTCCCGTATTTACGAACTTAAAGCTTGCGGCATACGCGATATTAAAATACACATACAAGTTAAAAAATAAAGATAATGCTAAAAAGATTATTGTATATCTAAAATGTTTATATTGTTGCATATTTTTACTCACCATGTTTTAAAAAATTTGTAACAATTATATTGATATCTAAAAAATTTACCGATCCATCCCTGTTTAAATCTGATTTAACATCATTAGTATACATGTTATCGATAAGTTTTGATACGTCTAAAGAATTTATTTTGTTATCAAACGTATTACTTATTTCGCCTGCTAACAAAAAGTTATTTGTTCCCGTTAAATCATGCGTAATGTTTTGAATATTGAAACTATAAATGTTACTAAATTTTTTTCGTAGATGAGAAAACCCAGTTATGTAAAAATTATAATTACCTTCGTTTAAAAATATATTATTTGCACATAAATTTATTGTACCAATCCCTAAGTTGTTCATATTCATAGAGAATGATGCAACTATGTTGTTTGTATTGATATCTTCAATTTGTATTTGATTTGTATTTGACCAATTATTATTTACTGGTAAACGTTTTTCTGGTTTTACAACTAATGTTAAGTTACATGTGTATATAGATGCTGAAATTAACACTTGTTGACTAACTGCTTTTACCATTGGTGCTGCAAAACATAGCACTAGAAAAAGTTTGCCTAACAAGAATAATGTTACTAAAAATATGATTTTGTTTTTCACATTGTTTATTATTACTGTCAAATAAGTTAGTTTAAAAATTCGGTACAATGCTAAATATAATTTTTTCTTGATAGTCACTACTAGCTGGCGTTGTAGCACTTGTTCTTGCTTTAACAAATAAGCTAGCTCTTCCTTTATAAATTGGATTATTAGATGATGTAAAAATTGTGTTAGATGTTGTGCCGACTATTCCTACGATGTTCCCACCATTGTTATAGTTTGAATTTACAGTAAATGGTCCAAGATATTGCTGTGTAATTGTATTCAAATTGACACCAAAACCTTGGTTATTATTTAAGTCTATATTTCCCGAAGGGATCAGAGCACTTTTAGATATACTAAATAATCCGCCGTTTGTACCGCTAATTTGTATTAAAGAGCCATTTGAAACGTTAGTACCAAAATCTATCCATATTAGGTTGCTTGCTGTAGAAACATTTGAAAAGACCATACTTCCAATAGATATTACGTATGGTGGATTAGTTTCTATATTTGGATTCGAAGTATCTCCAATATCAATATCAAAATGTATTAATGGTAAACCAGTAGTAGCACTTGCTTGTGGTGATAGTTCAGTTTCAGTGAAGTCACCGTGTAGAGCAACAATTCTGATGTGATAGGTAGTGCCTGGTCTTAGTCCTTTAATATTAAATATTGTATTCTCCCAAGAAGACTCTGTTAGATAATCATTTATATTTCTTAAATTTAAACTTTTTGGTATAAAAGTATTGCCATCTACAATTTGATAACTGTTCCATGATGAATCAGTTGTGATGTATACTGCGTATAACGTATCAATAGGATTCCCATTTGGGTTTATTTCAAATCGTGCTTTATTGTAGCATCCACCTTCGCCACATACTTGTATCATTCCATTACTTACAGATGAATGTGTACAGTTTGTGACACCACTAGTTATAGTTTCAAAACATTGAACTGTTGGTACACTAGCTTTCCAAGTATTTGTTATACCAATACCAATTCTATACGATCCAGAAGAAAATCTTATAGAATTTAGGAATTCATCTGAAGTAACTAGCGTAGAGTAGCTAGTATTGTTTGCTATGTTATTGTTAAATTTGTTTATATTGAAGTCTATTATTTCAAAACTGCCGGATTTAATATTTTCACCATAAGTATTACTAGTAAAAAAAATAGTTGTCGTAAAAAAGTACAACAAAAGTATAACAATACTAATCGATTTTTTTCTTTTATTCTTAGATTTATATATGTCCATGAGCTAACTATACTAATTTTTTACTACTACTTTATATAATACTGGCATAAAATATTCAAATATATATTGATTGTTTTCATTCCCATATACAATATATTGGTTCTGTTGATAAAAATATGTTATGGGTTGTGAGAGAGTGTAATTTAGTAACACTTTTTCAGTATTGTCGTTTAAATTTATTCTTACTATTTTTGTTTGATCTGCTCTTCTAGCAATAAATATAATTTCGTTGTCATTTTCTTGGTTAAATTCGTAGTTTTGTCCTAGTATGTTTTGCCGTATCACTTTAAATTTGCTATTTTCAGATGTATATAATAATATTTCTGGTATGTTTCCTTTTTTTCTTTCATATATTAGTTTGTTTCCGTTTTTATTAGTTGCAAGAAGATTTATTGATTTAGCCGTATCAAGAAGAATGCTTTCTTGTGCGTTCACGTCATATAAGAACAATTTATCAGTATTATTACTTTTTTCTACGTAGAATAGAGTATTACCTATATCTGGTATGATCCCACTTTTATATTCCGAGCTATCGGATAAGGATGTTATATGTTGTATTATGTCACCAGATAAACTAGCTAAGTATACTGTTCTGTGTTTGTTGTTACGAGAATACTGAATCATTTTGTTTGATATGAAATTAATGTCAAGACTATTAATGTCTGTGGTATTTATTTTCTTAGTTTGATTATTAGTTATATCATGTTCATATATATTAAAAAATTTACTGTTTGGAGATATTTCGTGATTAGATACGAAATACAATAAGTTTTTTTCTGGTATTAGTTTAAATTTAACTATACTTTTTGTTTTCGTATTCTGTTCAAAAATTGTTTGCAATATTTTACCATCATACGTAATAATATATAGCCCAATATAATTCGGATTGTTTGGATTTTTACCATAAAAAGCCAACATACCGCTTGGTACCATTTTTAAATCTTTTATTGTATTTTCACCTTGATTAATACTTATAGAATATTCCCTGGTATCATATTTATCAGCACTGATACGTATTTTAATAGTTTTATTTATATCTAAGTCTTTAATCAGCATGTTGTTATCTATTATCTTTATTAAACTACTAGATACACCTTCAGCTTGTACTTTGACATTATTTACAGGTAAGTCATTTATATAGTTTGTAAATTTTGCCTTTATATCTCCAGCCGGGATCAAGTTAAATTCACCAATTTCGTTATATCCATTATTCAAACTTAATACTTTTTTAAAGTCTTTGAAATTGGCACTTTCAAAACTTAGTTCAACTGTTCTACTATTTAAATTAAGTGCACGGAACGTACCGTTATTTTCTATTTTTACGTTTTCACCGTTTATTAAAAGCTTGTCATCAACAAAAGAATATCTACTATCTTGATTATGTAGTAAAAATTTACCTTGTAATCCATATTTCCCTTTAGCTATCATCGGTAGACTAATGTATCTGTTCTTTTCATTGAGTATTACGTTATCAAGTTTTGTAATTTCATAACCTTGTAATATTGCGTGTATACTAAACTTATGTGTATTTGTTGTAATTACAATTTCTCCATCTTTATTTGTCTTTCCTACATATTGATTGTTAATGTATATTTCTGCATTCTCTATACTATTGTTGTTCCAATTGTATGTTCTTATAGTAATTTTATAATTATTTTTACTTACACTTTGATTAGTATTATTATTTGTATTTTCTGCAGTAGATAAAGTATAAACATGTAATAGTACTGGTATAAGTATGCTAAGAATAATGAAAACGCAAACTAAAAATACTATTTTGCTAAATTGTTTAGACTTTGTTTTAATCTGCATATTTGTATTAAATAAGAATTTGTTTACTTCATTACTTTACTTTTGTAGATTATTTGGATGTTGTTCTTATTATTGCATTATGCGTTATAGTGTTTTAATTTTCAATTTTATTTTTTTATCTTAAAATTCATTTTATAACTTTTGTATTTAATTGAAAATGGTTAATAGAATGAAATTACCAATTTAATAACAATATTAAAATCCAGTATAATTCTATTGTTTAGTAATTATTTTTGTTAATCAGATTAAAAATTAATTTCATTCCAATGAATTTCCTAGAACCAAAAATAACGTTTAACAAAAGCACCATGCTGATATATAAAAATATCGTACAGTTAATCATTTTCTTAGCTGTTTCCACTTTCTCATTGTTTATATTCATTAGATATTGTGTTACGCCTGGATACTACATATATACGACTTATTCACGGGGTACTGATTTAGTTAATACTATATTGACTGACATTGATAATAAGAATTTGTCTAATATAGACGTGTACTTAACATATTTTGAGAATTTAATTAATGAGTTAATGCAGGAATTGTCAGTTTATGACTTTTTCGGTGAAATTGAGTTGACAAAAGGCTATCATAGAAACTTTATTATTTTAAAAGATATTTTAATTGGATTTGCACGTCTAGTACGAGAAGTGTATTACGTAACACAAAATATACTTGTATTAAACGAGTTTGACTTAGGTTTGAACATGTATGAAATGCAGCATTTAGTTTCTGTTGATCAAAAGAAAAACGATATTTTTTTTGAAGTTGTACGAAATTTACCACGTTATGTAGATGCATATCAAAAAATATATCCAAATATACTTGAACTTATACAAAAATTTAATTCTATCGATTTATCTTATTTGCCAGAAACAAGTAATTTCAATATACGTGAAAAAGTTGATAGAATTAAGCACTTTTTAACTACTTTTGCAGAACATAATGAAGATATTGTGCAATTTATGTCTAGTTTTAGTGAATTTGTTGGCTCAAATAAAAAAGTACATTATCTGGTTATTTTTCAAAATGAAACTGAAATGCGTGGTTCTGGTGGTCTGTTAACAGCGTTTGGAATACTTCAAGTAGAAAATGGTAAAATTATAAATAATTTTGAAGTTAAAGATACGTGGAAGCCACAATACGATATATGGAATTACGGCGTTTATGTAGGATTAAATAACATTTATGGCCAGAATTTTTTGATGAATTATGGTTGTGGAGCGACAGAGCTAAGAATACAAGATTCTGGGATGTATCCAGATGCCGCACACTCAATAGAATTATTCCTAGCTTTTTACGATAGATTACGTAGTATCTTGCCTCATAAATATCCGCATTATGATCACGTGATTTTATTGAATATGAATTTTGTTGAATCTATTTTGAAGATTATTGGTGAAATAGAATTTGAAGATAGGAAAGTTACAGCTGAACTATTATTCGATTTTATTAAAGAAGAGAGCGATAGTGATGAATATCTATATTCTGGTAAAGAAAGAAAACAAATTATAGGTGATTTAACTGAAGTAATTCACCAAAAAATAGTTACCTTATCTTTTGATACAATACTTGAATTAGTCGATTCAATTGTTATGTCTATAAAAGCAAGAGATATTTCTATTTATACTAAAAACGATTCATTAATGCGTTTTTTGGACTTCTATCAAATGTCAGGTAGATTTGAAAAAGAATATATATACGATTACTTGCATGTAAATGAAGCACAAAATTGTGCGTTGAAAATGAATAAATTTTTAAGAAATCATATTGAGCAAAATATATACATAAATCAAGATGGAACAATCAAAAAAGATATATCAGTAAGGTGGTTGCAAGAAAAAGTCTACCAGCCTTGGATGATAAAACAATATCCAAGTACAATAAACTTTTTATATAGAGCTTGGGTTCGTATTGTAATTCCTTATGATTCTATTAATGTAGTATCGGATGGCTTTTATAAATCAAGTTTTTTAAAATATGTCCCGGTAGTTTATCATGATCATGTTTTTAACAAGCTTGTATCAGATAATGTAATTCGTTTTGACCACAGGCGCTTTTCATACGAAGATCCTCCTAGGAAACATGATTTGAATGTGAGCTACGTATTATCGCATAGGTTAAATTTTTTTAATACGAATAATTTGTATAGATTACTCTTGCAAAAACATCCAGGTAAGAGTTGGGAAATATATAAGATTAATATAAGTTATGATAACAAGAATTTTAGTGTTGAATTTATACTAGATCAAGATAAGGAAGTTACGTTTGACGGTAAGTCAATAAGTATAAAAAATTATCGTAATAAATTAGATTGGATACTGGACCTAACACATAATGTACGTGACATTTTGTTTGAACTTAAATAAAACATTTAAAATTTGTGTTTGTTTGATCTACTTATAAATACAAAATGTTTGAAAAAGTAGAATGTCCAAGTTGCTTGTAATATTGTAACAATCATCTTTATTAAGATTTCGGATAATTGTATGCTTGCATATATTAAATTAAATATCAAATTGTGTAAAAAATAATTAAAGACTAGTATAGTAACATACCTATAGCTTTGATTCATTATTTCACCTTTATTCCCAAATACAAAATATTTATTTAATACAAATGAAGTTACACTTCCAACTAATGTAGATATTGCATTTGGTAAAAAAATGGGGAAAAACAATGGTTGTAACTGGACGTATCTATCCGAAATTAGTGTAGTTAATATCAATAAAACTGTTGTATCATTTATCCATGATACTATCCCTGTTACGACATATTTTATAGATTTTTGATTTTTTTTTAGATAAGACGTAATTTTTTTATATTTTGTTCTTATTGACATTAGTGCTTAATAACATGCATTATCATTTTAACAATATGTATTTATGAGTATGTATGTTTATGTTTAAGAATCTTGTAATATCTTTTATGCTAAAATACCTAATTAATGTATATCATTTTTATGTTGTTCTAAAAGCATGGTTACCAAAAAAATAGTCATAGATGTTTCTTTTTTATTTGATCAATATGCTACAAGAGGAATTGGTATATACGGCAAAGAAGTGGTAAGACGTCTAATTTTAAATTATGTTCTAAAGCAAAGTGAAATTATAGTGTATTTAATTGGTTTTCTTGATTTTGAACAAAATCTTGTAAACTTAGGTTTCACACCTACTGAAAAAGAAATTATATTGAATTGTAATTTAGTTCACTTTTTTTCTTTAGGCAAAGTTAAATATTCAGGGATAAAGAATTTATTGTTATGGAGATCAAAGTATCTCCCTATTTTAAACGAAGTTTCTCCCGATTTATATTTTGCAGTACATTTTGAACGATGTTTACCTACTGTTCCTTTCATAAATAGAAATTTACAAAAAATACCGTACACTTTTGTTACTGTTCATGATTTGATACCTATGTATACTAATAGTTTTTCTAGTAAAAGCTTTTTACATAATATGATAAAAGGACTATTTTATAAATTTTTGTTGAGAGGTGTAGTTAATGCCGATTTAGTATTCTGCCCTTCGTATTATGTAAAACAACAGGTAATGAACGTACTTAAAATAGATCAAGAAAAAATAAAAGTTGTTTACAACGGAGTATCAGAACAGTTTTTTATATCAAAGTACACAACTACAAAAGACGAAGTTATATCGGTGCTAAGAAAATACAATTTAGTTGGCGAGAAATTCTTTATCTATGATTCTGGTTTAGAAAAAAGTAAGGGTGTGGATAAAATGTTAGAAGTACTAAAATTAATTTTCAGTAAAAATTTAATTGATATTCCTAAAAAAATAGTGATTATTGGTGGTAGTCTGAGTGAAGGAATTGGAGATGCTATTCAACCACAAGATAAGCTTGGTGAAATATTTTTAAATAAGGCAAGAAATCTTGGTATATTAAACAATATAATTGCAACTGGTAGAATTAGCGAATATGAGCTACGTATTTTACTATTTAGTGCTTTTGCACATATATACTTATCTCAAAATGAAGGTTTTGGTCTACCTACTATTCAGGCAATGGCAGCTGAGATTCCTGCTATCGCGTATAATGGTTCATGTTTACCTGAAATCACGTCTGGTGGAGCTTTATTGGTAAACTTAAATAATTTAGAAGATACAGTAAATCAAATAATTCATTTTCTACAAAATGATGATTTAAGAGAAAAGTATAGACAAAAAGGATTAGAAATTGCAAAAAAATATAATTGGGACAATACCGCATACAATATTTGGAATTCTATGAAGGATATATTAGAATAATATATGAAAAAGTATTGTTTAGTCTTTTATTTTATGGATGGAATAGATCCTGTAACAAAACAATATTTAATATTTTCCACAATTATCTCAATGATTATTTCATTCTTTTTTAACTTTTTTTTGGTAAATTTCCTAGAAAATTCTTTTATACTATATGGATTCCCTTTAGGGCTAAAAGGTACAACAGGCCTTATTAATTTATTTTATAGACTAATAAATACTCTTGTAGTAGGGCTACTTTTAATTGTACCTATGTATTTGTTTTTGAATTGGATTAAGTCTAAATTACCTTAAGAAGATTACTGAAAATACGCAATTCAAATTGCTTAGTTTATAGATAACAAGCGTAAAAATATTGCTAAAAACTGTGACTTTTGCTTGTTTTTGTTATCAAAACGAATTCGATGAGCTTTTTTAATTATTGTTTATTATCTTAATTATTATTATGGGAAATTTTACATGAAAATGTTACATTGCGGATTATTATAATAAACATTAAGTTCCCAAGTACCATCAGCACCACATTGTAAAGTGTATAATATTTC
>JANWZV010000189.1 GCA_025061805.1 Candidatus Dojkabacteria bacterium | reverse complement strand
GCTTTTTTAATTTTAAGGCATATACATTAGTTAAGAAAGTAATTTTATATAAATTCCTGGATATAAATCTGAAATTTTTTTATAAAACTTAATTTTTGCTCTTATTTCAGATTTAAATTTATTAAAATTTTGTTTTTTACAAAAAAGATCATCATTACTTTCCATTATATAATAAGGAATATTTAATAAACATAAATAATTTTTATCATATTCTTTAACTTCATCACTAAGCCAAGTAGGTTTTATTTTTACTTCATCTGATATATTAATTAATTTTTCTAAATTTTTTATAAATTTTCTAAATAATGATGATTTATTTAAATTTTTTAGACAAATTGAATATAATTTTTTAACAACTTCATTTAATTTTTCATATCTTAAAATTTTTGTATATTTATCATTTGCAACATAATTAAATTTTTTACATGTTAAACTAAAACTTACTAAATCTTTATCTTCAAGATTCTTTGCAATATTAGCGAGAATTTCACATGGAAAGTTAGCTAATTTACTCATCTTTCGCTGTTTATGCTGTTGTTC
>JANWZV010000188.1 GCA_025061805.1 Candidatus Dojkabacteria bacterium | reverse complement strand
TGAAAATTGTTCGCCGAAATTATTTATTGGAACAAGAAAATCTGTAAGAATTGGGAATGAAGAAATATATGAAAGTTGGTTATTGTTTTGAGTTTGTTGTGCTGTTGGTTGAGGTAGGTATTCATTACGAACTGGCAAATTAGTTGTAATAACAATTGATTGAAGATCATTAAATTTATATGTTGTTTGAAATTCTTGAAATTGAATATATGATGGCTGACAATTAATTGGGGTAGTTGGATATTTAGGACTTGTATATAAGTTAATATCTTTTTGACTAATCTTAAATACAACATATTCATCTGATATTGGAGCAGGATTAATAGAAAATGAAGGAAATCCATCAATAAAATCAAACAAATCTTTATGTAATATGAAAAATACATATTGAACAAATGTAACTATTTTAGATGTAACAAATCTGATTAATTTATCTCGTGGGTCAAAGAAAAAATATGGAGCACAATCTTGAGGAAATGGACCATTAGGCAATAAGATATTATAAGCATTTTCGAAAATGTCATTAAGAAGATCTATAAAA
>JANWZV010000187.1 GCA_025061805.1 Candidatus Dojkabacteria bacterium | reverse complement strand
TCCTAAGGTCTCAAACTCTTCATTCAATCTTTCAAAAGTCTCGAGAGTCTTCGAGATCTTCAAACTCTTCATACAATCTTTCAAAAGTCTCGAGACCTTTCGAGATCTTCAAAAAGTTTCAAAAGATTTCAAAAATGTCTCGATGATCTCGAACTTCAATCACCTTATCGATTGTTTCAAAAAGTTCAAGTGGGACGATTCTCTAGTCAATTCAAAAATTTTTCAAACAATCAAACCTTTATAACAGTTTCAAAAGTGATTTAAAAAAATTAAAGTCTTAAAGAAATAAAAACTTTAATAAAAATGGATACAGAATTAACACAAGAACAGAAAAAACAATTAGCTGGTATTATCAAAGCTTTGAAAAGAGCATATAAAAGTAGAGGTGTAATTTCTAGACCTCGTGGAAGACCTTCAAAAAAAGTTCAAGGTGTTGGTGTAAAACCATCTAAAGTACCAAAAAGATTAAGATTAAGAATGACTAAAGAAGTGTTAGATACTATTATTCCTGCTAGATTAAAAAATTTAGTTAATGAATATAAAA
>JANWZV010000186.1 GCA_025061805.1 Candidatus Dojkabacteria bacterium | reverse complement strand
AATAAGATCTTTTAATTTAAGTTCACTCGCAATTAACTCAATGATTTCGTTTGGGAGTTTGTCCATTTTTGTTTGATCGTTCTTTTTTTATTAAATTAATTCGAAAATTTAAAATCACTTTTGCGTCAAAATTTTTATTTCAAGATTTTTATATCTTTCGCCTAAAATTATAGTATTATTAACTTTATGTGGAATATAATTAATTCCAATAATTTTTTTATTTTTTATGTAATTTATTGATTTTTCTATTGTCCATCTTGCTAAATCTTCAATATCTATTTCTTTTAATTTTTTGTATTCATCAAAAAATTTATAACTAAGTAATTTAGGAACAAAATTTTTTTCCCAATCAACATTAAATATATAAGGTTTAACTAAATTTATAATTTTTTTGAGTATTACAATATCTTTAATTTTTAAATTTTTATTTATTTCAACATAATATTTGATATTTTTGTTTAATTCATTTTTCAATTTTTCAAAAAATTCATCATTAATATATTTTTCGTTTTTATCAAAAAATGGATTTGGAGGAATTAAAATATTTT
>JANWZV010000185.1 GCA_025061805.1 Candidatus Dojkabacteria bacterium | reverse complement strand
TGATATGCTAGTTATCTGTGGTGAGGATCAAAAGTAAAAAGTTTTTTAAATGATAGCCGACGATCTTAAATTTTTAGCTAAAAATTAAGAAAATATGCAGGGTTTTAGTAAAATAGCAGAGAAATTTTCAACTTTATCAAGAAATAATATATTATATTACTTCTAAGTAAATGACCATAAAACTAAATCAAAAAGCACCAGATTTTAGTTTAAAGGATCAAGAAGGTAAAATTCATAGACTTTCTGATTATCGAGGAAAATGGGTATTAATCTATTTTTATCCTAAGGATTTTACTCCAGGTTGTACCCTTGAAGCTTGTAATATTAGAAATAATTTTTCAGAATTTACTAAGTTAGGTATTGTCGTTATAGGAATTAGTTCTGATTCGATTGATTCTCATAAGAAATTTGCTCAAAAATACAATTTGCCTTTTATTTTGCTTTCTGATGAGGGTAGGGAAATTGCTAGAAAATATGGGGCGATAAAACAGAAAAAGATAATGGGACTAAATATTGAAGGTACTAGTAGAATATCTTTCTTAATCGATCCTGAAGGTA
>JANWZV010000184.1 GCA_025061805.1 Candidatus Dojkabacteria bacterium | reverse complement strand
AGTTATTGTCATCTTCCATTTTCTTTATCTCAATTGGTCAAAGATTATGTTCAAACTAAAAAATTTAATGAATTTTTGCCTGATTGGTATACACATAAAGAAGCATATCCTTATGAATGGTTCAATAATTATGAAAAATTTGATGTTCCATTTTTACCTCCTCGAGAAGCATTTTATTCAAGACTTAGTAATAAAACAATTTCTGAAAAAGAATATTCTGAAGCATTAGAAATTTTTAATAAATATTGTAAAACATTTAAAGATTATCATGAAATGTATCTTAAAGGAGATGTTGTACTTCTTGCAGAAGTATTTGAAAAATATCGAGAACTTTCACTTCAAACATATAAATTAGATCCTGCTTGGTATGTTTCAGGTCCATCTTACTTCTTTGATGCAATGAAATTTATGACAGAATCTAGACTTCCATTAATCTCTGATGAAAAATTATATAATTTAATAAAAAATGGAATAAGAGGAGGAATTAGTGGAATAGGAGAAAAATCTTGTGGAAAAGCATCTGAAAATTCTTGTGTTCTTTATTTTGATACAGTAAATTTATATGG
>JANWZV010000183.1 GCA_025061805.1 Candidatus Dojkabacteria bacterium | reverse complement strand
ATATTTTAAAATTTCTTGATAAAAATGGCGATGGTATTGTAGATACTGATCAATGGGGATTATTAAAAGTTGCCTTTTCAGGTGAAACAGGTGCAGGTCAACCACAATTACTTAGTACAGGAACAGTTCAAAATGAACCAGTTAATCCACCTAATTCTGGTGTAACAGGAACTTATGCATGGTATAGATTATTTAATTTTACTCAAGGTTCACCTCATAGTCATGGTTTAGAAATAAAAGTTCTTTTATTAGTTGCAAGAGAAGTAACAGCAACAACAAATACACCAAGTATGCATTTAATTATTCCAACACCTTATGCAGGATCATTTGGTACTGCAACATTTATTAGTGATCAATTTCAAACATCACAAACAACATGTGGTATTTCATTTACGAATTTTTTTTCATCAGTTGGTATTGGTGGAGGTGGACCAAATCCTCCAAACAATGATAGTTTTATTTTAATTATGTTTGGAATTTAAATTCTTAAAAAATAAATTTTTCATGAATAAGGTATATGTTTTTTATGCAAAACATATATCTTCGCTTCGCTCAATAGAGCGATCTTTTAA
>JANWZV010000182.1 GCA_025061805.1 Candidatus Dojkabacteria bacterium | reverse complement strand
GATAAATATGGTCATCCAAATTATCCTGTTTTATTTAAATATTGGAAAAAAATTCATAATATTAAATTTTGAAAAAAGAAAAAATTTTTGAAATTTTTTTAAATTTTTTTATAAAAAACAAAAATTTGAAAATGGCATTTTATGGTTATGGTTATCATTATCCAAGAGCGAGAAGAAAAACTACAGTTGAATATGGTGATGATTATTGGCAAGATTGGGCAAGAGCTGCAATTTTAAATAGAAGAGTTTCAAAAAATAATGATTGGATAAATTTTTTAAAAAGTCAAGGAGTATATGATACAATTCGTAATGAATTGCGAAAAGCTTCTGAATTATATAGAGCACAAAAAGGAATTAGTGTAGGAAGAAAAAAATCATTAGAAAAAGAACTTGAAAAATTAAGAAGAGCAAAAGAAAAAGTTGGAGCATTTGGAGAAACAATTATGAAACAATATCAAGCATCACCAGAAGATGTTGCTGCTGTTGTTCAAAAACTTCAAAGTCAAATAGATAGAATTAATAATATTTTAGGAACAGTTCCAGCGAAAAAAGGTTCTGGTTATGGATATTTTTA
>JANWZV010000181.1 GCA_025061805.1 Candidatus Dojkabacteria bacterium | reverse complement strand
TTTTGAATATTTTGAAAACAAATAAAAATTTAATAAACATATTTTTTGAAAATATTAAAAAAATTTCTCTTGAATATACTGATTTAGAATTTAAATCAAATTCTTTTAAATTTATGAAAGAAAAATTAGATGAAGAAAAACATAATTTAATTGTTAAAATTCAAAGAAAATCAAAAAAATTAAAAAATTTATTAATTACAAAGTTAGAAAAATTTATTGAATACAAACAAAATCAAATTAAGAATAGAAAAGATAAAAGAAAAATGATAGAAGAATTTAAAAATTTGATTGAAGATTATATTTTTGATTATGATAATTTAGAAATTCGATTAAATATTTTTAAAGATTTGGCAAAATTTGCAATTATAAAACTTCATAAATTGTTAAAATGCAAAATTCCTGATGAATATTTTATAAATAAAGATGAAAAAATTCATGAAAAATTTCCATTCAATCATATAAATATTTTAAATAAAATCGTTGAACAAAGATGTAAAGTAATTATTGAAGGAAAACAAAAAAGTAAATAAAATTTTTGAAATTTTTTGGATTTTTTTAATATTTCGCAAAAAATTT
>JANWZV010000180.1 GCA_025061805.1 Candidatus Dojkabacteria bacterium | reverse complement strand
GATGACTGCGACTCCAATATTATTTCGTTCGATTGTTCCGACGATTGATCTTTCGGAAAATTTATCACCACAATATATTGTCACACAATCACCACAAGAATATCGATTTGTTCAATATCCCGCGACATCTTTTTCTCAAAGTTATATAAATTGGAATATTATTCCTCCATCTCCTGAAACAATTATTTCAAGATATATTAGAGTTAATTTACCATTACATTTTTTAATCACTGGACAAAGAAAAACTGGAATAAATTCAAATATTAATGTGATAAATTCAGAATATGCTGGTTTATGTAATTATCCTCTTCATCAAATTATTAATACTTTAACAATAACATTTAATAATCAAGCAATAACAATTAAACCTTCGCAAATTATTGACAAATTATTTAATTATACTTTTGATCGAGAAATTCAAAAATCAACAATGAGTACAACGACAAGTTTTCCTGACAGTGATGCAAATTATGATCATTTAGTAAATTCAATTACAAGTTCTTTTGCAAGTTTTGAAAATAGCGTTGATCATATTTCAAGAACAAGTTTTCCAATAAATTTTATTAGTAATCCTGTTTTAAA
>JANWZV010000017.1 GCA_025061805.1 Candidatus Dojkabacteria bacterium | reverse complement strand
AATAAAGATTCCTGCTGATTTATTACCTAATGCTATTTCTAAGTTCATATTAGAAGATATAGATCTAAAGACATTTTTTAATAATATAGTATTTAATAATAATCCCAACATACAAGTTAATAAAGTAAATACGCTAGTTTTTCCTCATCCTGCTGAAAGTTATCTGCAGTTTGAAGTAAACATTAATTTCAAACTAATATGATATATATATTCTGTGGAGAAGATACATTTGAAAGTTACTTACAATCTACTCTTTTCATTAAAAAACAAAAGAAGTTATATCGAGACTATGAGTATATATCTATAGACGGTAGTCAAAAGAACATTAATGAAATAATACTAGAAGAAGAACAATATAATATGTTTAAATCAAATAAAATAGTGTTTATTAGACGATTAATAGAAAATAATCCTAAAGAAATAAATTTCGAAACTTTACAGAAATTAGAAAATTCTTCGAACATATATATATTGTGGGAAGATAATAACGAAGTATCATATAACACAGTAAAAAAATTAAAAGCACTTTTGGATAGCATGGAAAAAACTAAAGACAATAAAAAATTATTTATATATAACAAGATAAAAGATTTTCAGTACATTAACTGGGTAATTGAAATGTTTAAAGTTTTTGGGATAACAATACATCATGATATAGCTATGTTACTAACCGAATTTAATGAACTGGATAAAGGAATCTTATATCAGGAAATTAAAAAAATTGGAATGTACAGTATTTTCATAGGTAAAAAGACAATAGATGTTGAAATAGTATATGAGTTAACAACTAATACGAAAAGCGGTAACATATGGAAATTTCTAGACTACTTTGGGAACCGTAATAAAAAATTTTGCTTACTAGAATTAGAAAAATTAATGAAATACGAAGATATTGGACAATATATTATCACGATGATTACAAGAGAATTAAAATACTATCTTTTGATAAAAACGTATTTATCAAAAAATAAAGATGTTAGTAGCATTGATTTGCATCCTTATGCACTGAAAAAGTTTATAGAAAAACAAAAAAACTTTACTGTTGAAGAAATTGAAAAATTAATAATAGAACTTTTGAAAATTGATCTTTATATTAAAACGGGTATATGCAGCGAATATTTTGGCCTTACTAAATATTTATATCAAAATTTGTAAATATATAGATAGATATAGGATAACATTGTATGCGAACCAAAAAATAATAACATCTTTTTATTTACTTTATTTAATTTTATTTCATTTATCATAATTTAGTTATTAAACTATACTATTTAGCATGAAGTATTTAAAGTTCTGTCTAATACTACAATTAATATTGTATTCATTGACAGTACAAGCATTTACTAATACAGTGTATGCACAAAATATTATTACAAACGAATTAGAATTAAAAATAGATAGAAGTATTACTAAGAAAACAAGAAACTATTCTATACCAAAAGAAATTGTTGTAGTACCTATACAGCTAAAATCTAAATTAATAAGTGCTGAAGATATAACACCTTTAGACTGGTTTAGAGGTATTTATTACTACACAATAACAAGATTAGGATACGAAGATATTCCTTTTCATTATATAGTTACACATGAAGGAGATATTTACAAAGGTATAAACGATATCGATGACAGAATAATAAATTTTGGTGATTACAATCAAAATGCAATTATAATAGGATATCTAGACAATACAAATAAATACGAAGTAACAGATCAGGGATTATATTCTTTAAAATCACTTCTTATAAATTTATGTAATAAACATAGCATAAATCCAGAAACAATAATTCCTGCTATGTTTTACATAGAAAGAAATCGTACTACAAACATAAGTAAAATAATAACTTCCATATCAGAAATAAATAGTACATGGGTAGGCTATGTAAATAAAATAAAGTCCGAGATACGAAATTTATTCGCACCACAAGAAAAGTTATATAGCGTAAGTATACTAGGCATAGAATACCCAAAAGAATTGTTTGACCAAGCTAACGAAGTGGAGCTTAAGATAAAAATAAAAAACATTGGTAGCAATGGGATATATCCAGATACTGAATCAAGTATATACCTCACAAGAGATAATAGAAGACCAAGTATGTTTTATTTAGCTTCAAGCTGGTCAAGTTTTAGTCAAATTTCATTACAAAATGATCCAAAGAGTATTTTGCTACCATCCGAAGAAATTACTGTGCCGTTTAAGATACGAGTGCCACTATACATAGGAGAATATGCAGAAAATTTTATAATTACAAACCAGCAAAACAAAAATATTTTATCCAACGTCTTTCCGATAAAATTAAATATCAGAGATAGTGGGAGACAAATAGTTGCAATTAGACCAGTTCCAAACGGAATATTAAATATTCGATCTGGTCCAGGTATTAATTTCCCAATAGTTACTGTTGTAACCGAAGGTTCAAGATTTTACTTTATTGAACAAAATTCACTAGGATGGGTACACATAGATCTATTAGATGGAAGAACTGGATGGACTGCTTTCTGGAATATTGAATATTTATAATACATTATGATTTTACGCTCTAATTTGTCTGTATACAGTACACTTGTACACTTGGATCAAAAAAATCTAAAAAGGCATATTAGGTCTTTGCAATTTATTCTCTACGCAATGGCATCAATAAGTGAATAAAGTTTGTATCACTAGAATCTTTTATTACAGTTGGTGCCAAAGGTCCATTACTTTCTATATATACTAGCTCTCCTTTGATATGACTTATCACATCCTGCAAAAAACGTAAATTGTATGCAGTTAAAAAATTATTATCACCTAAAAGTATATTCACTGGAACTACACTTTGATTTTCTCCTATCTCTGGTACTACAGCACTTAGTTTTATTGAAGAATCTACACTATCAAAATCAAAATTCGTTTTAAATGATACAGTTCCTTTTGCAAAAGTATTTATTATTCTAATAGCATCTTCTAATCTTTTTTTATTCACTTCTATAGAAAGTATTTTATCCTTAGGCATAATTCTTTTAAAGTCTGGATATTCACCTTCTAGCAAACGAATTTTGAATTCGGTATCTTCAAATTTTGCTATTAGTAAAGTTTTCTTATCATCAATAAAGAAATCTACAATATCTACTTCCTGATAATCTTCTAGTATTCTTACTAGCTCTACTAAATATTTTGCAGGTATTATTATACCTTTTTCAAAAACATCTTTATTGATTTTTAGGGGTTCTAATGTTTTAAGTGATAATCTAAAACCATCCAAGCCAACTATATTTATTTTAAAATCATCTTGTTTTTCGATAAAAATTCCTGTTTGCTGAATTTTGCCTATGGAAAAATCATTAGAACAAGCAAAAGATACTTTATCTATTGATGAAATTAAAGTATCTTTATCTATAGAAAAAATGTTTAAAATATTGTGATTTAACGAAGTTTTTGGGAAATCACTGCTGGGCATAGTTATAAACGATCCACTCGATAGATTTGTTATTACTTTTAATATGTTTCCGTCAATTTCCAAGTTGACATTATCGGACTTTGAAGCAGAAATAAAATCAGTCAAAAATCTAGCATTTACTGTAATACTACCTTCAGTATCTACTATACCAGGTATCCACATTTGAATGGCTATCTCTAAATTCGTTGTGGTTATTACTAATCCGTTATTTTTTGTTTCCAATAAAACATTGTTTAGTATTGGTATATTTGTTTTATTAGCAACAGCTTTTATTGTGTAAGAAAGAGCTTTATTGAATTTGTCGTAATTTAGTTTTACTCTCATTTATCTAATTATATTTTTAAAAAGTAATAGATTGTAGGTATAGAAAATGTAGAAATGTGTATATCTACTCACAAACGAAATTATAACAATAAGTTGATAAATGATACAAGTGTGGATAACATTGCTTACAAATTTATTTATTTTTTGATTATATAGTTATCAATAAATAAAAATGGCGATTATATACTTGTGTAAATACTTGTAGGTGATAACAGTTTTATTGACCATAATATCTTTATGGTTCTATTTATACATATTCTTGATAACTTAATAAGTTATTTATAGTTGTATAGTAAAGTGTAATTATCTAAAACACGGATTAATTTGTATATTTAATTTTTAGAATTGCAATAAATGGTAACAGTTATTTCTCCTCTTATATGATTGTTACTCAAAAAAGATATTATTTCATCTATTTTACCTCTGATGGTATTTTCATATTTTTTTGTTAGTTCTTTTGAAATAGATACTCTAAAATTTTCAGATATTTCTCTTATTATTTTTAATGTAGATAGTATTCTATTCGGTGATTCATAAAAACATATTGTATTTTGTATGTTACTTTTTATTAGTGTTTGGATTTTTTTCTTTGATCTTGGTAAAAAACCTAAAAAAGTAAATTTATATGTTGGTAAGCCCGATAAAATTAAGCCACATTGATACGCGCTTGCAGAAGGAATTATTTCTATATCTATGTTAGAATTTATACATTCTTTTATTAGCAAGTACCCAGGATCTGAAATTGTAGGCATGCCTGAATCAGAGACAAGTAAGCAATCCTCATTTTTAAGAATACTTATTATCTTGTATATTGTTTTTATATGATTTTGTTCTCTATAAGAAATTAACTGAAAACGCTTTTTGTTTATTTCTAAGTCTTGATTGTTTGTAACTACTTTGATTAAGTGTAAATATTTTTTTTTCAATAAATTTACTAGTTTTTTAAAGTTTCTAGTATCTTCTGCGATTATTGTATTAGTACTAAAAATAGCTTTTATTATTCTAATTGATATATCTTCTAGATTTCCTATAGGTGTACCTACTACAACTAGTTTAGCCATTTTTAATTTTATTCAGATAACTTGTACGTATAAAGTTTTCGTATACTGAAAATATTTTTTCCCAAGTAAAGTTTTTTGCATATAATATATTATATTTACGCATTCTTAATCTTTTGGCATTATCTACAATAACGTTTTTTAATATTTGTGTAAGTTGTGCTGTATCATAAAAATCGTAAATGTATCCATTTATATCATGTTTAACTAACATTTCTGCACTTTCATTTTGTTTGGTTGTTATTATTACATTACCTTTGGCCATACCTTCTATTAAACTGATACCAGTTGCTTCCCACAAAGATGGCAATATAATTACTTGGGAATAGTATTTTAGAATATTATCTCTCTCTTCATCAGTTGGAGAAAATATAAATTCTATTTTATCAGATAAATTATATTCTTCCACTAACCTTTTCAAGGTTTTTGTGTAATTGCCGCTTCTCCCCAGTATCAAGAATCTCCAATTTAAATCTTTTATATTATACAAAGATTTTATTACGTTATGAATTCCTTTGTACCATTCCATTCTACCTATAAAAGTAATTATGACAGGATCGTTTTCTCTATGTGAAACTAGATTTTCTGGCTTTTCTAAGTAAGATTTTGGTATACCATTAGGTACTAAAATAACTTTGTTAGGTTGAATTTTGTATTCTTTTTGTAACCATTCAGCCTGTCTTGGATTAACTTGTATAAATGCATCGTAAATTATGTTTAAATATACTTTTAATATTTGGGTAAAAACTATTTTAATTGTATTTCGTATAAAACTCGATTTTGTTGTTGTTGCCATAAATGGACCATGCGGAGTATTTATGATTAAAGCTTTTCTATTTGTCGTAAGTTTAGTTATTAACAAACATATTTCTCTCCATACAAAACCAATACCAGATGTATGTATTACATCATATTTATGTTTAAGCAAATGTAATAGTAAAGCTGGATAAAAACCAAGATATAAATGTTCTCCTGGTTGCCACATTCTTATTATTTGTATATTCTGTATTTTTTCTTTAGATTTTAATTTTTCGTTGCGAAATTTTACTTTACATGTTAGTACTGTTACTTTGTAATTTTTTTTTGCCATGCGACTAGATAGCTGAAAAAAGTTTTCTTCTGCTCCACCTTTAAAAGGAAAAAACCTGGGGATTATATATGCGATTTTTATTCGACTACTACGTTTCCTATTGTTTTCTACTACATTCGTTGTTTTTGTTGTATTTATACTGTTAGACTTCAATTTTTGTTTCTATTTATGTTATTTAACTACTTGCAGCAAGCATTGCATTATTTTAACAAGATCGACAAAACAAGGCAAACATTATAAACCTGATTTGATTAACTATACCATCATACTATATACCATAATTTTTTGCTATTTAATTGAATGGTTTGTTAGTGAATATTTTTTAAGTTAATACTTATTTATTAGAATACAGTTATAGATGTTACTTTTTCTATGATTTACTTAATTTTAGCTTGTGTTTTAGATTTTGTTTGCTATAATCAATAACTGATTCGTTACAAAGTATATACATGTTGCCAAAAGGACCATATAGCCCACAGGAAAATGAAAAGTTGGTGTTAAATTTTTGGTTGAATAACGGTTTTTATAAACTAGAGTATGATCCTGATACTGATACAATACTAAGTCATGAAGAGTTAATACAAAAGTTAGAAAAATTGCCAGTTGAAAGTAGATGGTGTTTGATCTGTCCGCCTCCGAATGCGTATTCAAGGCCTCATATAGGAAATATTTCAGGATATGCATATCAAGATGCCTTAGCTAGATATGCTCGTATGACGGGCAAAACAGTTTTAGTTATTCCTGGTAAAGATCATGCTGGCTTAGAAGGAGAAGCTGTGTTTATTCGCGAAGTTTTAGAAAAGCAAGGACGCAATAAATGGGAAATGAATAGAGACGAGTTTTTTAAAGAGATTTGGAATTTTTTTGAAGAAAACATCCATAAAGCACGCATAGATGAACAAAATATAGGCTTATCAGCTGATTTTGCAAAGGATACTTTTACATTAGATAAAGAGATAGTAGATATAATTTTAGATACATTCATTGAAATGTATAACAATAAGATGATATATAAGGGTGTACGAGTTGTTAATTGGGATACAAAAGCAAACACTCCTGTTGCAGATAATCAAGTAATTTATCAAGACTCGATTACATCTTTTTATTATTTTAAATATATTATAGATGATCCTGATCCAAAAGCATTTAATTTACGAAATATATATGGAAACAAAAAAGTAATTTTTCAGACAACAGTGAAAGATTATGTATCCGATAATCATTTATGTACCTCATATTTTTCAGTACTCAAAGATGATAATATATCTTGTATACCTGTAGGTTATTCAGATGAGTATTTAAAAAGCAATATGTATTTGGAAGGAATTGTGATTGGTATAGAAATGAGATTAGATAAACAATATCGTTTAATTGTTTTAAATCCAAATTTAGATATTTCTAATGTAGAAGATAAGACATTTGAAGTATGGCAAAATTTATCAAAATTTACTACTGATGGTGTTGTGCCAGCAGGATCACATTTTTTACTTTTTAATAAGTGTAATGAATTAAAATATTATTGCAATGGTCTTATTATAGGAACAACAAGACCTGAAACTATCTTTGCTGATACAGCAATTGCATGCCATCCAGACGATAAAAGATATGCAGATTATATTAACAAGAAAATAAGAGTTAAATTTCTTGGACAAGACAAGTATCTATATTTTATTTCTGATTATTTTGTTGATAAAAATTTTGGTACAGGATTATTAAAAATTACTCCTGCTCATTCTATGGAAGATTGGGAAATAGCTCAAAGACATCCCGATCAATGTATGCCACCTATACAAGTTATCAATAAAGATTTGAAATTAAATTTTTTGTGCGGTAAATATGCAGGTATGTCTATACAAGAAGCAAGACAAGTACTTGAAAAAGACATGTTTGAAAATGGTAATTTGGTTTATGTAAATCGAAATTACACTCATCGAATAGCTATTGCTGAAAGAACAAAGGCACCAATAGAACCCCTACTGTCCTCTCAGTGGTACTTAAGTTATGATGTCCCAATAGATAATAGTCAGCTTACTTTGCGTAAAATAGGTATAAGCTTGGTAGAATCTAAAGAAGTGCAGATACATCCTGATAATATGAAGGATAGATATTTTCATTGGATGTACAATTTACGAGATTGGGCAATATCTAGAACACTTTGGTGGGGCTATAGGCTACCGGTATGGTACCATGGAGAAGTAAAAGAAGAAATTAATTCAACTGGACAACTGATTGAATATATCAAAATAACTGGTACCAATGAATGGATACCAATAGAATATGATAACAAGAATCATATTCTAGTACAAAAAGAAAAGCCTGGTGAAGGATGGTATCAAGACGATTCTGTCTTAGATACATGGTTTAGCTCAGGTCAGTGGGTGTATGCAACTTTAATGAAATACAACTTGGAAAAATATTTTTTGCCTACTAATGTTTTAGTATCTGGATATGATATTTTGGAAAACTGGGATAGTCGTATGATAATGTTTACATATTTTAAATTTAAAAAGCCGCCATTTAAAAACTTATATTTAACTGGATTAGTATTAGGGCCAGATGGGCAAAAAATGAGTAAGTCTAGAGGTAATATAATAGATATTGACGAGGTTCGTAACGTATATGGTACTGATGCGGTTAGACTAGCATATTTTTATCAAAACACAGCTGGCGCAAATTATGCCTTAACTTATCAAAAGTTACAAATGTTTAAGCAGTTTTGTAATAAAATTTGGAATGCAAGTAAATATGTTTTACAGTTTGTGCATTTTTTTGATGAGAAAGTTAATTTCTTTGCAATATCTGAATGCAGTAATAAGTTTGCAAAAAAGTTACTAGATCATATTTCAGGTGTAAAAAAAATGGTAATTAAAAATATTGAAAATTACCAATTTGGACTAGCTACTTTTAACTTGTACAATCAATTTTGGCATTATTTTTGTGATCTTCTGATTGAAGAATCTAAAAAAGAGTTAAATAGTTCTAGTTTAATAGATAAAACTATTGTTGCTTCTGCATTAATATATTCTTTGAAAGAGTATTTAAAATTAATGCATCCATTTATTCCTTTTATTACAGAACGCATTTGGTGGGAATTGCCAAAATTACAACAAGATAAAAGAACTATAATGTATTCCCGTTTGAGCTAGTATGAAAGGTAGAATAGCAATAATAGGCGGCGGTTTTACGGGTTTGACAGCTGCTTATTACCTTTTAAAACATGGCTACTCAGTTGACCTATTTGAAAAAGCAAACGATCTAGGAGGGTTAGCATCTTCTTTTATTATACATGGTATGCCAATTGAAGTCTCTTATCATCATATTTTTAAAACCGATATATTTCTTATTAATTTAGCAAAAGAATTAAATTTAGAAAATAAATTAAAATGGTTTAAAAGTTCTACGGCAATTTATTACAATAATCATTTATATTCTTTTAACACTACAAAAGATTTATTAAGATTTACACCTTTACCATTTATTGATCGCCTCAGGGCAGGTTTAGTTATATTATTTTTAAAACAGTTGAAAAATTGGAAAATTTTAACCAAAAAAAAGGCGATTGATTGGTTATATAAGTGGGCAGGTAAAAATGTTACTGAAGTCATATGGAAACCTTTATTGGTTGGTAAGTTTGGTGAGTACTACCAGACAATATCTATGGCTTGGCTTTGGTCTCGTGTGTATAATCGGAGTCATTCTAGACAATTTAGAGTAAATGAATTATTAGGTTATTTTGAAGGGGGCTTTAAAGTGTTAGCGATCTCGCTAGAGCAAAATATCAGAAATCTTAACGGTAACATTTTTGTAAACACTCAGGTTAATAAAATTTCTACTACATCTACTAATTTGGTAAAAATTTATGTAGGTGACCGGGTGCATATATATGATAAAGTAATAGTTACTACCCCTTCAGATGTTTTTATTACTCTTGCATATGACAACAACGCTAACAAATCAGTATATTTAAGTAAATTACAAAAAATAAAATACTTGGGAGCGATTATAATTTTGTTTTCTTCTACGCAAAATATATCAAATTATTATTGGCATAACATAAATGATATATCTCTACCCTTTCTTGTCTTTATTAACCATACGCAGTTAGTACCTAGAGAATGGTATAGCGGTAAATATGTATATTATCTTGGTAAGTATGTACCACATGATCACGAGTATTTTACTATGCGTGATGATGATTTGGCTTTACTTTGGTTCAGAAGTTTGAAAAAAATATTTCCTAATTTTGATCAATCTTTAATACAAACAATAAAAGTATTTAAATTAAAATATGCACAACATATAGTTGATTGCTCGTATGAAGAAATTATACCTGAATATAATACTGATATACCTAATGTATATTTGGCCAATTTTACTCAAATTTTCCCAGAGGATAGAGGTGTTAATTTTGCTATACGTGAAGGTATTAATATTGCTAAAATTATTAATTATTAAACGCGGCTAGCAATATATTTTTTCTAATTTTTAAATCATTTATATCTCTTACCTTTTGAAAATACGATCCTACGCTAACTCTATCAATAGGATATTTTTTAATTAAATTTATAACTGATTCATTTACTCCGCCATCAATACTAATTATACCTCTATATCCATATTTTCTCAGTTCTTTACTTTTATCTAGTGATTGTATATTTAATTTTCCTCCTTGCTTACCTATTTGTACTGTCATTATTTGTACTTCATCAAATAAATTGTAAAATTCCGCGCTTTTTAATTTGCTCTCCACACAAATAACGATACCTGTGTGAATTTTTTTTGTTTTCAAAAGATTTGTAGTTATATAAATTTCTTCTTGATTGCATTCTTGATGTAAGTAAACTCGTAATTTTGAAGATGTATTTACATTATTTAATATTTTTTTTATACAGCTAATGATATTTTTTGTCATTAAATGTATTCCAAAAGATACATTTTTATGATATTGTGAATATACTTTAATGCTATTTAAAATGGAAATTAGAGATATTGAATTATGTTGTGTGAACGGTTTTCGACAATAATCAATATCTATTGCAGAAAAAACTTTGATATAATTTTGTAGTTTAATGTCAAAAGTTTTTTTTGACTGTGTTAGTATAGCCGGTGTTATAAACATATCATATTCGTAATATAAAGGTTTTTATGAATATCAAAACTTATTTTTTGATTTTTATTATTTCTAGTGTATTTTACATTCTGTGTTATCTACTATTTAATTTTAAATTGGATTCTATATTTATTTCAATTTTTATAATATCTACCTACTTCTTGTTATTTAAAGTTAGTTATAGCTCACAAAATGATAAACAAGACATAGTTACTTATTTACAAAATAAATCATCAGATACATATTTTATATATTTTATTGTATTTTTGGGAATTATAATTGCGATTTCATATTTCTTGTTTACATTTTTCTTCAAATTAAATACATTTATTCTAGTATCAATATATTGGATATTATTATACTTATTTTACAAGTATTTTCGAAAAAAGTTTATCATATTCGATATTATTAAGATATGGAAAGATTATTTATATGATTTTAGAAATATAAAATTAGCAGATGCTTCTTTTATGTTGTTGCTTGTAAATTACTTTATAAATAGCGAGAATGTTAAGAAAACTGAAATAAAAGAATTAAAGACGTTGATTAAGAAATACTACTATGATGATCAAGTTGTATCAATCGTCCTAGATAAATATCTTGATGATTTATCAAAAATTTATAAATATATCTTTTATTTTTGAGTATGAATGAATATAAAACAAGAAGAAATAATTGAGCACTATAAAAATCCAAATAATTTTTATAAATTGGATAATTATACACATACTTATAAAGCTGTTAATTATTCGTGTGGTGATGAAATAGAAGTATTTTTAATTGTGAAAAATAAAAAGATAGTTAAAATCAGTTTCATTGGCTCTGGTTGTTCTATTTCTATAGCTACAGCTTCCATTTTGAGTGATTATTTAGTAAATAAATACGTACATAATGTTTTATTGCTAAATGTAGAAGATGTAGTTTCTTTATTAGGTATTGATATTACAGTTTCACGTAGAAAGTGTGCATATTTGCCACTTTTTGCAATTCAGCAGGCTCTTAAAAAGAAATCTGGGGTGAATATTACGTAATGATTTTAGATGTTATTATCAATAATATGTTATATATATTGAACATGAAAAATTCTTAAAACTTTTATAATATATACATATAAATTCATTTTTTATTTTTGATATAGTAATTTTATTGTTATAAATAATAACCCTAATTGTTACTGTATATTAAAATTTTTATATTTTAAAAAAATATAAAAATTCTTTTTTAGATATATTTCAAATGATTACTGAGTGGTTTAAATAAATAAAAATATGTAATGTCTATATTTATTGCTGGATTGGTTTTTCACGTATCAATAGTGTTTATTTATTGTATAAATATCAGTATAATTATATATGTTTTGATAAGACAAAAAGTAAAAAGTAACAAATAAGTAGGTATATAGTTATTTCTTGTGATAAACTTTGTATATTGACACAATAGTGTACATTTCATATACTACTTCAAAATCTATTACTGGCCAGGTATAGATTTAGTGTTTAAATGGTGCTTTATTTTAGTTGTTATTTTAATTGATATGAATAAAGCAGATTTAGTAAAGGCAGTAGCATCTAAAACAGGGTTATCACAGAAAGATGTTTATGCAGTAGTAGATGCTACTATGGAAGTTATAATGAAAGCAGTTGCAGATGGGGAGAATGTTGCTCTTACGAATTTTGGAACTTTTGCTTCTTTACAAAGGAAAGCAAGCACGAAAAGAAATCCAAAAACTGGTGCTGAAGTAAAGGTACCAGCAAAGCGAGTACCAAAGTTTAGACCTGGTAAACAATTTAGAGATTCTGTGGCAAAATAAGTAGTATACTAAGTAGTAGCAGTGTAGTAACTTTAGTTTGCGGGTTCTACTTTGTATGTAGCAGCCCGCTTTTTATTTTTTGTAAGCATTAGGTAAAAATTTTTTGTCTAGATAGTATTACGCACATTGTTCTGCTAATGTAATCTTAAATCTAGTATATTTATTTCAGGTTTGAAAGCATCATCGTTGTATTTTTGTATACGAAATTTCCCGACAATATCAATATATTTGCTTGTCGTATCTTGGATGTTCATGTAGTTATCTAGTCTTGCATTGAATAAAATTGAGTCTATACTATACATATAATCATTTGGAGAAATATTTAATTTTGTATGATTTTTATTTTTACCATAGTAAGTAACGGTATTTATTTTATTTTTTTCAATCAAAAAAATTGGCTCTGGATTTTGGTATCCAAATGGTTCAAGTAATTCTATATTATACAGTTCTGAAATAGTATCAATATTTATTGATATTGAAGCATCTATTATTAATTTTTGTGTGTTTTGATCCGGGAGTACTAGTGTATAGTTAAACATTTCTGTTAGTTTACGAATAAATAATTCTTTATTTTCTGTTTTTAATGTTAATCCTGCAGCTTTTTCATGCCCACCATGCTTTATTAGTAAGTTACTTATTTTGCTTATTTCTTTTGTTATATGTAAGTTATTCAAATTGCTTCTAGCAGATGCTTTTATAATATCTTCGATTATAGATCCAACGATTACTGGTCTCTCATATTTTTCGGATAGTTTGCTAGCAAGTAAACCAATTATGCCTTCAGGCCATTTTTCTCCAAGAATAATTATTATCTTGTTTTTATATAGTTCTTGATTTAAAACATAATTTTCTGCTAATTGTAAGTATGTGTTAGTTAAATTTTGCCTTGTTTTATTTAAATCTTCTAGCTTTTCGGCTATTAAATCAGCATATTCTTTCGAATTTGTGCATAATAATCTTAATGCATCCGTGGCAGATTCTATTCTACCTGATGCATTTAATCGTGGCCCTATTATAAATCCTAAATGATATGCATTTATATTTTTGATGTTAATTTTTGCCTTTCTTGCAAGTGATTGAATACCAATGTGTTTACCTGTTCTGAGTTGATCAATGCCAATTTTTACGATTATTCTGTTTTCTTGTGTCAATGGCATAACATCGCATATTGTTCCTAAACATGGGTATACTGAATATTCTTCTAAATTTGCATTAAGTTTAAAGAACTCATTCATAGCCATACATAATTTGAAAACGACCATGCTACCACATATTTCTATATTTGTATTTTTTTCCGATAGCATTGGATGTACAATTATTTTTGCTCCTTTTGGCAATATAAATTTATTGATTTGTATTGTATTATCTTTACTACTTACTTCTGTATTTGTATTTCCTTCTAAAGGAGTATGGTGATCTGTGACTATAAAATCTATCTGATGACTATATTTATTTATTATATCTATATCTTTGATACCACAGTCTACGCTTATCAATACGTTTCCTCCTAGATCAAGTATTTTTTTTATAGTATTTTCACTTATTCCATATCCGTCTTGGAATCTATTTGGTATTATAGGAATAGCATCCAAATTTAGTTCTTTACTAAGAAATCTCCATAATAGTGCAGTAGCACTTATACCATCTACGTCAAAATCCCCGTGTATAAAGATTTTTTTTTGTTTGTTTTTTGTAAGGTAATCAATATATTTGACGAACTCTAAAGTTCCAAACATGTCGAACGGATCACTTAAGTGTGATAGAGAAGGGTAAAGAAATGCGTGTTTGTTACCTACATTTCGTAGGATCAAAATTTCATCTATTACATTTTTTGTTATATGTTTGCCAATCACTTGCCAGTGTTGATTGTTAATACCGATCATCTTTATTTAGGTACCTTATAAACTTTTTTATACCAAAATAACCAATTATGGATACAAGTAAAGTTATAGTAATAATAGTAACAATATTACGTAATATTAGTATATTCTTTTGATGAATATATTCGTCTGGGAGGTCTAGGTAGCGCTCACCTTTATCATTTGTTTTGATTACAACAACTTCTTCTTGCTTGTTTGAAAGGAATGTTTTTCTATCTGTCGAAAGAATACTGCTATTTACAAAAAATGCTTCGACTTCTACCATAACTTGACTTATTCCGATACCATCTTCATTTGTACCCGTTGGTATTACTTCTATACTACGTTTGTGTATACTATTCTTAGTTACTGAAAGTATTTGTTTTTTTTGACTAGGATCAGCGTATCTTACGTTACCATCTAGAATCCATCGTATTTCTACTCTGTCAGAATTTATATCTGAACGAATTTCTACTTCAAATCGTACCTTTTTGTTTTCTGGGTTTTGTGTATACTGGATTAAGTTTAGTGTTAGGCCTTTAGTTGAATTGTCATACTGTGTATTCTGTGAATAAATCTTCAAGCTGTTAAATAAAAGTGTATTAAAAAATAAAAACATAAACATTAGTACTGTTATTTTTGAAAATGCACTATTTAACATGGTATTAATTTTTTTTATAATTCCAATATTTGTTTTATTTTGCATAGGTTATTAAGTTATTTTTTCTTATTGAAACATATATTTATATATTTGCTATTAATTATAAACAATAGAAATTTATGAAGATAGGTATTGATTATTCTCCAGCAGTAATTGGATGGGGTGGAATTTCTTACTACACAAAAGAACTAACTAAAAGTTTAATAAAACGTACAGATCATTATTTTTATATCTTTGTTGCAAACTTAAGTCATGTATCAGAAATACCGCTAAAAGGTATCAATTTTGAAGTAATTGAAGTACCAGCAAAAAAATATAATTATTTATGGATATTAAAAGTTTATTTATATACGCGTAAACTGAATTTGGATGCTTTTATAAGTACTTTAAATATTTTATTTAGCATATTGATACGAAATAGTTATCAAATAATTCACGATATCTTTTTAATAACACATCCCGAATATTATAGTGTACGTATAAAAACGAAGTTAAAGTATTTGATTAATTTAGCTTTACTTTTGCGTCGATCTTTTTTGTTTATATCAGATTATACGCGGAAATCTTTTTGCGATGTTTTTAAAACAAATATCCACAAAGATAATATCATATATGGGGGAATAAATACATCTCTAATTAATGCCAAAGATATAGGGCTATCTGCATTAGCTAGCAAATATGGTATTAAGAAAGAATATATTTTAAGTGTATCTACTCTTGAACCTAGAAAAAATTATACAAATGCGTTAAAAGCGTTTTCTATAGTCAAACATTTATATTCTGATATTCAATATGTTATAGTAGGTAAGAAAGGATGGCTATATCAAGATATATTTGATACAGTTGAAGCATTATCGTTACAAGATTATGTTATTTTTACTGATTATGTTACTTTAGATGAATTAAAAACATTATATATAAATGCATCAGTTTTTTTAATGCTTAGTTGGCAAGAAGGTCTTGGTTTACCAATTCTTGAGGCTATATACTTTAAAAAATCTGTAGTTGCTTCGAACATAGAAGCATTTAGAGAAATAAAACATGATTTAATACATTTTGTAAATCCTGCTGTACCTGAAGACATAGCTCAAGTTTTGCTTAGATTATTGCAAGATAAAAAAACGCAGAATACAGATACTGATAATTGTAGTATAGATAACATAGAATTTTTTCAAAAATATAGCTGGGATACTGTTGCAAATAAAGTACTTGATATTATTGAAAAACAAACTAGGGCAGATATCTAAAAGATATTTTGAATTTCATACTTTTATATGAAACGTGTCTCTGATACTTTTTATTCTAAGATAGAAGATTTTATAAGTAAAATAAAAACCATTTATTCTCGTCAATCGGAGGATATATTAGCTTATATGTATAATCCTGCGAAAGAAGTATTTCGAATATTAAACTATGCTGATAAAAATAAAGTATTAAACTCTCTAGTCAAACAAGGCTTTAATATTAAAGAGTTGTTTGATTTTCAGAAGGACATAAATAAGCAATTTTATTTTGTAATTTCTAATGCAAATGGTATTAAAATTACTGATACTCCAGAGTTTTGTAATAAAGATATATATATACAACAAGCATCTAGTGCTTTACCTGTATTGGCTTTGGATTTATACAAAGATAATACAATATTAGACTTGTGTGCTGCCCCTGGTAGCAAGGCAATTCAAATGTATGGTTATTTAGACGGTTACTGTAAGCTATATTTAGTAGAAAAAAATAGAGATCGATATTTTAAAATGCTGAAGTTGCTAAAGGATTATAAAGTACATTGTTTTACATCAATTTTAATTGATGGTAATAAATTGTATAAATCTTATCCTTCGTTGATTAACTATTTTGATCGCGTATTGGTAGACGCACCTTGTTCTAATGAAAGTAATCTTGTTATAAGTAAGCCATCGACATTTAAATATTGGAGCAAGACAGAACCAAAAAAAATTACTAAATTACAAAAAGGTTTGATAAATTCTGGTTTTAAGTTTTTAAAAAAGAATGGAATAATGGTTTATTCAACCTGTACATTTAGTGTTGAAGAAAATGAGGAAGTAATAGACTGGTTTTTAGAGAAAAATCCAAGTGCAAAACTTCTGGATTTTGATTTAAATATTGATAATTATATAGATGGATTCGTTTCATATAAAGGTAAAAAATTTAAGCAACTTTTGACAAAGACAAAAAGGATTATTCCTAACGGGGTGTATACGGGTTTTTTTATTGCAAAAATTACTAAGGTATAGTTATAATTGCTAGTTAATATATTTAATTGTGATAATTTTAATAAGCTTGTTAATATTATTAAAGTTTTGATCACAATTTTTTATTAATTAGTAGTTTTAGTATTCAGCTATTTCTTGGTAAGTGTTTATGAATTTGCGTATTGATCCACCAACAGGTACTTATGATTGGCATCCTGAAGAGTTTGTACAACGCAAGTATATTTTTGATATATGGAGAAGTACATGCTTGAGCTTTGGTTTTGAAGAGTATCTAACACCGATTTTAGAAAATGCTGAGTTATATAAGTTAAAGTCAGGAGGAGATATAAGACTAGAACTATTAAGCTTCAAAAAGGAAAAAGAAGAGTTAGCAATTAGGCCAGAAATGACCCCTAGTGTATGTAGGATGGTAAGCAAGTTTTATAATACTAAGCCTAAACCAATAAAATTGTTTTCAATAGCAAATTTTTATCGCTTTCAAAAACCTCAAAGAGGCAGAAATAGAGAATTTTGGCAGCTGAATTGCGATATTTTTGGTTCTAATAACGTACTTGCTGATGTTGAAGTGATAAAACTAGCAGTTCAAATTATGAATAATTTAGGAGCAGATGATAGTATGTTTGTAATACTTTTAAACTACAGACCCTTTGTTCGATACTTTCTTTCATCTTACTTATCTATAAATGAGGACAAGCATGATATAGCATTATCTATATTTGATAAATATTTTAAGCTATCCAAACAAGAATTTTTATATAAATTACATAATGATTTAAATGTTATTATACGTGACGAGAAAGAATTTTGGTTGTTGTTTGACGATACAAACTTTTTACTAGATTTTATAAATACTAAATATTTACATGTTACGAATGATCGTTTCTTTACGGATTTTATTAAATATTTAGAAATTTGTGGCTTATCCAAATACATTAGAATTTTTTTACCGTTAGTACGTGGTTTGACGTACTATACTGGTATGGTTTTCGAATTATTTGACAAGCAAATCTTAAATTTATCTTCATCTAATGATGCTGAGATAATAAAAAGATCTATTTTTGGTGGCGGCAGGTACGATAATTTATCTGATATATTTGGCATAAAGCATTTTTATGCAGTTGGTTTTGCCCCCGGTGATGAAACAATCAAGTTGTTTCTTCAAAAATACAATTTAATGCCTCAGCTAAGTACTACGCTACAAGTATATTTTTTACCTATATTAAAGTCTGATTTTAAATATATAGCTTATTTGTTTGCTTTAGCAGATTTTTTACGCAAAGAAGGCTTAAATATATTTGTAAGTAATAGTACTTTATCAATTACAAAAGCTTTAGATTTTGCTAATAGGAAAAATTTTGGTTATGTTATTATTTTTGGTGATAATGAAATTGAACATAAGAAGTATGTTATCAAAAATATGAGAAGTGGGGTAGAGGTTGTTTTAGATTTACCTATTCATATTAAAAATGTACTAGATGCTAATTAACAACTAGTTAATCTCGAAATTTATTTTCCTCTTCTTAGTGCTAGCTATATAATACATCTACTTTTTGTTGTTTAACTTGGTATTAATTTTTGTGGCTTGTGTGCTACGTGAGTTTACTTTTTGCTTGTTTATTTTTTGACTAAATTGACTTGATACCATGTTCTTGTCAGGATTATTATTTGTATTATTTTTTGTTGTTCTTGTTGTACTGTCACTTATTGTATCTAAGCTTATTGTATCTTGTAGTACGTTTGTAGATTTCTGTTCTACGTTTTCATTATTATTTTTCTTTTCTTGGATAAGATTGCCGTTATCGTCATATTTAGCATTTAACCATTTTGACAATTTTGATTCTATTTCTGTTTTTGTTTTTGCATACTTTTTACGAGATAATTCTTTTATTTCTTGACTTAGGCCTGTTTTTTTAAAGAACGGTTTTAGTGCTATTGCTGTAAATGGTTTTGATTGTTGGCCATCTATAGTCATTTTTAAAGCTAAGTGATATCTATCTAAATGTATTAAATCGTTCGTTGTCAGATATGGATAGTATTCTTTTGCAAATACTTCTGCATCTTTACTACTAACTACGTAATTTAATATTGTACCAACGTTGCCAAAAATTGCACTTTGTAAATTCCCATCTAGTTGATCAAGATATTGGTGAGCAAGAATTAAGCATAATCCATATTTTCGAGCTTCAGACAGAATTTTAGCAAATGAATCATTAGCAAAGTTTTGAAATTCGTCTACATATAAATAAAAATCCTTTCTTTCGTTTTCTGGAATTTTTGCTCTTTGCATTGCGTTTGAATATAGTCTAGTTACGAGCATCCCACCCAGTAAAGAAGAATTTTCTTCTCCAACTTTGCCTTGTGATAAATTTATTAACAATATTTTGCCTTTATTCATGACTTCTCCTAAGTCTATTGTTGATTTTACCTGACCTATCATATTTCTTATCATGTTAGAATTTAAAAATCTTCCAACTTTATTTAATATTGGTGATATTGCTTCGTTTAATAATTTTGAATTTTCTGCCATTTTTACATATTCTTCAGTCCAATATTTTTGTAAAAAACTATCATCAACTTGTTTTAGTAAAAATTTTCTGTAATTTTTATCATTCAAAATTCTAGGCACAGCTATCAACGATACGTTTTGGCAATATAGTAATGTTAAAATAACGTTTGTTAACATGTACTGTAATCTAGGCCCCCACGAATCTGAGAAAAATTTCTTAAAGACACTTACGATCCCATCTGCCAGTAGTTCACGTGTTTCTCCTTCTTTTATATCAACCATGTTTAGTCCTACTGGATATTCTACATCAGAAGGATCGATTAATATTACATCGTTTTTACGATGTTGTGGTATGTGATCCAATATTTCTTCTATCAAATCGCCATGAGGATCTATAACTCCTACACCTTCGTCAAAGTATATATCTCCTAAAATCATATTTTTTAGTAGAGTAGATTTTCCACTTCCACTTTTTCCTATTAGATAGAAATGTCGTCTTCTATCTACTTTTTTAATACCAAATATTTTATGTATGTCTCTATAATCAGTCATTGCAAAAATTCTAGGATTATCTTTACCTTTTGATGGATCATATGTAGGAATATTAATAGGAAAAGGTATTTTTCTGGATCGTAACCATTCTATGTTAGGATTAGTGATATTTTGGTTTGGAAAATAATACATAGATACTAATTCGTCAATGCTAAAATAGCTACTAGTAGTGTTTTCGATAGTACGCATAAGGAAAAAGTGTATAGGATTGAGAGGTACAATTTTAGTTCGGGGCAATAATATTTTATTAAAAATTTTTATTGTACTATTTAACAAAGAATTTTTTTCTAGTAACTTAACTACTTTTAAAGTATTCCCAACAGTACTATTGTACTGTTTAAATGCTTGTGCAACATCTACGATTATTTTTTCAGATCGATCGCTTGTTTTAGTTGATACCATAATACGTATTTGTGTTCGGAAAAAGAAATAATCAGTTTTAGTACTTGTTGCGTCTTGGTTTTTTTCTACTATTTCGTTTTGTAGATTTTCATTAGTTTGTTTAGGCTTACATATTATCTGCATATACGAAAATTCTCCTTCTTGCAGATTAGATAAAGCTGCAATTATTGATCCGATAGATGTATTTCCTAAAGTAGAACTATCGTTTATAAATTTTGTATACTCTTTGTTTTTTACAAAAGATATAAATGAATTTTTATTCCGCGCAATTTGTTCAAGGTATAAATCTTTATGTAATAATTTTTTAATTTGTATATCAGGAAATTCCGAGTATAGCTGATTAATAATATATTCACTTTGTTCTGGTCTGCATACTAATAAAAATTTTATTACTTCTTTTGAGCAAAATATTTCGAATGATACGATTACAGTTGACATGTTAAAAATTGTTTTCAAAAAACGTGAATGATTCGCGGTTGTGTACGTATTATCTGTTGGAAACAAAACTTGGAATATTGCTGCGTTGTTTATTGAGTTTTGTACTATTTTTTCTAAATAAGACTTTTTAAACAAAATAGCAATAAAATATGCAACAATAATTATGACTAGAGAAGTTATTAATAAAAGTAAAATAATACCTTGCATTATTATTCTGTAAAAATCCAAGAAAATTATATAAAAACGATTTTACAAAATTTAGTACATTATTAGTAATATTTGCAAGAAGTAGAAAAAATTTCTTTACATTTCAATGTACATACGTATATTTGACGAATTTTTAAGTAGTTAGTTAAAAACTATTGATGTTGTTAGCAAAATGTTTTTCGTATCTTTTATTTGTTATGTTACCTCTGGTTTACGTAATATTCCTACCAACCACCGATGTGTACGTTTTTGAGTATATATTTTTACAATTTCAAAACCTGTATTTTGTGCAAGTTCTTTAAGTTCTTCTTCTGAGAAAAGATGATAGAATCTTTTAAATAAAAAGTAACTTTTTTTTTCTTCTTCTATTATTTCACCTTTACCTTCCCTAACTATTAAGTAAAATATCCCTCCATTTACTAATGCATCGAATATTTTTTTAAAAACGCCAAACAAATATTCTCCTGGTATATGGTGTATTGAATCTCTTGCCCATATCCCTTTGTATATTCCTTTGCCGAGATCATAAGTTATTATATCTGCTACTTCAATATCTAGATTAGGATTTTCGTATTTTGCTATTTTAACTAATCTTTCTGAAAAATCTATTCCTTTCACTGAGTATTTATTGCTTAAATATCTTATATCCATTCCACTACCGCATCCAATATCTAAAATCTTAGCAGGTGGATTAACAAGTGAAATAAACTCGTCTAATTGTTCTTGAGATATAAGCTTACCGACATGTCTACTGTGATATTCAGAAGCAACTTGGTTGTAAGTTTTTGATGTAACATTTTTACTGTTGCGTCCTCCTATTATTAGAGAGCCTTCGTCACCGAAGACACTTCTAACACCACATTCTAGAAATTTATTTTGATAAAATTCTATGAGTGATAGTACTTCTTCTGGAGAATTTGCTTTATTTAACACTGCTAGTTCTATTTCATCTATGTACATGTATTTTTGAAAAGCATTTACTATTTCGTCCCAAAAATCTCCGAATAATATAACTGGCTTATGGCACCCATAGTATAGTTTCGCTATGCACCAGACCATACCAAATTCCGATATAGTACCAGTACCTCCTTTAAATATAACAAAAGCATCACCATTTTCTATTAAACCTAACGTACGCATTATATAGTTTGAATATGCTTCACTTTCATCAGTAGTATTGGATATATTTTTACCTTCAAAGTATGAAGCTAGTTTTGGTTCCCAATATATAGCTTTTGTTTTACCATTTATACTTTCTGCTCCTGCTGTTGCAGCTTTCATTATTCCTGGCCCTCCACCGTTAACTATAGTGTATCCATGTTGTGCAAGTAGTCTTGCTGTATTGTACGCATCTATATATTCTTTATCTCCTTCTGGAATTGCAGAGTCACCAAAAAACGTTATATTTTGTATTATTCTCCCTCCCGTACTTTTTTTTGCACTGGACGCAGTTATACCTTCTGTATCAACGTTTCTTCCTAAATCTTTTTTAGGTAGTTCTATATTTACAGGCATATACAACTTTTATGACTACATTGATTAAGTTAATGAATGCAAAACATATATAACACGACATACTAGTATTATATACTTATTATATACTAGTGTAATCTAATTTAGTAAAAGTATTTTTTATAAAATATTTCCAATAGCCAAAATATGTATCTAACTTATATTGAATAGTAATAATAATCCAGTGACACAAACAATCACTTAGTATTTTCGATGACTCTGATCATTCTTTTATTAGCTTCTAGTATTACAAATTCAACTATTACATAACTAAGGTTTTCTAAGTATATTGGATCTAAATTAAATACTACAGTTGGCCATTCAATTATTATTACATTATAGTTGTTTAATATACCAAGTATATTTAATGTTTCTAATTCAGATCTATCTTGTAACTTCCATGCGTCGATGTGAAACAATTTTCTTTGACTACCTGGCACAGGATATTCGTTTACGTAATTATATGAAGGTGATTTAATTACTTTATTTATACCTAAAGCTTTAGCTATTCCTTTAGCAAAATGTGTCTTACCTGAACCTAATTCACCGTCTAGTAAAAATAGAAAATATTCACTAGTACTAGTATTTTGTTCTAGAATTTGTTTGACTAAGTTTTCTGCAATTGATATTGTATCTTCTTCAGAATCTGATATGAAATTTTGTATTCTCTTTATATTTTTTGGGTTTAAACGACCGTGCCTATATATAGTTAGTTCTTCGGTAGTAGTATCTATTACGGTCGAAGGGGGATTTTTTGGTAATTTACCACCATCTATAGCTAGGTCAATCAATTTTTTTTGATTGTTGCTTAGCGTGTCATAAACTTCTTCAAGTGAATAAGGAGTTTTTGCTCCAGAGCTATTTGCGGACGTAGCTGTTATAGGCTTACCAAATTTATTAATTATATCAATGAGTAGTTTATAGTTTGGAATTCTTACACCGAGTGTACCATTTTCAGCTTCTAATCTTTTATCTGTTTTGTGTTTTGATTTACAAACTATAGTAAAAGGTCCTGGTAATAGTGTGTTGAATATTTCTTCAGCTCTTTGATTTATTTCAACATATTCTTTTGCCATTTCTAAGCTAGAAACAGCTATTGATATGGCTTTCCCAGATGGCCTTTTTTTGTATTTTAATAACTTTTTTACGCTATCTGCGTTTGTTGCATCTACACCCACGCCGTAGCAAGTTTCTGTTGGATAAATCACTAAACCACCATTTTGTAATACTTCTACAACTTCTTTAACCACATTTAGACTATCCGTCGAAACAGTAATCATAATTTGAATGATAATAATTTAAATTTAAAAGTGCAAATATATTTCTATTTTACAATAGTTTATACTATTATTAATTTAGTTTGGCACATAATTAAGTACATAATTTGAAAATGTGCTAGAATTATGGGCTGTAGATACATGTAAAAGTTGTCAAATAATGAACTACAAACAAGCAAATTTAAAACAACCTGTAGTTGCTGTAATGGGGCATGTAGATCATGGTAAAACGACCTTTCTAGATACGGTTTGTGGTACTTGCATAGTAAATAAAGAAGCTGGCGGTATAACTCAAAATACTAGGGCTCATGAAGTTACACTATCGAATGGTTTTAAAATTACTTTTATAGATACACCAGGACACGAATTATTTACTAATATGCGTTTAAATAGTGCAAAGATTACTGATTTTGTTTTGCTAATAGTTGCTGCAGATGATGGTGTTAAGCCACAAACAAGAGAATCAATTAACTTTGCAAAAAGTCTTAATGTACCTATTATTGTAGCAATTAATAAAATAGACTTGCCCGGTGTAAATATTCAGAAAATAAAAAATGAATTATCATCTCATGGTGTGTTAATTGAAGAATTTGGTGGAGATAGTTTGTGTTTTGAGATATCAGCAAAACATAATATTGGTGTAGATAAGCTTTTAGAAGGTATACAGCTATTAACTGAAATTAATGAAATTAAAGTTTCAACAACGCAATCTAAAGAAATCGTGGCAGAAGCTTTCGTACTAGAGTCTGTTTTTGATAAAAAGATTGGAAATGTATGTTTATGTATATTAAAATCCGGTTATATAAAAGATGTAAAATTGTTTGCATATACCAATGATCAATATTTCAAAGTAAAAAATTTTCTTGATTACAAACAAAATATAGTAAATTACGTTTATCCGTCCAAACCGTTTTGGTTGGTAGGTCTTAAGAAAAGTGTTAGCCCTGGTGAAATTATTTATTTTGTCGAATCTGAAGAGATTGCAAAATTAAAAGTATATGAACATTCCACAAAAATTGCAGAATCAAATAGTTTGATAGTCGAACAACAGAAAGATCCGTATGAGGTATTTTTGGATATTCTACGTACTCAAACTAACATAAAAGAAGGAAAAGAAAAGTGTCTGTATCTTATTATAAAATCAAAAACACAATCAACTTTAGAAGCTATACTACAGCAATTAAGTGTTTTATCTAATAGTCTTGCAAACACTAATGTGCGGTTAAATATATTGTTTACTGGGGTAGGAGAGGTTACGAAAGAAGACATTAATAGAGCTGTGCTTGCAAATTCAATAATACTTACTTTTCAGTTACCTACTAATTCCGTAATCAGAAAACTTGCTCAACGCGAAAAGGTTTTTTTGAAAAATTATGATGTTATTTATGAAATGTTTAATGAATTAAATGATCTCATAAATGCAATGAAGTGTAGTGATCATGTAAACGTCGAAGTTGAAGTAGCTAGAGCTAAAATTAAAAAGATTTTTTTATTATCTGATAACAAACAAGTATTTGGTTGTGAGGTTACATCTGGTGTAATTTTAAGGGGATCAAACGCAAAATTTATTAAGGTAGGCGAAAGTAGTAGTGATAATATAGAACTTGGTAGAGGAAAAATAGTTTCTCTTAAAATTTTAAAAGATGATGTTAAAGAAGTAAAAAAAGGACAAGAATGTGGTATATGTGTAGACAAGTACATTCAAAACATCTCAGAAGGTGATTTTTTAGTTGTTTATAAAGTAGAAAAGTAATTTTCTTATCCAAGTTATAGTGGTATCCGACTTATATATTGTATTTCATTCTTAACCATTTTTCAATTTCTAATGCTGCTTTGCAACCGTTTCCTGCTGCCGTAATTGCTTGTCTGTACTTATTGTCTTCAACATCTCCGGCTACAAATATACCTTCACGAGATGTAAATACATTATTGTGTGACAATATATATCCCTCTTCAGTTGTTTCTACTATTCCATTTAAGAAACTTGTTATAGGCTTATGCCCAATAGCAAGAAACACTCCATCGCATGCTAAATAAGCTATTTCGTTGTTATTTTTATTTTTTATTTTTACGCCTTCGACTTTGTTTTTGCCAACAATTTCTAAGATTTCAGAATTCATTATTTTTTCTATTTTTGCATTTGAATTAACTTTTTCTTGCATTATCATACTGGCTTTAAATATTTCTCGTCTGTGTATTATTGTCACTTTTGTGGCAAATTTTGATAAAAATAATGCCTCTTCCATCGCAGAATCGCCCCCTCCTACAACTACGACATATTTATTTTTAAAAAGTGCTCCATCACAAGTGGCACATGTAGATACGCCTTTGCCCCAAAATTCTTTTTCTCCTGGTACATCTAATGTTTTTGGTTCGGCGCCGGTGGCTATTAGAACACTTCTACTTATAAATTTAGTATTTTCTGTATAAACTTCAAATAAATTTTCATTTAGCATACTAATAGATTTTGCATTTTCGTAATATACTTTTGTTCCAAAATTTATGGCTTGATCCAGCATATTTTTTATTAAACTAGGTCCGTCTATACCATTTGGAAATCCAGGATAGTTTTCAATTATTGATGTTCTCATTAATTGTCCACCCCAGTTTACGCCGGCTAATAGTATAGGATCTAATCGAGCTCTGGATAAGTAAATACACGAAGTAAGTCCAGCAGGACCTGAACCAATCACAACAACGTTACAATTTTCATAGTAAGTCATGAGTAGAAATAATCAAATTTATTTCATGTTGTTGATCTACTTACTTGTTTTTCGTCTTCTATATTATCAGATGGTTTTAAGATTAACTTCTGTTTATTAGAACTTGGCGCATCGTGCGAATCGATTATCTGTTGTAGTTTTGCTGTCAAAACATGTTCAGGCTGCAAACCAATTATTGTTTCTATTATTCCCCCATTACGAAACATAATTAATGTTGGTATACTCATGATGTTGTAGGTAATTGCTATTTCTGGTGCTTCTTCAACGTTAAGTTGACAAAATTTTATCTTATCACGAAATTTTTTACTAATTTGTTTTAGTATGGGCGACAACTTTTGACATGGTCCACACCATTCTGCCCAGAAGTCTACTAGAACTAATCCTTTATAGTCGATAACTTCACTTTTAAAGTTATTACTATTTAATTGTTGTAGCTCTTGTTCGTGTGTCATCTGTCTACGAGTTAATAACTAATTAAAAACAGACAATAACGGAACTTATTATAATTTACAAATATTTATTTGTAAAGATGTAAGTTTTTATACGTACTGTGTTAAACTTTTATAATTGTAAGTAGAATTAGAAACATTTTATATCTTAATTGTGCAAAATATAATACATCTTAAATTTTAAGGTTAAATGTCTTAAAAATATGAATCAATAATTATTAAAAAAATTAAATATTTTAGTATCGTTAGGTGAATTTTATTTTTAACTATAACTATTACTTATTGCTCTTATGACGTTTATTTCCAAGAATCCTTATAATCATTCTATTAACTTAATACTAAACGAAGATAGCGAAGAAGTAGTGCAATTAAAAATATCGAATGCGCAAACAGTTTCCAACGAGTGGAAGTTTTCAGATCTGTCGACTCGAAGTGAAATTTTAAAAAAATTGAGTAATATTCTTATTGATCGTAAGAAGGAATTAGCAGAATTGATTACTAAAGAAATAGGACAACCTATAAAGCAATCCATTAATGAAATAGAAAAATGTGCTTTAACTGCACAATATTATGCAGCTAATACTGAGAAATTTTTGAAAGATGAATATGTACAAACTGACGCTCTAGAATCATACATATCTTATGAGCCATTAGGTATTATTCTTGGTATAGTATCATGGAACTTCCCTTTCTGGATGGCATTTAGATTTATTATACCTACAATTAGTGCTGGTAATTGTGTATTGCTTAAACATTCATCAAATGTACCCATGTGTGCTTTGGCTATAGAAGATATCATGACAGAAGTTGGTTATCCAAAGTATGTATTTCAAATGTTATACGTAAAATCAAACCATTTGGATAACATTATTGCAGATTCTAGAATTAATGGTGTTAGTTTTGCTGGAGGTGTATACGGAGGATCTCAAGTTGCAGCTTTAGCTGGGAGAAACATTAAAAAAACTGTTTTGGAATTAGGAGGTAGTGATGCATTTATTGTTCTCCCAGATGCAGACATAAATATAACTTCTTCTGCACTAATCGAAAATAGATTTAGAAATGCTGGTCAGGCATGTAATTCACCAAAAAGAGTTTTTGTACATGCGTCGATTTTAGAAGAATTTTTAAATTCTTTGAGTAATAAGATATCTAGTTTAAAAATTGGAGATCCGTTAGATTACGAAACTGAACTAGGGCCGGTTGCAAATGAAGATGTACTTAACAAGTTAGTTCAACAAGTTAATGATTCGTTACAGAAAGGAGCTAAATTGGTTTATGGTGGTAAGATATACCAGGGAGGTTCTCTCTTTTATGAACCTACG
>JANWZV010000179.1 GCA_025061805.1 Candidatus Dojkabacteria bacterium | reverse complement strand
GTCAATATTGTTAGTTTCTGAAGATTTTGTTGTTGAAGAAGAAAGATTAAAAAATTTGTTATAATAATACTTAATTTTAAATATATATAGAAAAATAATTGAAATATCTCCCAGCTGGGAGATATTTTTTTCATATTATTACATATGTTAATAATAAATTTTATTTTTGTGTTTTTATGTTTTTTAAAAAATTAATAATATTTTAGATTTATTATATTTTTTAAAAAAAAATAAATATTAAAAAAAGACAAAGTTAAATAAATGAGTAAAGTAATAGGAAAAAGAATATTACCAGGTGGCAACGTTGTTTTAAAACCTTCAAAAGAAAAAGAAATAACTACGCTTTTTTCTGATATACCAGAAACTCCCAAATATGAAATAAAAGCACCTGGAAAGGTAATTCCTAAGCAAATATCAATACCTAATGAAATAGATGATATACCTTTTCTTGTTGTGTCAGAGTCAAATAAATTACAATTGGAAAGAATAATTACAGCTGGATCTGGTATAAAATTTTTTGATGGTGGTCCTAATAACAATTTTGTTATTTCGGTAAAAGAATCTGAAATTAAAATA
>JANWZV010000178.1 GCA_025061805.1 Candidatus Dojkabacteria bacterium | reverse complement strand
TCAAAATTTTTTTAAACAAACAAAGTTTTTTCAAAAAGAACAAAAAACTTCAAAATTTTTTAAACAAACAAAGTTTGCTTATTGAATACTTGAGAGAAAAATATGGCGATGAAATCACCGAAAGTTTTTTGACATATGACGCAAAAATTTTAAGTCAACAAAAAATTTGACGCAAACGTGGAAAAATCAAAAAAATCAGGAAGAACATGGGGCGCGAAAATAAAAAAACACGAAATTATTAAAAAGCGCGATAATCTATGATAAAAAAAATTTGCGTCATTTTTTAAAAAAATTTGACGCAAACATGGAAAACAAGAATTTGCGAGATGGAATCGAGAAAAAACAAGAGTGACGCAAAAATGATTGACTTGACGCCAAACCCACAACTACCATTAACTATGCATTACAAAACAGATTATGGAGACAAGCATCAATTGATCCAACATTGTATACAAATTTTCAAGTTGAAATTAAACAACCAAATTTAACTTTAATTTATTTTACTTTGCCAACTTACATGACAATTCCTCCAACAATTAGTTTTCCTTATGCATCAATTCAAAATTTTATTTATACTTTTAATCA
>JANWZV010000177.1 GCA_025061805.1 Candidatus Dojkabacteria bacterium | reverse complement strand
TCCTGGATGGTCTGCCGAACCTGACGCACGGCGACCGAGGCCTCGAACACCTCTTGCACTCCGATGACACCGATCACCGCGGGGGGCGGCGGCGGTGAACGATCGAGCGGCGGCAGGCGCGGCGCGCCCGGTTCGGTCGGACCGGGAACCTGCCCTGTGGGCTGGGCCGGTCGCTGCTGGGCCTGTGGCGCCCGCTGCTGTTGCTGCTGCGCCTGAGGGGGGCGCTGCTGACCTTGCGGCTGGCCCTGCTGTTGGCCGGGGACGAACCACTGTTGTTGCTGTTGTTGCTGTTGCTGCTGCGCCAGGACGGAGCTGGCCTGGAGGGCGAGCGCAAGCGCGAGCACCAAGCGCGACCCGAGGTCGGCGGCGCGGCGGAGCGAAGCGAGCATGATCCTAGAACCTCGTGCCGAAGCCGAACCGGAACAGTTCGGTCTTGTCATAGTCTTTCTTCACGATCGCCTGCGCGAGATCGACGTTGATCACGCCGAACGGAGACCGCCAGCGAACCCCCACGCCTGCACCGACCCGCACGCTGCGATCGTCGGCAACGTTCGGCCCCGAGAAGCCGGAGTTCCAGAGGGCTCCGGTGTCGACGAAAGCCCGTCCTTGCA
>JANWZV010000176.1 GCA_025061805.1 Candidatus Dojkabacteria bacterium | reverse complement strand
ATTAATTCCGGACAATCTGGGAAGTATCCTTAACGAATTACCAATTCTGCCAACCAAAAAAGCAATCTTGTTAGGTTGGGCGGCTCCGATTCCTATTATAGTTGAGATGCATAATTTGGATGAACACCATCGTCCGAAATCAAAAGACCCAGAATTCTGGGAAGTTTGGACGGGTGTAGAAAAAAGAGAAATTAATTGGAAAGAAATAGCAGAAGAATGGCAAAAAGAAAAAAATAGTTAAAGAATTCAATAGTAGTTTCATTGCATTTAAAAAATGTTACATGGAGTCGAGAAATAAAAATAAATACAAAAACTATACAAGCGCTCTGCCCTACGCCTAACTGCGGCTATACGCCATTAAAACGGCGCATAGCCGCGGAACGTTAGCGGCAATGGCAGGACGACCCCAACCGACAGGCAGACACCCAACCAAACGACACCGACTGACACAGAAAAAATAAAAAGTCCACCGCACAGGATTTTTTTAGCCGACACACATTTGGCACATTGGCAAGTCGTACCAAGCCCACCTACCACCCAAACTTGCCAAAGAGCCAAATTTTCCAACCGCACCCAGACTTTGAGCCGTACAGAAAAACAAAATGAACCTTACAACAAAG
>JANWZV010000175.1 GCA_025061805.1 Candidatus Dojkabacteria bacterium | reverse complement strand
TATCATGGAGCAATAACAATTAGTGGTCAATCTGTAACTTTGAATACAGGATTAGTTTCACCAGGAGCTCCAATTCCTTCTTTAGCAAAAGTATCTTTCCTCAAGAAACTGATATGTATTCAGGAGGAAAATTTGATCTTGGAAGTTTACTTGCTAGTGTTCCTGGAAGAATTATGAGAGGATTATCAGGATTAGTTTCTGGTTTACTTGGAAGTGAAGAAGAAGAACATCCTGTAATGAGACAAGTAAGAAGCGCAGCAAAAAGATATTTACCAAGTAGTTTAACAAGACAAATTAGAGAATCACCTGAAGAAACAGAAGATTAATTTCATCATTTTCAAAAAATCAAAATCAAAAATTTTTGCCCAAAAAAGTTTTCGAAAATTTTCCCCCACATTTTTCGAAGACATATGCTTTAATTAAAAAACATATGTCTTTATGAATAATCTATTCTCAAATTTGCGGCAAATGATTGAAGATTTGATGTTGTATTATTAGTTAATGGTAAATGCCGGTCTAGAGTCAAGTTATTATTTTTTGCGTCCACCTCGATTTCTTCTCGCTTCTCTCTTGGTTTCCATGTTTGCGTCAAATTTTTTTAAAAAATGACGCACTTTATTTTTCTTGACGTCTATCACGTCTTTCAATAAT
>JANWZV010000174.1 GCA_025061805.1 Candidatus Dojkabacteria bacterium | reverse complement strand
TGAGAGAAAAATACGGCGATGAAATCACTGAAAGTTTTTTGACATATGACGCAAAAATTTTAAGTCAATAAATCATTTGACGCAAACATGGAAAAATCAAAAAAATCAGGAAGAACATGGGGCGCGAAAATAAAAAAAATACGAAATTATTAAAAGTCTCGATAATCTATGGTAAAAAAAAATTTGCGTCATTTTTTAAAAAAATTTGACGCAAACATGGAAAATAAGAATTTGCTAGATAGTATCGAGGAAAAACAAGAGTGACGCAAAAATTACTGACTTGACGCCAAACCCACAACTACCATTAACTACCCAATCATAAGGATAAATTCCTTTTTGTAATAAAATTTCAGGCATTTTTAATTTTTTGAAATTTAAAAATTTTTCTTTTGGTGTTCGTGAAACTAATTCGTCTAAAGATGCTTTCAAATGTTGCAAAGAATCCATAAAAATAAAATTTCCATATTGAATGTATGAAAATTGTTGATTCGATGTTCCAATGATAAATTGATCAATTTCTGAAATATTGAATGTTTTTACTGCGAGACGAATAATAAAATGAGAATCATAACCTTTAAAATTGTGAAAAATTACACGAATTTTTAAATTTTGTTCAGAAATCGCGATGTTACATTTTTTACATAATGCGCAAACAAATTTTCCAGATGTATGATCGTGATGAATGCATTTTGGATTTTCTGGCGAAAATTCTTC
>JANWZV010000173.1 GCA_025061805.1 Candidatus Dojkabacteria bacterium | reverse complement strand
GGATTTCTAAATAAAGAAGTATTACAACAAATATCTAAAATAGGTTTAAATATAGTTATAAGGTGTCCGAAATCAAGAATGTTAAATTTAGAAAATAATCAAATTAAAGCTAAAGATATTTTCAAAGATTGTTACAATGGAGAATTTTATTATTATCATAAATTGAGAAAATTTTTAAATGATAGAAATGCTTATTTGTATAATGTCAAAGGTAAACTAGTATCTGTATGTAATAATAAAGAATGCTTGTTAAATAAAACTTTTTTCTTTATTTTTTCTACAAATTTAGAATATACAGCAACACAAATATTTAAAATATATAAGTTACGATGGAAAATAGAATCATTTTTTAAAATATTGAAAAGTTATCTAAGTTTATCAGTATTAAACAGAAACAATATAGATTATGTTGATCAAAGAATAAATTTATCTTTATCAGGATTTTTTATAGTTCAAGAAATGGCTTCTGAAATTAAAACATCCTTTTATCAAACTCTGAAACTACTTCAAGATGGAAAACTAATTGATTTATTTGAAAAATCATTTAAATCTAGCTGTAAGTATTTTAGTTATTTCGTTTTAGACTTGTAAATTTATGAAAACATTTTTAAATAACTATTGTACATAAAATTTAAAGCTAAGTTTTATTTAACAAGCATTCTTTATTATTACATACAGATACTAGTTTACCTTTGACATTATACAAATAAGCATTT
>JANWZV010000172.1 GCA_025061805.1 Candidatus Dojkabacteria bacterium | reverse complement strand
GACACATCCCTTTCTCAAGTTCTTCTTCCTCAACAATGCTGTAAAAATACACACGCACACAAACAAAGCACAGTACACACAACTAATTGTGTTTGTCACATACCTCGCGCTCTCTTTCAAACTGGAGAGACTGTTGGCAGTTCGTTGCTGCCAAGTAAGATAAAAATGTACGGGCCAACTAAACCAATAAAAAGACTGGGTATGACCGGCTTCTGTAAGAACCAAATCATCCAAATTCCAAATTCCAAAATCAAACGAAATAGTAGAAATGCTTCCATAACAAATAAAAAAAGATCGTGCCATTACAAAATAGTCCAATAATCAATCCAAAGAAAACAAAATGGCCCGTACAATCAAAGAAGCCGGTCATACCCTACATTAGTAATCGAATTTCAAATCTGTTGTTAGAAATCGAAAAAGACATACTTGTTTGTATAACAATGCAGGATTGGCAGCCTTCCCCTCCGTGATTCTCTCTCCTCGCCTCTCCCTCTCTAATTCCTCTCTCTGTTTGTTGTAAAATATTTTGTTTATTTTGTAATTTGTTAGTTTAATAAAACAAATCAATTTCCATTTTATCAATATTTTGTGAATCTGATAGAAAATTGTTTTGATTATTTTGTATATTTTGTGTATTTGTGTTAATATTTGTGTTACGTAATTGATAGTCTGATCGATCAAGTTCCATTATATCTTCAATAATTTCAACATGGGGTCTTGAACC
>JANWZV010000171.1 GCA_025061805.1 Candidatus Dojkabacteria bacterium | reverse complement strand
TTTAAAAAAATAAAGACATATTAAAAAATTGAACAGCAGAATGAATAATTTACCATGTGAAATTCTTGCATATATTACAAAGTTTTTTGATAAAAATAGTGAATATAAAAATTTTAGTTTAGTGTGCAAAAAATTTAATTATGTTGCAAATGATAAATTAACATATATTTTAAAATATGAAGAATTTAATGAAGTTGTTAAAAATTTATATAATGAAATTATAAAATGTTCAGTAGAATTATTTTCAATTGCAAGAGAACAAGTTTTAAATGATTTAAATAATGATAATAATGATAATAATAATGATGATGAAGATGATATTATATTTGATTTAAATTCAAATTCAAATAATTCTCTTGAATCAGAAGAAGTTATAGAACTTAGAGAAAAAAGAGAAATGTTATATGATAAATTTATAGAAAATTTAGAAAAATTAATTAATTTATCAAACCAAATATTTATAAAACCTATTTGGCTTATTAAAAAAATTAAAAAATATGAAAATATGGAACTAGAACCAGGTGGATTTTATCATGAAGATGGAATTGATTATATGGTTTTTGTTAATTATCATTTGAATGATTTAGATGCTAAAAGAGAAGCAAAAATTTATTATTGTCAAAAAATTAAGTATTTACATACAGATTTTTATGAATTTTTAATAAAAGAAAAAGTTTACTAATGTATATGCCTTAAAAATTAAAAAAGCATATACATTTAATTGGTTTAAAAATTTAAAAATTTT
>JANWZV010000170.1 GCA_025061805.1 Candidatus Dojkabacteria bacterium | reverse complement strand
GTAGCTCTTTACGACGCTAAAGGTAAGTGCGTTGTGCCATTTAACTCACTAAAAAACGGCACTACAAACGCTTTAAATAGGTTGAAGTATATAATAAAAATGATTGACAGCAACGCCATTGCAGATGGGCAGTACGTGATAAAGTGTAAGTCTTTTGGCAAAAATGCCAAAATAGATGACTTTCCTTTCACTAAGAAAGGACAGTTAGAAGTAGTTAAAAATGATGTATTAGCGCCAGCAGTAAATATAGAAGAGTACAAACAGATGATTGCAGAAGTAGAGAGATTGAAAGCAGAAAATGAGATACTGAAAAGTAAAGTGAATGAGTATTTAGAGGACAATGATTATGAGTACGACGAAGACGAAGAAGAAGAAGATGATGAAGAAGAAGACATAAATGAAAAAAACACATCGTCTCTAAGCCAATCGTTTTTGTCTGCTGCGATAGATTGTATATTGTCTATTGCAAACAGATATCTCGATATAAAAGAACGTGAAATAAAAATAGCAGAAAATGCAAGCTTCAGAGATAAAAAAGAAAATACAGACAGCTGAAACACTGGAAGATATGTATTATCTTGTTTCAGAGATAGTGCCCCTCAGGGACGTTCGTTTAAGTGACCTTGGGCATTTTAAAAAAAATTTAGCAATTAACGAAATAGCAATGATAGTAGAACATGCAGTTAGAAGAAAAAAAAATAATAAATAGGTTAATAATAGTCTCTTCGGCTGTTGCTGCTTTTTTTGT